>JAOZIF010000080.1 GCA_026014495.1 Candidatus Bathyarchaeum sp.
GTTGAGCCATTTATAGGAGTGTCTCAGGAACTATAAGTGATTAAGGCTAGAAAGCATCAAGACGTTGCCGTTGATTTAATGCGTTTATTATTGTGATGTGCGTGTTTGAAACCAACTGAGGCGGTTTCTCCCTATTTTTTGAGGAAAAGTTTTTTAAATAAAGTCTGTACATTTATTAATTAGTCCTGTGCGAAACCAACGACACACAAAAATATCTGCTCCCGCCGTCCTTTTTGCTGGGGAGGACGGCGGACATCTCCTTTAGTTTTGTGAAAACCCTCTTTTGTTATAACAGGAATACTTATTAAGATTATAACACATCACTTTTTTATGGAGAGATTCAATGCCACAAAAAGAAACTCGAAAACTTGTTGCTATTGGGAACAGTTTAGGCGTAACCTTGCCTAAAGGTTGGATTGATTATTTTGATCTAAAACTAGGAGATAAACTAGAAGTAATCACTAATGGTAACGTTACATTAAAGCCAAAACAATCCAAAAAGAAGGGAACTTAAATTTTGGAAAATAAAAGAAAGAAAAAAATTTGTTTTACATTAGTAAGAACACTTGATGGAAAGTATGTGCTCGATACTGAGAAATGCCGTTGGGCACAGATTAAAAAGTTTGATTTAGGTATTGAAGATGTGGAGTTTGAAATTAAAGATAGTTACGTTGTATATGCCTCTAAATTCAACTCTGAATATGCCGAGAAAGATTTGTTTTCATTATCTCCTGCAGAAGAAAAGATAGCAGATGACTTAGCTAAAATGCTTATCGTCATAAAAAAACGTCATCCAAATCTATTTAATTCTGGTAATAATGACTAATATATTGCTCGAAGTTGGAAGAATAAACGTGACGAAAAAGACACAACAGAAAGAACACGGAGATGTTTTGAGGTTAGTAGATTGTTTAGAAAATAAAGGTGTTTTTCTGTCTAAAACCGTGATTGAGTTTGCTTTGGCTCTTTTTGGAGATACTTATAGAGAAGAATTTGGCTCACTAATTTTCGCTTCTGCCTGTATCTATGTTTCAATGAATGTTAATGAATGTGTTGTTTCGATGAATACAAAGACTTTTTTAAGAAAAATTGGGTTGAGTAAACGGTTTGAACGGAAATTTAATCATCATTATCGAAAAATTCTTTCAAAATATAAACTAACGCCAAAAAAGTGCAATTTTGGGATTGCTGCGTCTGTTAGTTATTTTTGTGATACTTTAAATTTCTCAAAAAGGCTTAAAGGATTTGCATTGAGATTAGCTATAGAAGTTGAAGCTAAAAGGTTACATGTTGGCAAATCGCCTTCTGCTGTAGCTGCTGGAGTAGTATATATTGCGGGAGCTATTCCTAATAATCGTGATTTATGTATTAGGCAGTTAGACATTAAAAAAATCAGTGGAGTTTCTACAGTTACAATAAGAAACAGAAGTCAAGCTATTAAACGAAAATTGGGAAATTATATTGAATGTTTTAGAGCCGTCTATAACAAGCCTTCTGTGGACCAAAAACAGGTTGAGGAGATTTTTGAACCTGAATTTTTTGGTGATTCTAGAGAACGAAAAGATGTAACTTGTGAAGCAGCGAAAGCATTAGACAAAACTTGGGAAGTTTCCTTGATTGAAGCAGGTTTTCCAGTTATCTTTGGTTATTGGGATGAAGAATTTTTAGCGAATAAAGAGAGTCATAAACAAACGGATGGTATTCGTGTTAAATATTCTTTCGAGATTGACGTTAAAGAAAAAGAAGAAGAGTATATGTTATTTCACAGTGAGGGTAACGTTACGTCTAACGATTCTAAAAAGTCTAAACAATCAGAGAAGTAATTTAGGTGGTTTGTTTTGTTTGTGCGTCTTTTTCTATTTCGTTCCAATGGTCTAATAGTTTTTGTTTTGTATATTCTGCGCGTGTCATTCCTTTGTTTTTTGCTGCTTGGTCTATTGTAGAGCTTCTTTTGGCGTCAAACTCATTTCTTTTATTCCAAGTGATACGGTCAACATCGAAAGTGCCTTTTTGCAGTCCTCTTTTTTGTTTTCCTGTGCTTAGTGTGTCTATTTGGGTCCAGAATGTTTCGGTTCCTTCTGTTGTTAGTGTTTGGGCTAGTTCTTCTTGTTTGTCTTTGGTTAGTTTGAGTTTTGCTAGTCCTAGTATGCTGTGGGGGTCGTTGTGGCTTTTTCCTTTGTATGGGATGTCATGTTTTTTGAGTGCTGTTCTTAGTTGTTGTGAGGTTAATCCTTCTAGGATTGTCATGTATTGGCTGAGTGTTGCGGGTGATAGTCCTATTCTTTCTGCTTTGATTCTGATTGTGCCTCTCATTGGGGCTACGAGCTTGTTTAGTTGTTCTGCGTATGTGATTGGGTGCATGGTTCTTTTTAGGTAAGGGTTGTTTTCTGTGAAGCTTGCTAGTCGCGCCTCTTCTTCTGTGACGTCTTTTATTACTATTTCTTCGCCAACTATGAGGTGCTTGGTGTATTTGCTTCTTAGAATTAATCGTCCAGCTCCAACATAAACGCCGTATCCGTCACCTTCTGGACGCGCTTGAACGGGATTTCTGATTCTGTTATGTTTTAAGCTCTCTTCAAGAATCTTATCCTCTTCACTATCGCCTCTAGGTTCCCCATACCTAACATTACAAGGGCTAACATGAATCTTGTCAACTGGAAGTTTATCACCTAACTTGGGCAAATTTGTCATAACAAATAACCGTTCTTTTTTTGAATTACGGCGCATAAATGTTTTATGTATTCGATAATGAATTAAAACTAAAATCAACAATAGCAGTTAAGCTATAAGTTAACAGAATATCTGTTTAAAAAATAAACTGAACAATTTATGTCCAAACTGGATGGCAGTTTTGGTGTTTTCCAAAATCATATATTATCTTTTTACTGAGAACTTAACGAGGAATGGTGTATTTGCATAAAATAGTTGTTTTCACAAAAAAGGCTCCACAGCCTGTAGGACCATACTCGCAGGCTATAATTAGTGGTGATTTTGTTTTCGTTTCTGGTCAAATCCCTATAGACCCAAAGACCTCAAAAGTTGTTGAGGGCGGAATCGAGGTCCAAACAGTTCAGGTGCTAGAGAACCTAAAGAATATCCTTGAGAGCATAGACCTAACATTAAATGATGTCGTGAAAACCTCCGTGTTACTCAGTAACCTCGACGACTTTCAATCTTTTAATCGCATATACAGCAGATACTTTGAGGCTAATCCGCCAGCGCGAACTACAGTACAAGCAGGTCTCATGACTGGTGTATTACTGGAAATTGATGCTATAGCCAAAAAATCTTAAGTTAAAACAAAAAAGAGGAGAAAGGGGGGGCGCTTCCCTTTTACTCTACGTGTACTCTGAAGAGGTCAATGTCTTGCGCCATTTCTCGTGTGCTCTTTAAGAACTCTCTTGTTGCCCTCTCTACGTCTTTGGATTGTGTTATATATCGTCCGACAATGATGATGTCTGCCCCGTTTGCCAACGCTTCAGGTGCAGTCTCTGGAGTTATCCCGCCAGCAACTGCCACCAAACATTTCTGGTTCTGGAATGTTTGTTTCATCTCTTTGATTATGTCCCAGCGTGTTTTACCTGTTTTTTCAGCATCTATGGCGCGATGTAGTATTGCAACATCAGGCAATTTTTTGAGTGAACGCAGTTTTGCTATGGGATCGTCAACGTTCATTAAATCCATTATCGCGTAGATTCCTAGCCTTTTTGCTTCCTTTATGAATTTGTCTATGGTCTCGGTTGTTGCCAAACCAGCAACTACAACTGCATCGGCTGTTTCCTCAAATGCCATGTCAACTTCTACTTTTCCAACATCCAGTGTCTTCAGGTCAGCTACAATGAACATGTCCTTGGCAACTTTCCTCAAATCGCGGATGACGTTTACTCCATACTTTTTCAGCAGAGGTGTGCCAACTTCTAAGATTATTCTGTCGCTCTCTGGTAGTTCAGCTACGATTCTCTTAACGCCCTCCAAATTAGGATTGTCCAAAGCTATTTGCAAGTAGGGTGGTCTCCATAAACGTGGCACTTTAAAGCCCATTATCGGATGCTTTGCGCGGTCTTTGTCATACATGATTTTATCTAACGACGGATAGTTATCTAAAGCCCTTGACAGCGCCAGTTTTGTTGCTCCATAATTATAATGATAGATACTTCGGTAGTCTTTAGCCTGAGGATGAATAAAGACGCTACAAACAATTACCCAATCATCAACTTTATCCCACGGAATAACTCCTTCCTCAACAGAATCCGCAACCGCCTTTGCAACAGCTGCCTGAGCAGGACCAAAAATCTTTCCCGTCTGCTCCATATTCTTCACAGTAACTTTTGGCACAATAAGCGTGTGCGGTTTAGGTGGAAGATTTGGACGTATAACTGCCAAAAGCGGAGTGTGCCCTGCAGATAAATTCGACAAACCGTTAGCAAAAGCAGTTCCAACAGGGCCGTCTTTGTCACCAATCAGCAAATCCACGTGGGCAACCTCTGTTCCCTCGCCCATTAATGCCTCGCCAATCAAATATGTGGATTCTTTGCGTTTTGCGGCTCCTTCAAAAAGCAGATCCCTTTCATCTACATCCGAAAAGTCAACATCAAACTCTCTCATCCACTGATACAGCGTGTCACGGTGAATTCCCATGATGTCCGCTGTGCCCTTGATTGTCGGTTTAGTTGACCTGCTCCCCCGTGATCTTCTTAATTGTCTTTCTTCTTTCTTAGCTGTCGCCAGCAATTTTGTGAATTCTTCTCTTGTTTCCGGTTTTTTACCGTCATATCCCGACACAATATCACTCTCAATGAGAGCATTTCACTGACCATATATAA
The DNA here is from genome assembly GCA_026014495.1 of Candidatus Bathyarchaeum sp. Lineage (GTDB taxonomy): Archaea > Thermoproteota > Bathyarchaeia > Bathyarchaeales > Bathyarchaeaceae > Bathyarchaeum. Next base: position 4,824 of record JAOZIF010000080.1, read on the forward strand.
AAATGTGTCGGAGCAAATACTGAAATATGTGATGAATCCGACACTTTTTAGAAACAACTCTTTTTCAGAAAGAATTTTTTCGGCATTTTTCTGTCGGCTTTCCATATATTACTTAAGAAATTGATTGTAGTTAATGATTAAAGAATTTCAGGTTCATTTAGACAAATACTTTACAACTTATGAATGCAACGGACATGCTAGACAACATGTAACATTTTTTGTTTTTTGTGTAACCTGAGTTCGTATGGTTTAACTTTTTTAGTCAGCTTATTTTGATCTGTGGTTCTTTTCTTCGCGCCTTCTTTTTTCGTCTACTGCTTCACGTATCCATTCTGAAGGCTTACCAACAGTCTTCAAATATTTAAGCTGGTCAGAGGTCAGGCGTACTCCGTAGTGGAGTTTTCGTTCACTCATATCGGTTGCACCACTTAAATCGATATTGAAAATAAAGAAAAGTTTTATGAAATCAAAATATTGACTTATACTACAGTCACTTCTTCATGAAACTGTCGGCCAAAAACCTGTAGCTAATGGCGCGGTTGCTACGGTTTTCATGTGAAGAAATATAAATAAGTGACGCAATGCTCAGAAAGCAACAAAGTGCCCTGAAGGAAATGTTTGGAGGAAAGCGGGCGATGGAAGATAACTTCTTGAAATTAGCTCTAGGCTTAATAAAATCCAGCGAAGACCATGAACGTTACCGTGGAGAAGAGTGCGTAAATCTGATTGCAAGCGAGGGACTCAAATCTCCTGCAGTAGATGAAATGCTAAGTTTGTCAAAAGACTTGGAATCCAGATACGCAGAGGGAGAAAACGATCTTGCGGGACATGTCAAAGCACGGCACTATCAAGGTCAAAAATTCATGACAAAAATTGAGGACTACTCAGCCGATTTGATGAAAAACCTGTTCGGTTGTGATTGGTCTGACGTTAGACTTGTTTCTGGTACCCACGCAAATCTTGCCACATTCAAAGGCATTTCGTTGGCTACAAAAAATAATCGGATGGTTGTTTTGCCTCTCAGCGCTGGGGCTCACATTACTCACGACTACTCTGGTTTAGCCGGTAAAGTGTTAGGATTAGAGACTATCAACCATGCCTACAATATAGACGAACTAAACATTGACCCCGAAAAATCTGCAACCATAATCGACGCAGCTAGACCTGGCATCGTGACTTTTGGAGGAAGTGTATTCCCGTTTCCGCACCCAGTTAAAGAACTGGCAACAGTTGCTAAAGAAACTGGCGCCTACGTTGTTTATGATGCAGCTCATGTCTTGGGCTTGATTGCAGGCGGAGAATTCCAAGACCCCTTCGGAGATGGAGTGGATTTCATAACTGCGTCAACTCACAAAACATTTCCAGGACCACAAGGTGGAGTTATTCTCGCAAACTGTGAAGATGAACGAATGAAAAAAGCAATAAAAAAGGTTCAGCATGCAGTTTTTCCGTTGAGTGCTTCAAACACTCATCTTGGACGACTTCCTGCATTGGGCTTGGCTGCATTGGAGCTAAAACTGTATGGTAAAGAGTTAGCTAAACAGACAATTAAGAATGCCCAGACTGCGGGCAAGTGCCTGTTCGAGAGTGGCGTGAAGGTTTTGGGACAGAAAAATGGTTTCACGTGTTCTCACCAAATCACTGTTGATGTTAGAGAGTATGGTGGTGGACAGAAGCTTGCGTTTAGTCTTGAGGATGCTCATATTGTTATGAACAAGAATCTTTTGCCCTATGATAACCAGCATAATCATGGCGATCCTTCGGGGCTTCGTATTGGTTTTCAAGATGTGACCCGCAGAGGATTCAAACCCAAAGACATAGAGTATCTGTGCTCCTTGATTTTGGATGTTGTGAAAGCCAACAGGACTCCCGAAGAAGTACGAAAAGATGTCATCAAATTAAGGCAGAGCTTTAAGGAAATCAAGTACGGTTTCCAAAGTGTTAGTGAAGCAAAAGAGCATCTTAGTAAATATGTTTAAAACTTCAAGCAGTATTGGCAAGGGCGTACTTTGGAGTCGCCTTTTTGCTCTATTTTTGGTATACGATATTTTTTTATATTGGAAAATAGTTCTTCTGTCAGTCAAGGAAACTGGGCCTATGAATAGCCACTCGATGACTTCACTAACTGATTCTTCGATGTTCTATAGCTTTAGCTATTTCTTTTATAACTAAGCCCAGCTAGCTGAAATTTAACGTCTTTAGCTTTCTGGGCTTCTTGGAGTGTTTAGTTGTTATGAACAAAAATATTGAAAAAAACCGCAGAATTGTGGTTAAATTCGGGGGTTCTAGCCTCGCAGACCACGAACGTATATTGAGGGCAGTTACGGCAGTTGCTGAAGAAGCAAAAAAGGGTACCCAAATCGCCGTTATTGTTTCGGCTATGGGAAAAACCACTGACACGCTCTTTAATGCAGCCAAAAACAGCTCTAATGGTAGGTTACATAAGAAAGATTTAGATGAGATTTTGGCGATGGGTGAACGAACCAGCATTAGAATTATCGCTGCTGCATTGAAGGCACAAGGCGTGAACTCATGGTACGTGGACCCACATGACCCTGAGTGGCCTATCATAACAGACGACTCATTTTCTGATGCTAACCCAATCTTGGATATATGCTATGAACGGGCTGCAAAGAATGTACTTCCTATTGTTGAGAAAGGTGTCATTCCAGTGATTGCTGGTTTTGTTGGTAGAACCAAAACCAATCGTGTGACCACTTTGGGCCGGGGAGGAAGCGATACAACTGCCTTCATCTTAGCGAAGGCTTTAGAAGCAGATGAGCTTATCCTAGTTACCGACGCTGAAGGAATAATGACTGCTGACCCCAAAGTGATAAATGCTCCTAAGCGGCTTGCAGAGATTGATGTGAATACTTTGGTTGGGTTAGCTGATTCGGGTACAAAGTTCATTCACAGAAAAGCATTGCGATACAAGGATGCATCTGTAAAAGTTAGGGTAATAAAGAACACTCATGGTAATCTAACTGCGGAGGGAACTATAATTAAAGGTGCTCTTTCAACAGACTTGGATGTGGAGTTGGCGAGTCCATCTCCTGCTTTGTCAATTACTGTTGTAGGTAAAGGAGTTTCTGCAAATCCTCAGGTTATAAAAGAGCTTGCGGAAACAGTGAAAGACCACGCAGAACTGCTGGGATTATCATTGAATTATGATTCTATGATACTGTACGCCTCGGAGAACTCTAACTCCCAAATACTTCTAGAAAAGGTGCATGATGTAATCTTGAATCACGAGGAGACGCTGGCTATGTCTGTCAGAAAACAGTTAGCCTTCCTTAAAATCAAGGGCGTTGGCTTAGAAAAAACTCCGGGTCTCACAGGAAGAATATCCGAGGCTCTGAGATTAAATCGTATCAACATTTTTGGACTCATGACAATCACTTCTAGCATTCTTCTCTTTGTAACATGGAACGAAAAAGAGAAAGCTCTAACATTAGTTAGAAACGCATTGAAAGGTGACTAAAATGTTGAAAGCAGCGGTATTAGGTGCAACAGGCAATGTTGGACAAATATTTGTGCAACTGTTAGATGGGCACCCATGGTTTGAGGTTACAACTGTTGCAGCCTCAGAAAGAAGCACTGGAAGAACATACGGTGAAGCATCTCGATGGAGACAATCAACACCAGTTCCCGAATCTGTTGCATCCATGGACGTTGTAGACATCGACCCACGCGCAGTTAAGGATGTTGATATTGTCTTTTCGGCATTGCCATCTAATGTTGCAGGAAAGGTAGAGGAATCATTCGCTTCTGCCGGATACGTAATTGTTAGCAACGCATCTGCCCACCGAATGGACCCTGACGTTCCTATGTTGAATCCTGAGATAAACTGTAGTCACATTAGCCTCATTGAGGATCAACGCAAACGAAGAAAATGGGACGGTGCTATTGTAACAAACCCAAACTGTAGCACAACAGTTCTAACCCTTCCACTGAAGCCTATATATGATGAGTTTGGGATCAATAGCCTCATTGTTTCTACGATGCAGGCAATTTCAGGCGCTGGTTATCCCGGTGTAGCTTCCCTTGACATAGTGGATAATGTTATTCCCTTTATTGGCGGCGAAGAGGACAAGATGGAAACCGAAACCCAAAAGATTTTGGGCACTGCATCAAAGCCTGCAGACTTTAAGGTTTCATCTAGTTGTCATCGTGTTTCGACACTTGATGGTCACATGGAGGCAGTGTTCGTTGAGACAAAAAAGCAGGCGGAGCCCAATGCTGTAGCTGAGGCTATGGAAAACTTTGTTGGTGAACCCCAAAAGCTAAAACTTCCTTCTGCACCAGAAAAACCAGTTGTTGTTACGTGGGAGAATGACCGCCCACAAACACGATTGGATAGGATGGAGGGTAATGGTATGAGCACTGTGGTGGGTAGACTACGCAAAGACCCTGTGTTGGGTGGGGTGAAATTTATTGCTCTGGGGCACAATACCATACGGGGAGCTGCTGGATGCGGCGTCCTTAATGCGGAGTACTTGAAAGTAAAAAAATTCATCTAAAGGAGATTGAAACCTTTGGACTCGGGTAAAAAAAGACGACTAAACAAAATCTTCCAAAAAGACAACAGGACAGTGATTGTTCCGATGGACCATGGCGTAACAGTCGGTCCAATTAAGGGACTAGTAAACATGCAAAGCATCATAGACAAGCTGCTAGCTGGTGATGTTGATGCAGTTGTAGTCAACAGGGGAATAGCAAAGACTGTTGATGCTGGAAACGCTGGCTTGATTGTTCACTTGTCAGGCATTACTATGCATTGTCCTGACCCAAACAACAAGGTGCAAGTTTGTTCTGTGGCTGATGCTGTCCGTTTGGGCGCAGACGCTGTTTCGGTGCACATTAACATTGGCGCTAACGAGGAAGCACAGATGCTTTCAACGTTGGGTATGGTAGCTTGCGAATGCGACGATTATGGAATGCCCTTGTTGGCTATGATGTATCCCCGAGGACCAAGCATCAAAGATTCTCATGCCGTGGATGTTGTTGCTCATGCAGCCCGTTTAGGAGCTGAGCTTGGAGCCGACATTATCAAAACAAACTACACTGGCGATGCCGAATCATTCAAAGAAGTTGTAGACAGCTGTCCCGTTCCAGTTATTATCGCTGGTGGACCTAAAGCTGAAACCACACAGGACGTTTTGCAGATGGTGAAAGACTCCATATCTGCTGGCGGAGCAGGGCTTTCTATTGGCAGAAATGTGTTTCAGCACAATGACCCCGCAAAGATGGTGAAGGCGCTCTCAGCTATTGTCCATGAGAATGCTACCGTCGCTGAAGCCATGAAGATTCTTGGTGAATAAAATGAAAGAACTTTGGCTTGAAATAGATGCTAATCTTCCCGAAAACCAGAAAACCAAACTGCTCAAGTCTGCGGCTCAGAGTTGTGATGTCTTGTTGGTTGATGGAACTGATGTAGCGAAAGCCAAAACTTTTGGAGTAAAAGTTGCCTCTACATCAGGTGACGCGGACATAACTGTTCTTTCTGTGTTAGATTCTGGAAAACTTAAAGCTTTAAAGACACAAGACAAAACCGTTGCCGTGAAAATAATTATCGAAGGCAAAAAAGATGAGCAAACTGCCATAGAGGCGGCTGAGCTCAACTGTGATTATGTTATTGTTGGCACTCCAGACTGGAAAATAATTCCATTAGAGAACCTAATCGCCAAGACACGCGGCAAAACCAAGTTGCTCGCAGAAGTGTCAAGTACAAAAGAGGCAAAAGTTGCATTGGAAACTTTGGAGCTTGGCTCAGATGGTGTAGTTCTAAAAACAGCTAGCCTCCAAGAACTCAAAGATACAGCAGAGTTCGCCAAGAAGGCGAATGTTGCTCTTGAATTGGTTGCTGTTGAGGTTGTTGAAGTAAAAGAGATTGGAACAGGCGCCCGAGCCTGCATTGATACTTGTGAGCTTATGAAGCCCGGAGAGGGCATCTTGTTGGGTTGCCAGTCTAGTGGACTTTTTTTGGTTCAGGCTGAGGTTCATGAAAGCCCATACGTGGAAACACGTCCTTTTAGGGTGAATGCTGGTCCTTTATCGTTGTATGCTCTTACTTCTGCTGCTAGGACCAGATACTTGTCAGAATTAAAGTCTGGGGAAGAAGTTCTTGTTGTGGATCGAGCCGGTATTGTTCGTTTAACTAATGTTGCACGGGCTAAGATTGAGTGGCGACCAATGCTTCTTATCGAGGCAGAATATGGCGGCAAAACGTTGAAGTTGATTGCCCAGAACGCCGAAACAATACGTGTTGTGACTCCCGAAGGCTCTAAAGCAGTAACTGACCTAAAGAAGGGCGACAAGATTATGGCTCGCGTTGAAGAAGGCGGCAGACACTTCGGAACACTAGTAAAAGAAGAAGCCGTGATAGAGCGTTGACAATAAGGGTCTGTGTTTCAGTTCCCCCAAAGACCGTTGATGAATGTTTTGAGCTAATAAAAAAAGCTGAGGCTCACAACGCAGACCTAATAGAAGTAAGACTAGACAGCCTCAACAACTATGAACGTATCGCAGACATCCCAGCATGCAGCAAGACGCCCCTTATAGCAACAAACAAATCAGTAGAACAGCATGGCGGTTTTTCTGGAACTGAAACTGAGCGCCAAAAAATTTTGGTTACCGCCGCAAAAAGCGGATTTGCATACGTGGATGTACACTTGGGTGTACCAAAACAAAAACAGTTAATCATTACTCTAAAGAAAGCTGGAGCAAAAGTCATTGTTTCATTTCATGATTTTGAGCAAACCCCTCCTATAGCCAAACTTAACAATGTTTTAGATGAGGAGCTTGCTTTGGGTGCTGATGTCTGCAAGATAATAACCACAGCAAACAGTGTGAAAGATAACCTGACAACCTTACATTTTGTTTCCGAGGCTTCCAAGAAAGCCAAACTGGTCTGTTTTGCTATGGGTGACCTTGGCGGGCATTCTAGGTTGGTGTCTCCTGTTTTTGGTGCATTTTTTACTTTTGCTTGTCTTGACGAAAAAAGAAAAACTGCAAAAGGACAATTAACAATACAAGAAATGAAGCTTGCATACGAGACATTGGGGCTAAAATAATGGTGATTTCAGCAAAAACTAAGGTTTGTGCCATCATCGGCGACCCTGTAGAGCATTCTCTAAGTCCAGTAATGCACAACGCTGCCTTCAAGGAACTGGGCCTAAACCTTGTTTACGTTGCTTTCACAGTAACATCCACAGAATTGAAGACCGCAGTTTTGGGCACAAAAACTTTGGGTCTTAAAGGGTTGAATGTTACAATGCCCCACAAAAACGCTGTTATCAACTACCTAGATGAGGTGGACACGACAGCAAAAAACATTGGTGCAGTAAACACCATCCTGAATAATCAAGGAAAGCTGATTGGTTACAACACAGACGGCGCTGGTGCCATGGTTGCCCTACAAGAAAACGGCGTATACCCTGAAGAGAAAAAAATGCTTCTCATCGGGGCAGGTGGCGCAGCAAAAGCCATAGCCTATCAGGCAGCCCAAGATGTGGATGAGCTTGTTATCCTAAACAGAACTGCAAAGAAGGCAAAACAATTAGCACAAATGCTACAGAGTTGTGACGCAAAAGTAACAGGAACAGCATTATCGTCTAACGTTCTGAAGGATGAGTTGTCAACTACAGACATTCTAGTTAACGCCACCTCTGTGGGTATGCATCCAAGCATTGACTGCAGTCCAGTTCCATCAGATTTACTGCGTTCTGACTTGTGTGTTATGGACATAATCTACAACCCCCTCAAAACAAGGCTCCTAAAAGATGCACAATCTGCAGGCGCCACGGTTGTTTCTGGGCTTGAGATGCTTATATATCAGGGCGCTGTTGCGATTGAAATCTGGACTAACTGCCCTGCCCCCGTTGCGGTTATGCGAACGGCAGCATTAAATCAACTGAAGAAACAGGGTGTTCAATGTTGACTGGAAAAGCTGAAGCAGTATCTCATGGTGCAGCCACGATAATTAATGCAATAGCAACTGGAAATGGAGCAGCCGTGGGTGTTGACCTGTGGACAAAAGCTGCTGTAGCCCTCACAGACGAAGTTAGTCACGTAGATGTTGTTATCCGTTCTGATTCTTCAGAGAATCCTGCTCTGGCACAGAAAACTGTTGAGCGCGTCCTAGGGCATTTTGGTTTAGAAAAAGAGTTTGGAGCCAAAGTCGAAACAACATCAACCATTCCTGTAGCAAAAGGAATGAAAAGCAGCAGCGCAGCGGCAAACGCCATAGCTTTGGCAACCACAACTGCTCTAAACCGTAGCTTGGATGATGTTACAGTGGTTAAGCTTGGGGTTGACGCTGCTTTAGACGCAAAAGTTACGATTACTGGTGCCTTTGATGATGCATGTGCCTCATATTTTGGTGGTGTTGTAATCACAGACAACACTGAACGAAAAATCGTTAAACGTTTCGAGTTGACTGAAACTCCTGCAGTTCTGTTTTATGTTCCACCCAAGAAAGCCTACACTGTGGGTTCAGATGTGAAACGAATGAAAGCTATGGCTGACGCAGTCAGTATCGTTTACAACCAAGCCTTGGATGGCAACTACTGGGCAGCGCTAACCTTGAATGGATTGATTTTCTCTTCAGCATTAGGCTACGACCCATCCCCCGCCGCAGATGCCATAACTGCAGGAGCGGTTGCATCTGGTTTATCTGGGACTGGACCTGCAGTCTGTGCTATTGTTGCTGACGAAAAAGTAGACGCTGTGAAGAATGTTTGGCAAAAGCGTGAAGGCGAAATCTTGGAGGCACGTGTTAATCTGGAAAAAGCTAGGGTGGTATGCTAACTAATGGATGTAACAGTCGGGAACACAAAACATTTGGCGGGTGTGGTCTCGGCTCCTCCATCAAAGGCGTACACGCATCGTATGCTTATTGCCTCTTTGCTGTCTGATGGTACATCAAAAATCTTCAATCCACTAATATCAGACGACACAAAAGCTACCCTTGAAGCAGTGAAGGCGCTTGGAGCAAAAACAGAATTAAATGAAAACTGCTGGACAGTCCATGGACAACAAACACTCAAAACCCCAGATCATCCTATAAACTGCAAAGAGTCTGGGTCAACTCTTAGGTTTATGATTCCAGTTGCTGCCCTTGCACCAAAATCATCATTGTTGCTTTTTGATGCGCCATTTAAGCGCAGACCTATAGAGCCCCTTCTTGAAAGCCTCAAACAAGTTGGCGTAGAATCTAGTGTCCAAAGTGATGGCTCATCAGTTTTGGTTCATGGGGGCGGAATCTGTGGCGGAAAAACTTCGATAAGAGGCGACGTAAGCTCCCAGTTCATTTCTGGGCTCCTGTTTGCTTGTCCAAAAGCAAAAGAAGACACTGAAATTTCTGTCACTACCCCGTTGGAGTCTAGGGGCTACGTTGAGATGACCCTTGAAGTGCTGGTTGAACACGGCATCGAAGGCTCCGTTAATCATGATCTTTCAAAGCTAGGAATATCTGCAAACCAAGCGTATACTCCATGTGACCACACTGTTCCGGGAGATTTTTCATCTGCTGCTTTTCTTTTGGCATCCGCAGCAGTAACTTCATCAAAAGTGACCGTGAAGAATCTGGATTACACTACATGTCAGGGCGACAAGTCAATACTGGGCATACTTCAGGAGATGGGTGCAACAGTCAAGGTTGGAGATGACTCTGTGATGCTTGAAGGGGGAGAACTTTTTGGTGTTGATATTGATGCGAAGGATATTCCAGATTTGGTTCCTGTTTGTGCTGTTCTTGCGTGTTATGCTAGTGACCGTTCGGAGATATATAATGCGAAGCGTCTTAGATACAAGGAATCAGATCGTCTTGATTCTGTAAGCACGGAACTGAAGAAGATGGGCGCTGACATCATAGTGAATGAGGACGGTTTAACCATAAACGGTGGCGGTCAATTACGTGGAACAACTATCAATCCACACAATGACCACCGTATTGCAATGGCATGTGCTGTTGCGGCTCTTGGAGCTAAGGGAGAAACTAAAATTCAGGATGTTGAATGTATAAATAAGTCGTATCCACAGTTCTTTAGTGACCTGCGTGCGTTAGGAGCGGATGTTGTTGGGATCTAACTCTATAGGAAAAGAATTTGTTGTAACCTGTTTCGGTGAAAGCCACGGCAGATGCGTCGGAGCAGTAATAGATGGTTGTCCAGCAGGGCTTCCCCTCGCGGTAGATGACATCCAAAAGGAATTGGACAAACGGTTACCAAAAAAAGAGGAGATTGTTTCTGCCAGACGCGAAGAAGATGCTGTTGAGCTTCTTTCTGGAACATATGAGGGATTCACAACTGGGGCTCCAATCTGTGTTTTGGTTTGGAACAAGGAAGTTATTTCTGACGATTACGATGCAATACGACACACTCCTAGACCCGGACATGCAGACTATCCTGCCAGAATCAAGTATTTGGGCTTTAATGATAATCGGGGTGGGGGAAGATTCTCTGGTAGACTTACTGCAGCTTTTGTTATGGCTGGTGCGGTAGCCAAGAAGTTGCTGCAACTTGCAGGAATGGAAGTTCTTGCTTATGCTACTGAGATTGGATGTGTAAAAATGCGGGCAGCACCGTCTCTTGAGGATGTTAAGGAAAAGACTTACGAAAGCTCTGTTAGGTGCCCAGACTTGGCGGTGGCACAGAAGATGGAAGAAGCTATTTTGAAAGCCAAAAGCGAAGGCGACAGCGTAGGCGGAATAGTTGAATGTGTTGCCTTGAATGTTTTGCCGGGGGTTGGTGAGCCACTTTTTGATTCGCTGGATGCTGAGCTTGCAAAGATTCTTTTCAGTGTTCCCGCAGTTAAAGGTGTAGAATTTGGCGTTGGATTTGAAGCTGCGCGGCTTAAGGGTTCACAAAATAACGATTCCTATACGATGAGAGATGGAGAAGTCGAAGCAATAACAAATAATGCTGGCGGCGTTTTGGGCGGTTTATCGTCTGGACTGCCAATTGTAGTTAGGGTTGCTGTGAAGCCGACACCATCTATAGCCAAGGAACAAAAGACAGTGGATTTGCTGGAGATGAAAGATACAACAGTTCAAGTTAAAGGCAGGCATGATGCGTGTATTGTGCCAAAGGCTGTTCCTGTTGTTGAATCTTCTGTTGCCATTATCTTGGTTGATCAGCTACTTCGTGCAGGATTGATGCCTAAAGTTTTGGGAGTTGAGGCTGTTGGAGAATCTAGTGACGCTACGGAAGAAAATTGATTCTGTTGATGAAAAGATTGTCCTTCTGTTGAAGGAAAGAATGGACCTGTGCAAAAGCATAGGGGCGTTCAAATTAAAAAATGGTTTACCTGTTAAGGATCATCGTAGAGAAGATGAAGTTTACTTGCATGTTATGGCAAAAGCGCTGGAATCTGGTCTTAATCCTCAAAAAGTTGAGGCTATCTTCAAAGACATAATTGCTTTGAGCGTTTTTGTTCAGGGTGCTGAATAAGAAGGTTTAAAGAGGTATTGCACAATCCTTCAGTAAAAAACAGTCAGTTCTATGTCCCTTCGGAAGGTGAAGAATAATGCTGTATGAAATAAGCGAAAAAGCAATACAACTTCAGAATCAGGGAAAAGAGATTATTAAATTCAATCTAGGAGACCCTGACCTGCCAACACCACCTGCAATTGTTGAAGCAGCGTACGAGGCTATGAAGCAGGGGAAGACTAAGTATTCTTCTGCTGCTGGTGAGAAGGCGCTGCGGGAAGAGTTGGCAGTGATTCATGGGGTGTCAGCAGATAATGTTGTGGTGACAACGGGTTCGAAGTGGGCAGTTTTTTCCTCATTGTTCTTGTTGTTGAAACGGGGAGAGAATGTGGTTGTTCCGTCTCCTCACTGGACCAGCTATGAGTTAGCCGCAAAGAAGCTTGGAGTTGAAACAAGGTTTTTGAAAAGTGACCTTGGGTCTAACTGGAAGGTTGACCCTGAAAAGCTTGAGGCTCTAATTGATGACAATACACGCCTGATAATACTGAACAGCCCAAACAATCCAACAAGCAAGGTTATTGATTCCAAAACGTTTGCTGAGATTGTTCAAATTGCCCAAAGCAAAGGCGTTACTGTTTTGTCAGATGAAGTTTACTCGGACATAAGCTTCGTTAAAGCTGACTCTATATTGGATTATGGGAAATCCAATATTTTGGTGAGCGGTTTTTCAAAAGCATTTTTGATGACTGGATGGAGAATTGGATATGTTGTTGTTGAAAAAGAACTGGCTAAACGGATGATTAAACTAAATCAAATAACCACAACATGTGTTCCAGCTTTTATCCAGTACGGCGCCTTGAAAGGCTTGGAGACTAGAAAACAGATCGCAGATGACATACGAAGAACGTTTAAATTGCGGGCGGATGCTGCCTACTCTGTTCTTTCAAAGTCGAAGATGCAGTTTTCGCGTCCTGATGCGCCCTTTTATTTGTTTCCCAAAGTTGACGGCTTGGATTCTGAACGTTTTGCTTTGGACCTGCTGGATCGTGGTGTTGCTGTGGCTCCTGGAACTGCGTTTGGAGATTACCGTGAATACTTTAGGATAGCCTTAACTGTTGGCGAGGACAAAATTAAAGAGGGCTTGGAGAAGCTCTGTGAGGCTCTACCTTGAGAGTAGCGGTTATTGGCGCAGGAAAAATGGGTCGATGGTTCGCGAGAGTCTTTAGCACTGAAGGGCTTTCTGTTGTTGTTTGTAGTAGAACAAAAAGCAAAGCAGAATCGTTAAGGGCAGAGTTTGGAGTTGAGGTTGCCCGTAACAATGTGGAGGCTCTTGACGGTGCTGACTGGATTTTGTTATGTGTATCGTTAGATAGTTTAGATGCTGTCTTGAATGAAATTGGTTCGCATGTGCGCCCAGATCAAGTTGTGATGGATATTGGTTCCATCAAAGAGATTCCAGTAAATCTGCTACACAAGTATGTGGAGCATGGAGTTACGTTAGGTACACATCCTGTTTTTGGTCCAGGCGCAAAAAGCCTTCATGGACAAAATTTTGTTCTTACTCCAGTAGGCGACGAGGAAAAGCGCTTTGCTGACGAATTCAGAGACTGGTTAGCTAAACGGGGCGCAGTGGTGTCTGTTTTATCTCCTCGAAAGCATGATGAGTTGATGTCTTTGGTTTTGGGTTTTCCTCATTTTGTGGGTTTGGTTGCTGGCGATGCTTTGATTAATTCCTCTAATTTTGTTGCTGCTAATGAGGTGGGTGGAGCCACGTATAAGTTGTTGTTGACTTTGGCAGAGGCTGTTTCTTCTGAGGACCCTAGTTTTTACTCGAATCTTCACATGAGTTTGCCTGAAATGGAAAAAATTGAGGCTTTATTCTTACGTACGGTTGAAGAGTGGCTTAGGCTGGTCAAAACTAAGGATTGTGTGAGTTTTTCGGGTAAGATGGAGCAGGTTAAAAAACGGTTGCGTGAATTGGACCCTGAGTATGAGCAAGCTTATCGTGCCATGTATCGGCTTTTTAATGATGTCTAGAGGCTGAAGTTTGGTTTTTTGGCTGCCTTGTAGGATCCCAGTATTTTTGTGAACACTGTTTTGTCTTTGATGCTCTCTAGGGCTTCTTGGCACTGTTTGTCAGTTCGGTGACCTTCAAAGTCTAGGTAGAAGTGGTACTCCCATGGAGTCTGCTTTGTTGGTCTTGACTCAATTTTTGTCAGGTTTATGTTTCTGTCTGCAAACTCTCCTAATATTTTGTAGAGTGCTCCAGGGATAGATTTTGTTGCAAAGATTATTGAGGTTTTGTCTTCTCCAGAGTATGGCGAGTCCTGTTTGTCTAGGACAAAGAATCTGGTGGAATTGTTTTTTGTGTCCTGTATTTCTCTTGCGAGTATGGGCATGTCGTAGATTTGGGCTGCTCTTTCGCTTGCTATTGCCGCGGCGTCCATCAGGTTTTCTTCTTTAATCATCTTTACACTGCCTGCAGTGTCGAATGTGGAGATTGCTTTTAGTTTGTGCTGTTCTAAGAATTTTCTGCATTGGGCTAATGCTTGGGGGTGACTGTAGACTGTTTTGATTTGGTTTATGCGTGTGCCCTTGTGGGCTATAAGGCAGTGGCTTACTTTGATTATTATTTCGCCGCAGACTTTGAGGTCATATTCTAAGAAGAGGTCGTATGTTCGGTTTACGCTGCCCTCTACCGAGTTTTCGATGGGAACAACTCCATAGTTTATGTTTCCGTTTTTGACGTTCTCAAATACGTCATCAAAGCTTTCGCAGGGCTTAACCTCAGCAGATTGACCGAAAAAACTGTAAACTGCCCTCTCACTGTAAGCGCCAAGCTCTCCCTGAAAAGCAACCTTCATGCAAGCTCACCATAGCAACATAATATTTGACTGAGACGCCAGAATAAAATGCTTTACCTCAAAAAGGGTTTGCTTACTATTGTATTGTGCCGTGTTGTTCACTCTTTTATTTTGGTTGGTTTGTTTTGTAGGTATTTCTTTTTGAAGAAGAGTGTGAGTGTTGGGATTCCGCTTGTTACTGTGAATATTATTTTGAATGTTTGATTGTTTATGTGGAGGATGGGGTCTATGGCGCTGGCTGTTATGTACAGTCCAATTAATATTATGAGGGGTATGGCAACGAAGTCTTGTATTGCCTCGTTTATTTGTCGTTCTCCCATCGTTCACCCTATACATATATCTTATATCTTACTAAAAAAGATTTTATTTCCTCGCGATACTGCTAAATATTTTCCTAACTACTGTCTAATTGTGGTATTATTGACATCCCAGCTGGATAGCAAAGACAAGAAAATATTGAATATGTTGCAGGAGAATTCAAGAACTTCGTATCTGCACATTGCCAGTAAGCTGGGAGTCAGCGAAGCTACAGTAAGATACAGAATCAAAAAACTACTTGACAACCGTGTCATCAGCAGGTTCACTGTTTTGCTTGACCCAACAAAGATAGGATATCCTACAACTGGGATATTGATGGTCAAAATAGCTCCTGATCACTTTGAAGAGGCATCTAAACAAATAAGCGCCTTGGATGAAACACGACATGTTTTGCAAAGCACTGGTGACTATAACCTCGTGGCAGTGGTTAGATCTCACGATTTAGAGCATCTAAGTGATGTGCGAAAAAAAGTGGAGTTAATATCGGGTGTGAGAGAAGTTACACTCTTTGCAGCAACAAAATTGATAAAAATTGACCCCTCTTTCATGTTGTAACTAACCCGTTTTTTTGCGAAATTCGTAAATAAATTAGATTTTTTTCATGAAAATAGCAAAAATTTTTAATATCCCAAACCATCAAGTTCTTTCATGCAACCCACATCAAAAACATCCACCGCAACAAGCAAAAACAAAATTTTTCGAACACTCTTCTTTATCGCAGGCACAATAACCCTTGCACTTGGAGCTATCGGAATCGTGCTGCCTGTTTTACCAACAACGCCCTTCCTGTTGTTGTCTTTAGCTTGCTACTTGCGAAGCTCAGAGCGGATGAGCAACTGGATGCTAAATAACAAATATTTTGGAACATACATAAGAAACTACAAAGAAGGCAAAGGAATACCACTCAAAACAAAACTGTTCGCATTAACCCTCCTGTGGGCAACAATACTATACTCCGCATTTTTCATAATACCCGTATGGATAGCACAAATAATCTTACTTGCAGTAGCGACTGCAGTAACAATACATCTAGTTAAACTGCCAACATACCGCCACTAATTGCAACTTTTGGCAAACAAAAAAATCTGCCGTTTTTCACTTAGTTTTTAGTTCTACGTTTTACAAGCTCTGGCAGCTTCGTTAACGTTTTTCTTAACACTTCAATGCTATCCAAGTATTCTTGGATGTCAATGTGCTCATTGGGTGTATGATCCAGCCGCGAATCTCCAGGTCCATACGTAACCACCGGAATTTTCAATGCATTACCCAGCACATTCATGTCTCCTGTTCCAGTCTTTCTTGAAAAAGAAGCATAATTTAGGGTAGTCTTTCTTATGCCCCATGCCAAAGCCCTGACAATAACTGACCTACGGTCAGCCTCAAACGCTTTAGCAACATCTACTGTTTCCACCGCTACTGTGACCTTTGGGTTAGTAGCTTTGTAGCGGTCAATTTTTCGTTTAACTTCTTCAAACACCTGCTCAGGAGATAGCTGAGGTGGAATGCGCAACTGAACCAAAATTTCACAATTCGACGGAATAAACGAAGCCGAACTGTTACCGCCCTTAATCCCCGTCAAACACGACGTAATCGAGTAGAATCGGCTCTTTAGTTTCTCTTCACGCATATGAAGCCTGTTAATTTGCTTCCAAAACTCCATGGCTTTTTCAATCGCATTATCAAACAGCCATGGAGCAGCAGAATGACCTGAAGGCGTCTCAACAGTAACTTTCACGGTCAAGATGCCCTTGTATCCAAAAACAACCTTCTCTAGGCCGCTAGGTTCACCAAAAATTGCGTAATCGGGCTGGATGCCTTCTTCAACAAAATGCTGAATTCCCGTGCCGCCCTTTTCTTCATCAACTACGCCAACAACAAGAATCTTTCCCGGAAAACTGCCGTCAGCAAACTTGGACGCAGCCACAATCATTGCGGCTAGTGGTCCTTTTGCGTCAACTGAGCCTCTGCCATATAGTTGTCCGTCCTCAACGCGGACTGGTATTTCTCCCTCAACAGTGTCCATGTGTCCGCATAACAAAATAACAGGGGAGCCTTCACCAATCTCGCCAATAACGTTCCCAACTTCGTCCCTGTGAACCTGAAAACCCAGTTTATTCATTTCGTCAGCTAGGAATAGCGAAATTTCTTCTTCGTTACCTGATGGGCTGTAAATTTTTATCATACGCGTCAGCAGGTCAATCGCGTAATCTTTGTTCATTTGTTCTCCTTCTCCATAGCCGCATCCAATGCCTCTACTACTTTGTCAATTTGCGGCTTTTCGATAACCAACGGCGGTAGGAACCTTACAACGTTTCTTCCAGCATCCAAAACAAGAACGCCGCTATTCATGCAGTCCATCAAAATACTGTAAACGTCAAAGCGCATCTCCATGCCAATCATTAGACCTAAACCGCGAACTTCTCGAACAATGTTATATTTCTCCTGCAAAGCCTCTAGTTTACCTTTGAAATATTTTCCAAGAGTTGCTGCACGTTCCGCAAGTTTCTCCTCAACTAGTACCTCTATTGCAGCACTAGCGGCAGCACAAACCAAGGGATTACCGCTAAAAGTGCTAGAGTGTTCTCCACGCTGAAACGCTGCCATAACTTCCTCTTTTGCAAACGTTGCTCCCATAGGCAAACCGCCTGCAACAGACTTTGCAAGACACATTATATCAGGAACCACGTTCCAGTGTTCACAGGCGAAAACTTTTCCTGTACGACCAAAACCAGTTTGTACCTCATCAAAGATTAGTAGAACATCTTTTTCGTCACATATTTCTCGCAGTTCTGGAAGAAAATCGTCTGAAGGCAGAAGAATTCCTCCCTCGCCCCTGATTGGTTCCACGAGAATCGCGGCAGTCTTGTCCGTAATAGCAGCCTTGATTTTTTCCAGATTGTTTGGAGGAACATGTTTAAAGCCCGGAACCAAAGGCATGAACGGTCCACGATACTTCTTTTTCCATGTTGCAGAAAGCGCGCCCATAGTCTTACCGTGAAATGCGCCCATCATCGCGATTATTTCCGGTTTACCTGAAGCTTTTCTGGCAAGTTTGATTGCACATTCAACTGATTCGGCGCCACTGTTAGCCAAAAATACTCTGTCCATGCCTTTAGGTGCTAGTCCAATAAGTTTCTCTAGAAGTATTGAACGGGAATCGTTATAGAATGATGCGTGGCATGCAATGAGTGTTTCAACCTGTTTTTGTACTGCTTTTACAACTTTTGGGTGGCAGTGACCAACAACGGCTACTCCGTAGCTGCCTGTGCAGTCTATGTATTCGTTGCCGTCAATGTCCCAGACTAGGGCTCCTTTGCCTCGTGTTAAAACTAGGTCTCTTTTGGCGAAAGTTTGTGCCATAATTTTTTCTTCAAGGTCAATGATTTCTTTTTTATTCACTGCTTATCACCGTACCGCCTTCATGCTTTAATGCCGAAGAAATTGGAGTTTTCCTGACGCCAGAACAAATGACAACTTCGCCAACGCCGTTTTTGAGGGCTTCTTTAGCAGCGTAAACTTTTGTTATCATGCCGCCTCCGATTTTTTTGAGTTTACTCTCGACGTCATCAACACATAACTCGGGCACCACTTTGTCATTAAACATTAAGCCTTCAACATCTGTTAGTAAAACCAGCTTGTCAGCCTTCAAAGCCCCAGCGATGTTGGCTGCGGTTCGGTCAGCATCTACGTTTAGTGGTTCAAACTCTTCGCTAACGGCAACAGGAGAGACCAGCGGAACATAACCGTTATCCAGTAACAACTTTAGTAATGAAGCGTTTACTTGGTTGACTTTTCCTGTGTATCCGCCATCGATAACTTGTTTTCTTCCCTGCTCATTAACTACAATTAGTCGCTTTTTTCGTTCTGCCCGCAAAAGATATCCGTCCAGTCCTGAAAGCCCAACAACAGGTATCTCCTGTTTTTGTAGTGCAGAAACAAGTTTCTTGTTTATTTTGCCTGCCATAACCATGGTGAATATTTCCATGGTCTCTTTGTCTGTGTACCTGCTGCGAAAGCCAGTAGGCGAAAACACGAACTTTTGTTCCTTGCCCAGTTTTGAGGCTACCTCGGTTACGCCTTTTCCTCCGCCATGTACCAGAACTAGTTGGTGTTCAGAGAGAACACTCTTTATGTCAGAAACGATTTCGGGTGGCACCTCTTTGAGGATGCTCCCGCCAACCTTAACTACAATCAGCATCTTTTTTTATCACATCGGATGATAACCTTGACATTCTAGCCCAGTTTGTTCGTCAAACCCGAGCATAAGATTCATGCACTGTACGCCTTGACCAGATGCTCCTCTCATAAGGTTGTCAATAGCAGAAAACGCAATAATCCTGTTGGTGCGTGGGTCCAATTCAAAGCCAATGTCAACAAAGTTTGTTCCCATTGTGATTTTGGGGTCGGGAAGCTGATATGGGCCTTTCTTGAATTTGACGAAGCGTATGAATTGCTCGTTTTGATACATGGACCTGTAAAACTTCCATACGTCTTTTGTGTCTAACGGCTCTTTTAGAAATGCATGAATTGTGGACAGTATTCCCCTGATCATGTTTACTGCATGGGGAGTAAAGCAGACTGTTACTTTTTCGTCAGTTAGCAAGTTTAGTTCCTGCTCAACCTCGGCTACGTGACGGTGATTGTTTACTTTGTATGGTCTTACACCGCCTGCCCTTTCAGGATGATGCGAAACAACAGTTGGTTTTGCACCAGCACCTGAAGAACCAATTTTCACGTCAGCAACTATCCTGTTTTTTTCTATGGCTCCTGCCTTTACAAGAGGTGCTAATCCCAGAATCGTGGCTGTAGACATGCAGCCTGGGCACCCAATTAGTTTTGCTTTCTTGATTTCTTCGCGGTGGAGTTCAGGACAGCCATAAACTGCTTCCTGCAACAGGTCTGGATGAGTGTGTTTCCATTTATACCACCTGTCGTAGTCTTTTGGGTTTTTCAGACGATAATCTGCACCCATGTCGATAATTTTTACTCCTGTTTCAAGAAGTTGCGAAACTATTTCCAACGATTTGCCATGAGGCATTGCAGTAAACACTAAGTCACAGTTTTCTGCAATTTGGGAAATGTTCGGAGGTGTGAACTTTAGTTGTGTTGCACTTCTGAGGTTTGGGTGAACGGTGAAGATGAATTCTCCGGCATTTGCACGGGATGTTATTGTTGTTAATTCAACTTTTGGGTGGGGAAGTAGTAGCCTTGCTAGCTCTCCGCCCACGTATCCTGAGCCGCCTATTACTCCAACCTTCATCTTTTTGCTCTCCTTTATTCGGAATCTATTATGCTCTGGGCGCCTTTTAGCAGTGCCTCTGCTATGTTTATGCCCGCAGCCAACCTTGTTTGTTCCCAGAACTCGGGACAAGCATTAGTTTCATGGAACATGATGTTGTGTTTGTTCTTTTCCATGTTCTCTTCAATGACTTTCTTGATGTTCTGGTAAGCTTCTTGGTTCTTGTAGTTTTCAAAAGCCGCTTCCAGCTTCTTGTTCCATTCTGGAAAGTCTGTTCTTTTAGTCTTGTCACGCTTTACGTTTTTCACGGCACCAAAAGAAGGCTCAAGTTTGTCGAACTCTCCTTTAAGGTACTCATCATCAATGTGTTTATTGTTGCCAACATCAACCATGGCGTCAAAGGCTAATAGGTATGCTTTGCTGTCTCCACCCATTGCTGCGCCACATTTGGCTGAAATGTCTCTGATATGCTTGGGCAAGTTTACTCCAATAACCATGTTGCCCAAGAACGTGTTTGTCCTAAAATCTTTGAATCCTGCCCGTGCCAGCGCTGTGGGGTAACAGTATGGTTCCTTTCCGTCCTCTTTGGTGACTATTATTCTCAAGTCATAGAACCATTTTTGGACAAGATTTTGAGCAAGAACTCCTACAGGATTAATTATTGAGGGTTCAACTTCCCTAAGAATTGTTACTAATTCTTCGCGTTCTTTAGCGAGCTTAACACTTTTTCCATGCGTGCCCGCATCTGGTTTAACTACAATATTATTGACAAGCTCTTTTTCCAACAGGTCAGCTATGTCGTTTTCGTTATGTATTTCGCGTCCATCTAACGTTTTTTCGTTAGAATCAACTGGAACATAGACTGTGTCAGGAATCCTGATTCCAGCTTGCCAAAAATGAAGCAAGGACCTTAATTTGCTAAAGCAGGCGTATTCTACACACTGCGGATTTATCACATGTTTACCGAATGCTTCCAGAACGTTGGCTGCAAATAGTCTTCTGTTTTTGCTTTGTGCACGATTTAGCACTACTTTGATGTCTTTTAGTGTGTTTGTGTAATCTTTTCCTTTAGTTCGAAGCTTGTAACCGTTTCCATCAAATCGAACTGCAACTTTTCGGAAAGGAATGTAAACTAGGTCTATTCCCATCTCTTCTGCAGTTAGGTTGATTCCTTTTTCATCGGTTTCGGAGCTTTCAAATAAAATACCAATACTCATCGCTGTAATTTCATCCTCGCTTCAAATGTTTATTATGTTCATGGTGTTTCTCGGTTTACTTCTTCTTTTTTGTTTCGCATGTAAACAATAAAAAGAAATAATGAGGGGAACCTACTCTCCCCAATCTTCTCCTTCAATTCCAAGCTCTTTAAGTTCGACGCAGTCTCCCTTGTTTTCAGTCACTTCTAGTTCAAGACCGCAGCTTGGGCAGCTTAGAATCTCTCCTTTCATGACGTCATCTGGGACTTCAATTTCTGCGTCGCAGTCGGGACAGTTGGCTTTCTTCACAACTTACACCTCTTTGGTTTAAAGTGAGCCATTATAAAAAATGTTGCTGTTTATAAGAATTTCGGAGTATTAGCTGAGGGTTTTGCAGTTTTTCCAACTTATTATACGAAATCCGTAGGATTGGTGCTGTAACCGTCAAGCAACTCTTGCCCAACATATCCGAAGTTACGGTGAGAAAAAAGGGAGCCAAGATACGGAAACCGTTGCTAACTTACCATAATTTGTTCAGAAATCGTTAAATTTTTCCGTAACTGTAGTATAGTGAGGACAAAGAAGATGGACGATATAGACAAGGCGATAATCGAAATTCTAAAGCATGATGGCCGAGCCACATATAGCGACATTGGAAAAAGAATTGGCTTATCTGAGGGTGCTGTTCGCAAGAGAATCAAAGCCCTTGTTGACTCGGGCGCAATACGAAGATTCACTGTCAAGGTTGGGCTCACAGAAGGAGCCGAAGCAATTGCTTTGCTTTCGGTTGACCCATCTTTGCCAACTTCAGAGGTTTCCAAAGCACTAAAACAGTTCTCTAACGTGGAAACCGTCTATGAAATCACGGGCGAATACGACATCGCTGTTACCATATCTGGCTTGAACATAACCGAAGTTAACGAGTGCCTCGAAGAGATACGGCGCCTTACGGGTGTTGCTAACACAAACACAATGATTGTTCTGCGTAGCTGGTAGGCTTTCTTTTATAACATCAAATTACGTTTTCAGAAACAGCAGTAATCTTTTCGTATTCTACACAACCTCTTTTTACATAAAGTATATATATTTGTGCGTTTTGTATTCTTCCGAAATCTATTTAGTAAAAACAGTGTGAAAAGGAAGGCTCACCAAATTGGAAAACGAATATGTTAACGAACAGGGGCAAAATCTACTACAAAAACTAAAAAGAGAAGGCGTTCTTCCAAGCCCCTACAATTTCGCTAACTACAAAGCCCCCTCCCTAGACGAATACATAGTTCACGATAGCACTCTACGAGAGGGAGAACAAACCCCCGGCGTTATATTCAGTATAGAAGACAAACTGAGAATCGCCAAAAAACTAGATGAGGTGGGAATACCCCAAATAGAAGCTGGGTTCCCCGCAGCCTCAGAAAAACAAAGAAAATGCGTTGAAGCATTGGTTGACATTAACCTAGATGCACAACTTTCCTCTTTTGCCCGCGCAAAAAAGGAAGACATTGATGCAGTGGCAGATGTGGGAGCCGACGGCATAGTAGTGTCTTTGTCTATTTCGCCCTACCACAGGGAGTACAAATTCAAGGGCATGAGCAAAGAAGCGTATCTAGAGAAGCTTGAGGAGCACATCAGCTACGCAGAAAGTTATGGACTCTATGTTATTTACAGCGCAGAGGATACTACCCGAGAAAACGATCTGGATTTCTTGAAGACTGCATACAAAACTGCAGAAAAAGCAGGAGCAGACCGTGCAAGAGTAGTTGACACGCTGGGATGCGTAAGCCCAAACGGTATGGCGTATCTAGTCAAAGAAATAGGAAGCGAACTAGACATTCCAATAGAGGTTCACTGTCACAATGACCTCGGATTAGCTCTGGCTAACTCGTTAGCTGCAATAGAAGCTGGAGCATCAACAGTGTCAACGTCCGTTAACGGCTTAGGTGAACGAGCTGGAATAACAATGACCGAAGAGATTATTCCTGTTCTGCATATGCTGTATGGAACCAGCATCTTTGAGATGAATCAGCTAACTTCTTTAGCTGACCTTGTTCAGCAGATTTCGGGCATAAGTATGCCTCCTCATAAACCATTAACTGGAGCTAACGTAACTGCTCACAGTTCAGGAATACATCAGCATGGTGTTCTTGTTAACCCCACGACATACGAATTTTATCCGCCCAGAATGATGGGACAAAAACGAAAAATCTACATCGACGAACTAGGTGGCAGGCACGGAATCATATATGTTGCAAAAGAGCTTGGAATAGAAATCTCTGATGAGACTGCACGAAAGGTTCTTGAACGTGTAAAAGCATCCTTTTCTTCGGGAGAAAGGCGTAGTTCCTATACTCCAGATGAAATTAAGCAACTAATTGATGAAATCCAAGCGTGTTGAAAAAGATGCCATCTACAATAACTGAAAAAATTTTGGCAAATGCTTCACACAAAAAAGAAGTGTCTGCAGGGGACTTTGTGGTAGCAGACGTAAGCTATGCAATGGCTCACGATTCAACTGCACCCTTAGCAATCGAGGGCTTTAGTAAAATCGCAGACAAAGTCTTTGACAATGACCGCGTAATAATTGTGTTTGACCACTTCTTTCCTGCGCCAACAGTAGCTGGAGCTACGTTGCATCAAAAATCAAGAAAATTTGTAATGGACCAAAACATTTCAGGGTTTTTTACTAATGGTGTTTGTCACCAAATTTTGGTTGAAAAATTTGTTTCTCCCGGAGACGTAGTTGTTGGTGCTGATTCGCACACGTGCACTGAAGGAGCTTTGGGTGCCTTTACTACTGGTTTGGGTTCAACAGACATTGGGGGAGTTATGGCTACTGGAAAATGCTGGTTCAAAGTTCCTGAAAGCCTAAAATTCAATTTGACTGGCAAAACAAAGAAGGGCGTCTACGCTAAAGACGTTATTTTGAGCCTTGTTGGCGATGTTGGTGCTGCTGGTGCTCTTTACAAGGCTTGCGAGTTTACTGGCGACTATGTGAAGGATGCAACTGTTGCTTCGCGTTTGACTTTGTGTAACATGGCTATTGAAATGGGAGGCAAAAACGGGGTAATTGAAGCTGACCAGAAAACTCTTGATTTTCTTGGTGGACGTGTTGGAAAAATCTTCAAGAGCGACAAGGATGCAGTCTACGCTGACACTTATGAGATAGATGTTGGAGCGGTTGAGCCTCAGGTTGCTCTTCCTCCTGTAGTGGATAATGTAGAGCCTGTTTCTGCGGTTGTAGGAAAACCTATAGACCAAGCCTATTTGGGAACATGCACTAACGGGCGACTAGAAGACATTGAGGTTGCAACAAAAATACTTAAAGGCAAAAAGATTGCCCAAAATGTTCGGCTCCTAGTTACTCCTGCTTCACAGGACATTTACTTTGCAGCCCTCAAGAATGGGTACCTTCAAGCTCTTGTAGATGCGGGTGCAGCTGTTTGTAATCCCACCTGTGGACCTTGTGTCGGTAGGCACGGTGGAGTGTTGGGTGAGGGCGAGGTTTGTCTTTCAACCCAGAACCGAAACTTCACTGGTAGGATGGGCGACCCGTCAGCGGAGATTATTTTAGCTTCTCCAGCAACTGTTGCGGCTTCGGCTTTGGCTGGAAAGATTGTTGACCCGAGGGATTATTTGTGAAAGTATGGAAGTTTGGAGACGACATAAACACGGATGTTATCACCCCCGGAAGATATACTGTAACCACAGACAAGAAGCGGTTGGGTGAGATAGCATTCATAGAGTATCGTCCAGAATTTGGGAAAGGCGTCAAAGAAGGCGACATAATAGTTGCAGGAAACAATTTTGGTTGTGGCTCTTCTCGTGAGCACTCTCCTGTTGCGATAAAGGCTGCTGGAATCAGTGCAGTAATTGCCAAGTCTTTTGCTCGTATATTCTTTAGAAACTCGATAAACATTGGTCTTCCATTGTTTGTGTCTGAGGATGCGGACAAAATTGATGACGGCGACGAAGTTGAAATTGACTTTAAAACTGGCGAGATTAGCGACAAAACAAAGGGCATAGTTCTTAAGGTTAAGCCGTTGCCAGAGTTTATGCAAAAGATTGTTGATAAAGGCGGTTTGGTTGAGTTTTTGCGGAGTGGTGGTTATGACAACGTATAAGTTGGCGGTTATTCCGGGTCCTGGAATCGGCGAAGAGGTTACCTCTGAGGCTGTCAGGTTACTTGAGAGTACTGACCTGAGTTTTGATTGTAGTTACTTTGAGATTGGCTATGAGGTTTTCAAAAAGACGGGTACTCCTGTTCCTGAAGATGTTTTGGCTGGTGTGCGAAAGACTCAGGCTTGCTTGTTTGGGGCTACGACTACTCCTGTTGGTGTTCCGGGATACAAGAGTGCGATTATTACTTTGCGGACAGCGTTGGGTTTGTATGCTAATGTTAGGCCTGCTAAAAGTTATCCTAACCAGAAAGGCATGAAAGATGTTGATTTGGTGATTGTTCGGGAGAACACTGAGGGCATGTATAGTGGTTGGGAGTTTGAGTTGCCTGATTCTGCTTATACTGTTAGGGTTATTAGTCGTAAAGCGACTGAGCGTATTACACGGTTTGCTTTTGATTTGGCTATGAAGCGCAACAAAAAGGTGACTGTGGTTACTAAAGCGAACGTGCTACGCAAGTCTGACGGTCTGTTTCTTGAGGTTGCACGCCAAGTCGCACAGGATTATCCTGACGTGGAAATGGAAGAAGCGTTTGTTGACGTTACAGCTATGAGGCTCATTTTGAAGCCTAAGATTTTTGACGTGATTGTTACATCCAACCTTTTTGGAGACATTCTTTCTGATGAGGCTGCAGGTTTGGTTGGAGGGCTAGGTTTAGCGCCCAGTGCTAATATTGGCGCAGATTATGCTTTGTTTGAGCCTGTTCACGGTTCTGCTCCTAGGCTTGCGGGAAAGGGAATTGCTAATCCTATGGCTGCTATTTTGGCGTCTAAGATGATGCTGGATTATCTTGGCGAAAACCGTTGGGCTGAACGTATTGAAAACGCTATAGTAAACGTGCTAACTGAAGGAAAAGTTTTGACTCCTGACCTTGGAGGCTCTTCGTTAACAAAGCAGGTTACAGACGCGATAATAGATGCGTTGTAGCCTATAGTTCAGTCCTTTTTTAGTGTTGCCCGTTTGTGTAGTGTGGTATTGATTTTTGTTAGTGCTGGGTTGAAAATCTGTTTTCTGTGGGCTATTGTTGCTGCGGTTGCTGCCAGTAATAAGGGAACAAGAACCCACGCTATATACTCGGATAACACTTGGTAACTGTCCGGTTGACCGTAAAGTTCCTCGGTTGTGATGGTGTTTTCCATGTTGTCTTGTGTCAGTATATTGTATGTTACGTTTGTGCCGTGGGTAAACTCGGGAATAATTCCGCTCCAGATGTCGCCTTCTATGTTTGTCATTTCTGTAACTGTCCATGTTTCGTTGCCGTCAGTGTAATTCAGTGCCACCCAAGCAACTCCACTTAACTCGTCAGTTACTGTGGCGTTAACTATTACCCCGTCTTCTAGCGTTCCATTAGCGTTAACTGGAGCCTGAACCACATCCACTATGCTTGGAGGCGTAGTGTCAACAGTAAACCATACCGTGACAGACTCGGTCATGACGCTGCCCGTGTAGTTAGCATGAACAGTTAAATGGTGAGTCCCATCTGCAAGACTATACAGGGCTGTTGCGTTTTCTGCGTCTACAATTGTTTGTTCATCCAAGCTGTAACCAAGATAGTTGCATGTTTCGTTTTTTGTGAACGATAACAAGATGTCCGCTGTGTTGTATGTTTTGTTCTCGGGTGACAAGATAGACATCTCCACGGGAGCAGGAGCAACCGTGAAATAAACTGTTTCTGAAGAGCAGACGTTTCCCAGCACATCTTCAACAAAGACTGTGACGTTGTGTGGTCCCTCGGGTAGTCCTGTCAAAGTTGCGTTACCGATAACCGTTACGTTTTCTTGTCCATCCAAACTGTACGCAGTCCAGACGTAGTCTTGATTTACTGTGTATACAAGAGGAACGTCAAGTGCGTTGTAGGTCATGTTTTCTGGAGACAACACCGAAACTGCAGTAGAATCATTTTCTGGAGTAAACACGGCAGTCAAAACTGTGTCATTGTCCACGGTAACAATTCTCACTCGGTTGGTGTCGCCATCGTCAAGCCAATGAGACCAAACGTATCCATCTTGAATTTCAGGCATCACAACAGTGTATGTCCCGTCATGAACAGTAACAGAGCAGGGAGTTAACTGAGATTCACCGTCAATCTCAAACATGATTCCATCTATAGGCAAAGATGCCACAGCAAGTTCATTGCTCTCCAAAATGCTTTCGGAAACACACTCGTATGCCGCCTGATAATAGAGACGGCCTTGACCATACTCATGAGTGAAAGCAAAAACATAACCTGAGTCCCACAGCGCCACAACTTGAGTGTTGTTGCCCATTGACGAAACTGAAGCAGCAGATTTACTTTCTACGCCCAATAGACGTTCATCAACAGAAAGCGATGTGCCAAATGGATTATCAGAAACAAGGTGTGAATAGCCGCCGACGTTTATGTAATAGTTAGCCCCAAACCAGTCACTTATTGAACTCAAACCGAACCTGTATCCATCAAATTCTGACCCTTCAGCACGATAAGGCCACATGTCTTTGCAGTATACTGTAAAGTAGCAAGGAACTCCTGTTAGAACAACTACGCCGCCGCCATCAGACAAGTAATCAGCGATAACTGATGCATGTTGGGGTTCAACAGCCCAAAAGGCGTCAATGACAACAAGGTCATAATTTGTTAGAGTTTCAGGTATGTCGCCTGCAAAGTCAACATTGAAGCCTGCCTGTTCAAGGGCGTATGCTACTGAAAAACGGCGGTTGTCCATGTCTGATTCAGTAGACCATGGGTTCCAATCAGTGCCGTCGGTAAGATGGTGGGCAAGCCAGTTGTCTTTCCAGTTAATGAACAATGCAGAATTGCCGTTTTCAGCAGCCCATCGGGCTCCGCCTCCAAGAAGTTCTAAAGATGCTGGTACGGATGCTTCACTATTTTGTTCATCTGTTGTCGGCGCTAGATTAACTTTGAATGTTGCGGTTGCTTTGTTTCCCTGCTCGTCAGTAGCTTTCACTTGGTAACTTCCGTTGGTTTGGTTCAGGACGCTTATTATGCATGTGAAGTTGCCGTAGCCATCAGAAATGAGTGGGCTTGGAACTGTAGGTATCAGAATGTTGTCCCATGTGACAGATATTTTGGAGTTTGGTGCAAATCCTGAGCCCACAATTGTTGTTGCTGCTATTCCTTCTGTGGGAACCAATTCAAGCTTTGTGTCTACTTCTGGACCAGAGAATATTTTCACGTCGTCAAAGTACACTGTAGCCTCGTTGTAGCATTGACTGACAGAAAACGCTTCGATTCCATAAGAAGGAAAATCTGCTGTTTCGCCTGAAGTTGTGGTTACGGGCAAGTTGTCTGCTCGTAGTTCTCCGTCAACCCAGACAGAGTATGTTTCGTTGGTTCGGTTCATAACCAGTTTGATGTTGTACCAAGTGTTTGGTTTATAATTTTGCAGAATTACACTTCCAGTCACCATTGTGCCGTCATAATGAAAAACAACAGGCGCATACTCACACGAAATTGAGGAGCTTAACTTTTTGGTGAATGACACGCGAGCGTTATCGCGGCTTTGCCCGTTTGTCTCCTCAACTCTAACTGCTACCTCAAACCCGATTACTTGTGAACTTGAAGTAAACGGTTTAGCAGCAAAAGCCGCCCATCCGTGCAAGCCATGAAGTTTCAAAGAGTTTGTTGGAGAACCACAAACACTGTCTACTATAATCTGTTGTTCAGTGCCTGCTCCGTTAAACCATAGCTCCCATCCGCCGCCATAAGGAAATGTTCCTGTAGTGTATTTTTCGAAGTTGTCTTCGAACAAAACCTGTTCTGCTGCCTCTACTTGAGGTATGACCGTGAAAATAGTAGTGGGGACAATTAAAGAACAAATGATGGAAAGTGCGAAACATGATGCAATGTTCAGGTTAGACACCTCTAACAACACAATGAAGTGTCTGTGTTGTAAAAAGGGTTTTTGTAAATGTTTCTTGACCAATAATTTAATGCATTAGTCAAACTTTCTTGACTAATATTTTGTATAAAATAAAACTTAATTTTGTGTTTAATATTTCCACTAAAGCGTCAAAAAATATTAAAACATTCTGGTTGAAAAAAAGACGTTTAGTGTCTTCCTTTGTGTCTTTGGTTTCTTTGGCTTCTGGTTTGTTTTTGTCGCCAGTCCCGTTTTCTTTGTGTTTCTATGCGTTCTCTTGAGAATTCGTAGTGCTTGGAACCTCGGTTTCTGTAGTCGTCTAGTTCTTGGTAAAAGCTTGAGTAGCTCATCTCGTCGTTAGAGAGTGCTACCAAAATGTCGTTTACTTCAGCTCTAGTTTCTGATGTATCTAATGTATCCCATGTTTTAGAATAAGCGAGATAAGCAGCTTGAAATTTAAAGTCGGATGGTTTGTTGTTTGGTAATTTTGTTATTTCTTCGGTTTGTGTTTCTTCTGGTTGTTGGGTTTCTTCGGTTTGAGGCTTCGTTTCTTTAGTCATAACTTTCTATACCCTGAAACTGATGGCAATACTACACTCGGCAACAATATAAATACCTATCTAACATCCGCGAAAACACATTTATAACCCAAAAAATCAAAAGAAATAAAAAATGGTGCTATTGTTAGGGTTAAAATCTTTTTGTGGTGTCCTAACTTGTTGTTGAAGTTTTGTCAAGAAACATTGACTGACCTGTATTTGTCGTAGGTCAAGAAACCTTTACAAAAAACCTCTTAACTGATGATTCTAGAACACATTTGGGGGACGAATTGGTGTCGTCTAAAAAGTTGTTGTTTTCCAGCATAGTTGTTCTTGTTTTGCTTAGTTTTCTTTTAGTTACTTCAGTTAAAGCGTCATCGGAAATGTGGAACCAACTTTACGGAGGATCAGAATATGACTTTGCTTATTCGATTATTGAAACATCTGACGGAGGCTTCGCAATAGCAGGTTGTACTGGCTCTTTTGGTGCTGGAGGAGGTGATTTTTGGTTAATTAAAACTGACGAGTATGGTGATGTGGAGTGGAACAGGACATATGGCGGAACAGGTGTTGACTGTGCATACTCATTGATTGAGACGTCTGACGGGGGATTCGCATTAGCTGGTGTTACTGACTCGTTTGGTGCAGGTGGTAATGATTTTTGGTTAATCAAAACTGACTTTTTTGGGAACATAGAGTGGAACCAGACCTATGGTGGATCAGATTCAAACATTGCTTACGTGTTGGTTGAAACGTCTGATGGAGGGTACGCTTTGGCGGGTTCTTCGGGGTCTCCGCTATATTTTCCTATTGGCGTTGGAACCACCGATTTTTGGTTAGTGAAAACTGACGCTTATGGGAATATGGAATGGAACAAAACATACGGGGGACCAGAAGATGAAGTTGCTTACTCGCTGGTTGAGACTGCTGACCGAGGACTTGCATTAGGTGGTTACACAGAATCTGGTGGTGAATCAGGTCATTTTTGGTTAGTTAAAACGGATGTATCTGGCACCGTGGACTGGAACCAAACCTATGGGGGTTCAAAGTCTAATTATGCTTTTTCGTTAGTTGCAACATCGGATGGTGGTTTCGCTTTAGCTTCAACTAATTTTTGGTTGATTAAAACGGATGCATATGGAACTGTGGAATGGAACTATACGTACGGGATAAAATATGATCACATAGTTTATTCTATGGTTGAAACTTTTGATGGAGGATTCGCTTTAGCTGGAGGTGAAAATGGTTTCTGGTTGGTTAAGACTGATGCCTATGGTAACATGGAGTGGAACCAAACGTACCAAAGATCAGAATGTGATCGTCCTTACTCTTTAATTCAGACTTCTGATGGAGGATATGCTTTAGTTGGCGATACTATTAATCTTGCAAGTTCAGATGTGTGGGTAATTAAAGCAAATGAAACTGGCATTATTCCAGAATTTCCTTCAGGGATAATATTGCCTCTTTTGTTGGTTGTCACTGTGTTTGTGATCGTGTTCAAAAAGAAGCTGTTCCATCAAAAATCTTAAGGTATGTAATGTTTAATTAACCCACAGGACAGAACACCTACTTGTATTATTTGACCTATGTTGATACTGTTCTACCAATAGTTCTTGGAATTTAGGTGATAAATTCCGTTTGAACATCTTAACTAGATTGAACCTTATTGTCGATTTGATGTTTTGGTGAAAATCGTTTTTTGTAGAATAATGCTGCTGATGTTGCTATGACAAACAACGGTAGAATAACTCCTGTTGGAAACTCTGGGATGTAATCTCCGTGGGCGTTAACGGTGGCAAACCAAATTTTGTATTCTGTTTCATCATCTGTGGGTTTTGTTGTTCCTGTCAGCGCATAATCTCCATTATCTGTTTGTAAGACAAAAAGAGCAGTACTGTCGCCTAAACCTAGGTATGTGCTGTTCCATTGGATGTTTCCGTTAGTATCTATTTTTATCAGAAACATGTAGTTGCTCAAGCCTGGAAAGCTGTTAAGGGAGCTTGTCCACCCTGAGACCATGTACCCTTCGTCATTTGTCTGAATCATACTGCTTGGTATTGCTGGTTCGCTAGGAGCCCAAGTCATGTTCCATTCTGTGTTACCGTCTGAATCTACATGAATCACCCAGATATCTGAAGAATCAACTATGCCTCTACTTGCGTAACCAGCTAATGTGTATCCATCGTCACTTGTTTGAATAACAAACTGCAATAAATCACGACCTCCCTGTTCATAGGTTTTAGTCCACTCGACATCGCCTTCTGCATTTGTTTTTATGAACCAACAGTCATAGAATGTGTAATTACTGAAAGAATTTGTTGACCCTATTATCGCGTATCCTCCATCACTTGTTTGGGTTACTGAATATCCCTCAGCTGACCCCAATTCTCCATATGTTTTATTCCACTGTATGTTACCTGTGGAGTCAGTTTTAATCAACCACAAGTCTTCAGTTGAGTTTGCGTCTGTGGAGTAGCCCGTCATAACGTATCCGTTATCGCTTGTTTGTATCACAGAATTTGCTACTTCTGCTGTTGCTTGGCCATATGTTTTGTTCCATTGCACATTTCCAGAGGCATCAACTTTAACTAACCAAAAATCGTTGTCACCTGCACCAAAAGACTGAGTTTTGCCCACCATAGCGTATCCACTATCACTTGTTTGAATCATGTCCGTTGCAACGTCTGCTTCTGCTCCACCATATGTATAGTTCCACTCTACTGTTCCACTTGAATCAACCTTAATCAACCAAAAATCAGCATTACCTGCACCAAAAGAATATGTGTTCCCAGCGATAACAAACATTTCATCCTCACTCTCAACAATGCCAACCGATGTATCATTTAATTCTCCACCATACAATTCAAACTCTGTAGCTGACGAAGACTCGGCATAGGCACCTGAAATGAACATCAAAAACAAGTTAACTGTAAGAAACGTCGGAATTAGCAACTTGTTTTTAATCACACATTTTCCCCCACACATAAAATGCGTTATTTAATGAATAAAACTATTTTTGTCAAGGTTTCTTGACTTACGAACGATACATAATGGTCAAGATTTCTTGATACAAAATTAACTATATGTTTGCTGCCCTCTTAGCTGGGCTACTTTTTTCTCTTTTTTCCACCGCAAAAACGGGTTATTTT
>JAOZIF010000026.1 GCA_026014495.1 Candidatus Bathyarchaeum sp.
CCAAACCCCGTCACCAACATAAGTATAACCATCAAACCACAACTTACGGTCAATCTCACGCCATTCACCCCTAGAAACAGACCGCGAAAGCCTAACAACATCCTCACCATACACCAACAAAGACGGCTTTTTAATCACCTCAGGAACCTCTTCCCTACTCCAAAAATCGTGAATCAACACATAAACAAACAAGCCCCCCTCTTTCCTGTAACTCTTAACATTAAACCCTTGAAACTTCCCTCTAGGCTTACGCAAATTCCTAAGCTGCGCCTGAATACTATTCTCAGGGTCTAACACACTAAAACGCCTAAAAATTTCGTCCTGAATCTGCTTAACACTGCGCTCATTCTCATCCTTCATCACATCATAAACACGCCCAATCTGACCCGTAAGCCTAGCACCATCAAGCTCTTGGTCAAAGTCAGAACCATCAAAACTAAGCTCTTGCTGACCACTCAACGCTCAAAAGAAAAAATAGCAGCATAATTCAACATCGGTAGTAATACACTGTAACTCATTCCAGAACCCATTTTACCATAACACGCAAAATGACTAAAAACTTCTTTTCTGCTCATCTTATGTTTTCCTCACAAAGAAAGATTTTCATTTACCCCGTAACATCACAATTTCAGCGTATTTGTTAGCCCAATGTTCTTCATGCTGCCCTTTGTTTAAATGAACAACTCCTTGAGCTACTAAATGGTGAAAAAATTCATGTAATGTTACATCCATTCCCCACCCACCTTTTTTATAATAAGCATTACTTTCAGATGGATGATAACAAGCGATAGCTCCCGAAGGAACTTTAGCATCACAATTAAAATTACCCATTGTGTTGATTCCGTAGTAATCGCTAAGTATTTTCATTTGATTTTCTAGCAGATTCAATCCTTCAGAATGAAGAACTTCAAAACAAATTGAGTGTGGAGGGATAGATTCTTCAAAACTTAATCCTCGTTTTTGTGTGCGTTGTTCAATGGTTTTAACTCTATTCTGAACCCTATTAAGTTCGCTCATAATATTATCTAGTTTGACACTGAGATTACGCCACTGTCTTTCAGTAATTTCCATTATGACTTCACCTCAACATCACAAAGACACATTTTCAGATTTTTTGAATTTATTATAAGTGAACCTAAGCCCTGAATTTTTTCCTAAATTCTGCTTCAAATAAACAGAAGCTTCTTTTGTAAACTCGAAAACCGTTTTCTCATCAGAACTAACAACAATCAATGCCCCGTAATACAATTTTTCTTTAACTTTAAAATCGGGTTCGGTTGTGATACTACTATTAAGAACCACATGGTAGCAATTATGAGGACCAAAAGATTGCAAACTAAAATCCTCAATATGTTTTGAAAGACGCATCAACGCAACAGAAATTTCAAAAGAAGTTAACTTATCTTTTGTCATTGCGTTTTCACCTCAGAATAATCAGTTTCCAGTGTCCGTTTTCAATACGTCCACACTCTGAACACCTGTAAACCCTTCTTTTCTTT
Source organism: Candidatus Bathyarchaeum sp. (assembly GCA_026014495.1). GTDB lineage: Archaea > Thermoproteota > Bathyarchaeia > Bathyarchaeales > Bathyarchaeaceae > Bathyarchaeum. The sequence goes on from JAOZIF010000026.1 coordinate 1,500, forward strand.
TTGAATATCCAAAACCAATGTTCAGTTTCAGTTTTATAGAATCGCCAACGATGCGAACAAACATAAGACATCACTGCACCTCAACCTCTCAAACAATCATTTTACTGTGTAACAGGTTGCTATTTCATGGCATCTTTCACAGGGTCCACGACTTAGAGACATTTTAACTCTGTCACCATTTTTTAGACATTTTTCACATACAAACATCTTACTTCACCTCAAACAATTAATACGGAGTTATTTTGTAATCGCATTCTCTGTTTGTACAATATTTAACATCGCCAACACCTTTAACGGTGCTACCGCATTTAGGGCATCTTGGTAATTTTTTCATTTTATGTTTCACTTCAAACAGTTATTTTTAGTTTCATCTTTTGGTTCAATTAAAAGCAAAAACATTCCAATAATAATAATCACTGTTCCTAAATAGAAGATTTCCATATTGAAAAAAAAGACTTCACAAAGAAGAAAAAAAACGCTTAGACCATGACAACCCAAACCAATAAAACAAGTACCATAAGCAAGATTTGCATGTCTAATCTGTTTTTGTGTATAGGAACTCATTTTGCGGGTTTCGCCTCTCTCTGCAAACGTTTTTCTTTGCGAGTTAGAACCTTCTTGTTTTTGAGTAGCTTTTCTAACGTTTCTTTGGCTTCATCGTCACCGAAACAGGAACAAACGATTCCTTCCCAGTAACGTTCTTGCGCTCCAATACCGCCTTTGCGTTCATCTTTCATGCCTAAATCTAAACAGAGTTGATATAACATTCCAGCCTCAAAACTGGTGTATCTACCTCCAGCCCTCATCTGAAGCAAACGCAAAGCCCTTTGACGAAGTTTAGCTTCTTCTAGGTAATTCATGTTTTTTTCGCCTCAACAGTTTTGTATTTGTCCCATCTATGCTTTGAATGCTTTTCAGCCTCTTTCATTAGCTCTGAAATGTCACAGTTAAGAACCCATTTCAAAGCATAAATCATTCCCCACTCTTCTTGAGGCGTAAACATAGAATCTGCACGAAATGGAGTTTCTAGTCTTTTAAGAAATTTCTCTACTGTTTTTTTGCTTCTCATTTCGTTTTCTCCTGTGCGTTTTTCGGGCTAAAAGACTTTAATCGTTCACGTTCAAACTTACGGCCTAACTCCCAAACCATAAAATAAACTGCATAGTCTAAATGATTAATGATTTGAGGCACATTTTCTTTTACTAACTGTTCGTTGAATTTTTTAACCATTCGTGAACTCATTGTGATTTTTCCCCACTAACAAACTTTTTGTCTGTTTTGTTAGAATAAACTTTAGCAATTAGAAGCGAAGTAATTAGAAAATTTAAGCCCCCTAAACCTAGTAATAGTGACCAGTTATATGAATACTCATCGGAAACTCCGATAATCCAAATTTCATAATACTGTTGGTAAGTGCCATTCAAATCTAACCCTGACACCCAAGCATAGATAACTTCTGTTTCAATCCGTTTTATGTTAGTATTCTCTTCCAACAAATTTTCAAACTCCATATTATTTAATTCTGAAGTATAATTTGCTAACAACGTAGCGATGAGATATGCTTCGTGTTCAGTCCATAAATCAACTCCTTGCCTCTTATCAATTACCTCTTGATTAAATCCAAACGGTTCTTCATCTTCCTTTTCTTCTTTCCAATTATATGAATCGAAAATAATGTGGTTGGCTTCATATTTTTCATAGTCTAAGAAATTAATAAGAATAACAGCATCAAAAATTAGAATAAAAAGAACTGTAACAAATATTACTTTTTTAATATTCATTGTATGTCTTTCCCACCAAAAGTTTTTTGATAGATGAAAACCGTTCTCACTCGATGGTTTGTGCTGCGGATTAAGCCGATGGTTCCAACAAGTTTCAGTTCATCCTTTCTGTACATTGGATAGGCTTGGTCTAACCAAACAATAAAACCGTTGTCTTTGAGAACCTTCAAACATTCTTTTACAACTCGGTTTCGATTAACCATCGGAGTACCATACTTTGTTGCATCCTCGTCAGAATAGGGCGGGTCAGTAAAAACTACATCAAACTTTTCTTCTGGAAAATACCGGGATAACTGTTCAGCATCACCTACAACATCAGGATTCATTTCAGGTCTTTTATCGAACCTAACCGCGCCGTCAACATCCTCTGAATCCAAACTTCCTGAAAAAAGATGAAGTGTTGTCTTTCTATCAGGGAATAGGGCATTAACTCTTTGTAGGTATGAATGAGGATAAGCACCGTAGTAAGCTGTTTTGTTTCTGTAACAGTTGCCAATCATCCACACACCAACAATAAAGTTCCCTTGAAGATGCAACTGAGAAGCGGGATATTTCACACCTAAAGTTTGATTGTAGTTATCCACTCTTTCTTGTAAGTTCATGTTGTCACCTTGCATAGTTTTTTGATGTAACGATACCATGCTTCCCGAATCTCAGCATAAACGCCAACCATAGCGGGAGCATCTTTACCTTGCTTCCACCCAATAATAGCCATCATATCAATACCATCAAAACCAAACCGAGCAACTAATTCATCAGTTCTAATGTGGCGTAATCCATGAATCTTTAAAGCTCTTGGATGGGATAAAACCTTGAAAACTGGTTCACCAACTTGTATGTAATTATACTTTTTGATTCGATAAGTTAAGCCCTTGAATAGTTTTTGTTTGTGAGTCAAGTATCCCCAAACATACGCCCGGTTGAAAGGAAAAACGTAATCGTCACCTTTTGATTTGAAGTATTCATAAACTTCTCTAGCCCAAGGCTCATACTCATCAACTAAAGGCAATGCAACTATTCTATGAGGCGCGGGTTCGCCTTCGTCAAGTTTTTGTTTAGCTATGCTAATCCTAAACAGAGCAACAGGAACATCTTTTGTTCTTTCCTCTATATCCTTCAAAGCTTGTTTTGGTTCAGACATAGCCTTAATTATAATTCGCAAAGTTTCTTTTGCTGGAATGTCAGGAGCTTCGGTTTTATCTGTCCAACAATCTGTTCCTTTAGGACCATAAACTAAATCTTTTTCTCCACTGCAACGCCTTCCACAAAGTTCAACAGCCCGCGCACCAAAAAGATAAGCGCACTTAAGGAACATCCGAATTTCAACGTCATTACAAGATTCTATTCTTTGTCGAACCTCATCAACTTCCGGTAACGATTTGTTTGTTGTCTGAGAACTATTCATAATGTGGAACCACCCTGTCTT
>JAOZIF010000032.1 GCA_026014495.1 Candidatus Bathyarchaeum sp.
AAGAGCCTGAAACACCAACACAACCTGAAGAGCCAGAGGAACCTGAAACACCAACAGAACCTGAAGAGCCAGAAGAAACTGCAACTGAAACCGCACTCATCAGCACAGAAACCGCAATCATTGTAGCAATTGTAATTGCAGCAATAATCGGCGCAGTTAGCATCTTTGTGTTAAGAAAACGAAAATAAACCAAAAATTTCCCTCCCTTCTTTTTTTGGGAGTAAAACTTCATCGGAAGAACATAGGGGACTGAAAAGGCTCAGGCACAAAAATGAAAATGACTAAAGCTGTAGTGGCTGGTTGTTGTTTTTCATTTTTTTTCTCCTCTAAATTGCGCGTGCAGGAGCCTCAGTAAACCCCTTTCTTCTGAATTATTTCTAAACTACTGAAATAACTAAAAAAAGCCGGGTTCTTTTGCAAAGCTTTCTTTTTTATTGATTACTTGAGTTTGTATTCTTGTGCTTGGTTCCACATTGTTTCAAAATAGAATTCAATTAACTTTGCAAAACTGCTGTTTTTTGACCATAATTTAGGGCTTTGCAATATATCATGTGCTGGTTGCGAAAAAACCACTTCTTTTTTGTCGATTAATACTGTTGATATGAAAGGGACGTTTGAGAGGTACCTCACCTGAAAGTTAGGATTATTTTGTAAATATGGCTCAAATTCTAGTTCATGTTTTATTATATCAAAAGTAAAAAAAATGTGTCTATACTTTACGCCTCGCCTTAGGGGTTCAATAAAGTTCTCACTGTCGTTATGTAGAATGTGTCTGAAGAGTTTAACTGGAACAAAAATATCGTTACTGCTTTTGGCTTGGCTTATCTTTTTTCGTATCCAACGTAAATGGTTTTTTCCGCCAGGAATAATAACAAATTCTGTTCCGTCGCTTGGTAACTCTGCTCTTTTGTTTTTGTTCTCGAAGTTATCAAGTAACTTTCTTGCTTTGTTGTGTAATTTAATGGTTTCATCGTCCTTCCTTTTCAGCAGTAATTCTATTCCATTTTGTAATGAAATTGCTTTCCATTTTTTTGGTAAATCTAAAATTGTTGTGACTAAGTTACGTTTTAGTAACTGAGGCATTGTTCGATAGACTTCTTGTCGAGGTACACCTGAACGTTTTGAAATCTCTTGTGCCGTTGATGCTCCATTTTCAATGAGAGTTAAGTAAATCTTTGCTTGAACCGAAGTGAGTCCCAATTCCACCAAAGTTTTACATTCATTTTGAACTGAGCTATACACAATCTAATGTTATTTCTTTTGTGACTTTAAAAATGTTGTCACTGTGACCCACACACTCTTAACTTTAAGTCCATTTTAACGCCTATTATTGCTATAAATTTAGGAGAAAAAGAAATGAAAACTAAAAAAAATAAAACAACAGCTTCAATATTAACAACAATTGTGACATTGGCAATATTGTGTACATCGCTTGCTTTTCCTATTGTTTTAGCTCATGACCCCTCTATCGATGTTCCAACTTATGCATATGTTACTATTTCACCAGATACTGTATCTGTCGGTCAAACAGCATTCGTTTTAATGTGGCTTAACTGGCCTCCACCATCAGCAGCAGGTGTTGGTGGTGACAGATGGACAGGATACACACTTGAAGTTACAAAGCCAAACGGAGACATCGAAACGTTAGGGCCTTTTATGTCAGACGCTACTTCATCAACATGGCACTTATTCACTCCCGATCAATTAGGTGAATATACTTTTGTTTTCAACTTTCCAGGACAGGAGGCTTCTCTTTATCATCCTGTAACAGGCATTGAGGGTGACCTTAGATACGGTGACTATATTGGTGATTATTTCCTGCCCAGTAGTGCAACAGCTACGCTTACTGTACAAGAAGAGCCAATAGAGGAACCCCAAACATATCCACTTCCAACAGAATACTGGACACGGCCAATAGAAGGACAAAACACCGCTTGGACTAGTATTGCATCTAATTATCTGAATCCTTTCGGAGCAGCATACCGTACTGGTTCACAACGTTTCCAATATGGAGATGCACCTGATTCACCGCACATAATTTGGACAAAACCTCTGGAAGATGGAGGTATCGTTGGAGTCGAATATTCAATTCCTAGCGTTAGTTACTACACAGGTCTTTCATATGAAAGTAGATTTAACACTCCGCTAATAATTAATGGTAGACTCTACTATGATGCACCACTTAGTAATAATGCTAAAGATGGACCCTACACATGTGTAGATTTACTTACCGGTGAAGTGCTGTGGGAAAATGATGAGATATCACCAACATTTGGTCAACTGTACCTTTATGAATCATTTAACCAGCACGGCGTAATTACTAATGGCTATCTGTGGCAAACTTCTAGCAACCGATGGGATGCGTATGACTCGCTCACAGGGGAATGGCTGTTTGCGCTAACAGACGTTCCTAGCGGCACTAATGTATACGGATCAAATGGGGAAATAACACGTTACATCTTTGATTACGAAGCAAACACCTTGGGATTATGGACAAACGAAGCATTACCTGATTCGCCCTTAGTTCGTACACCTGGAACAAGTTCCAACGCTTATCAATATAGACCAATTGGAAAGGAAGCTAATATGAGCCAAAACTACGCGTGGACCGTGACTATACCTGATTTGCCTGAGGATTCAACAATAATTGCAGCAATACCTGATGACTTAGTACTTGGTGCCACACCAACAATACCCTCTGGTGCTCGATTTGGGACTGAAGACCCTGTTACAGTTTGGGCCATAAGTCTGAATCCAGAAACACGAGGTCAACTTTTATGGATGAAAGACTACTCAGCGCCAGAAGGATTTCTAACAAGACTAATGGGACCTGTTGATGCGGAGACCCGAGTTTTCACTATGAATGACAAAGAGACTATGCAATGGTTGGGTTATGATCTTGACAGTGGTGACCTACTTTGGGGTCCAGTTGGACAAACGCGTGCATTGAATTACTATCCCACTATTGGAATGGGCAGTTCTGGTCAGGCAGGGTTCGTTGCTTACGGGAATCTGTATGTAGGTGGCTATGGTGGAGAATTCTTCTGTTACGATCTTACTGATGGAACGCTGAATTGGAAATATGACAATACGTTCAGTGGTACACAAACGCCTTGGGGTAATTATCCAATATTTCCTGCTGCAATTTGTGACGGAAAAGTGTATTTGTACAGTGGTGAGCACTCTCCGAATGCTCCAATGTATCAAGATTCACTGGTCCGTTGCATTGACGCTTTTACTGGAGATGAACTATGGACTATGATGAGTTGGGGTGCAGTAGGCAGTTTTGCTGATGAAGGTTGGCCAATCGCGGACGGACATATTGTATATCTAAACGCGTATGATAACCAATTATATTGTATTGGTAAAGGACCAAGCGAAACTACAGTTACAGTTCAAGACGACATTGTATCTGATGGAGATAGTGTACTAATCAAAGGAAGAGTTACCGACATATCGGCTGGTACCACACAAAATGAGCAGGCTGCACGGTTCCCTAACGGTGTTCCCGCTGTATCTGATGAAAGCATGAGCGATTGGATGGAGTACCTGTACATGCAAAAGCCTTGTCCAGTAGACTTAACTGGCGTTGAAGTCACTTTGTCGGCAATTGATCCAAACGGCAATTTCCAAGATATTGGTACAGTCACAGCTGATGGTTATGGCATGTTCAAGAAGATGTGGACACCACCCGTTGAAGGAGAATACATCATATATGCAACTTTTGAAGGATCCAATTCTTACTGGCCCTCATTTGATGAAACCGCACTCGGAGTTACACAAGCAGCATCTGCTTCAACACCAATAGAGCCAGAGACACCTGATACCGAAACTCCCGACACAGAAACACCTGACACAGAGACACCCGATACTGAGGCACCTGATACAGAAGAGCCAACAGCACAAACAGCCTTGATTTCTACAGAAGTGGCAATCCTTGTAGTTGTTGCAGTAGCTGTTGTTGTAGGCGTAGCAGCGTTCTGGACATTACGAAAACGAAAATAAACCAAAATTTTCCCTCCCTTCTTTTTTTGGGAGTAAAACTTCATCGGAAGAAAAATGGGGACTGAAAAGGCTCAGGCACAAAAATGAAAAATAACAAAAGCAATAGTAGCTGTTTTGTTTTTTCGTTTTTCTCCTCTTAATGCATGTGCATGAGCCTCAGCAAACCCCATTTCTTCTAGTTTTTCTTTGAACTGTTGAACTGAATAAAAGTGTCTTGTAGATTCTGAATTGAATGAATATGTCTAGGTCAGTAATGTTTTGGCCTGACTTGTGAAAAACAAAATTTAAACTGAAGTTTTTATGGGAATGGTTGTTCGTTCCATAGTGGATACATCTCCACATTGTTCTTTTGCAGAAACTCCCTCCTTTTTTTAGGGAACTAAAAATAGGTTATTTTATTTTTGGAACCAATCTGGAGACTTGCTTTTGTTCTTTGTTTATTTCTTTTAGTAGCCTCTCCAAGCGTTTGGATTTTGAAATTTCACTTTGAGGGTGTCATTAGCAAACAAACTGTGAATGTAATTTTCAAAATATTTTTTTTAA
>JAOZIF010000111.1 GCA_026014495.1 Candidatus Bathyarchaeum sp.
TTTGAGCAAAATGGAAGAAATCAAACTATTCGGAAAGTGGAGCTTTGAAGGGATCGATGTAGAGGATCCTGGGCTCAAGCAATACATTTCAGTTAAACCAGTGTATGTTCCCCACAGCATGGGGAGGCATGAGCATGGTAAGTTCCACAAAGCTAAAGTTAGCATTGTTGAGCGTCTCATAAATAATCTTATGCGTCCTGGCAGTTGTGCTGGAAAGAAGACTCGAGCTATGGCTTTGGTTAGAAATGCTTTTGAGATTATTAATATCCGTACTGGAGAGAATCCTATACAGGTTCTTGTTGCTGCGGTAGAGAACACTTCGCCTGGTGAGGATACTACTCGTATCAGTTATGGTGGTATCGCTTATCACATGGCTGTTGACATCTCTCCTCAGAGGCGGGTTGATCTTGCTTTGCGTTTTCTGTCTGAGGGTGCAAGAAAGCAGTCTTTTGGTAATACCAAAGCTTTGGATGAGTATCTTGCTGAAGAGTTGGTTTTGGCTGCTAAGAAAGATGTGAAAAGTTATGCTGTTAAGAAGCGTAACGAGATGGAGCGAATAGCGCGTTCTTCGCGTTAGGGACTTGGTTATGTGCGTTCTGTATGAGAAAAAGGGTGTTTGGTGTTTTGGTTTTCCTTCAAAAAGTTAAAATAACTGGAACAACTGTTTTCTCTACGAATTACACTACATAACGAGTAAAAAGGAGAAGAAAAAAGAAATGAGTAATAAAGAAAAGCCCCACCTGAACTTGGTGGTTATTGGTCACATCGACCACGGTAAATCAACAACCGTAGGTCACCTCTTCTCTCTCACAGGTGCAGTTGATGAGCGAACTGCTAAAACCTACGAGGAAGAAGCTAAGAAACTGGGAAGGGAGACTTTCAAGTTTGCTTGGGTCTTGGACAAACTCAAAGAAGAACGAGAGCGTGGTATGACCATTGACGTTGCTTATTTGAAATTTGAGACTCCTAAGTATGCTTTTACTATTATTGATGCTCCTGGACACAGGGACTTTGTTAAGAACATGATTACTGGTGCAAGCCAATCAGATGCTGCTATTCTTCTTGTTTCTGCTAAGCGAGGAGAGTTTGAGGCTGGAATTGGTGCAGGTGGTCAGACAAGAGAGCATGCTTTCTTGGCTTACACTTTGGGCGTTAACCAGCTTGTTGTTGCAATTAACAAGATGGATGATGCTTCAGTAGACTGGAAAGAAGAACGATACAATGAAATCAAGAATGAAATGACTCGCATCTTGAGAATGTCTGGATTTAATCCTGCAAAGATTCATTTCGTTCCCACTTCTGGCTGGACTGGTGACAACCTTGCCAAGCGCAGTGAGAACATGGATTGGTACAAGGGTCCAACACTGTTTGAGGCTCTTGATGAAATGGAAGTTCCTCCAAAGCCAACCACAAAGCCTTTGAGAATTCCAATTCAGGACATTTACACAATCACTGGCATTGGTTCCGTTCCTGTAGGCAGAGTTGAAACAGGTGTTCTAAAAGAAGGTGACAACTTGGTTTTCATGCCCTCCAAAGTTCAGGGACAGGTAAAATCCATAGAAACTCACCACGTGGTTGTAAAGCAGGCTCTTCCAGGAGACAACATTGGATTCAACGTTAGAGGCATCTCAAAGAAGGATGTTCACCGTGGAGATGTTGCAGGTCATGTTGACAATCCTCCAACCATCGCAAGAGAATTCCTTGGTCAAATCATTGTAATCCATCACCCAACTGCGATTGCTGCTGGATACTCTCCTGTTTTGCACTCTAACACTGGTCAGATATCTTGTAGATTCAAAGAGCTTGTTGCGAAGCTTGATCCAAGAACTGGTCAGGTTGTGGAGAAGAATCCATCATTCCTGAAGACTGGTGACGGTGCAGTTGTTCGCTTTGAGCCTATACAGCCAATTGCGGTTGAGACTTACAGTGACTTTCCTGAACTCGGCAGGTTCGCTGTCCGAGATATGGGCACCACAGTTGCTGCTGGTGTAATCAAGGAAATTACTATCAAGGGTTAAAGAGACCCTTTTTTTCTCTCTTTATTTTTTCTTTCAAAAGTTAATCTGTATTACTCTTTTTCACGTATTGTTCAAGTTGTGCAAATGATGTGGGTTCTAAGAACCAATATCCATCGTTTGGTTCAGCTTTTCTGACATATGTGAAGCATACTGGCAGTAGCTTATGTTCTCTTTCATATGGGTCAATAATTGTAATGTTAAGTTCTAATTGAAGTGCTTCTTTGCTCTCAGCACAAACTTTGGGAATAGTGAAATTACCCCGAAATCTTAATCCTGGGTTCAGGTGCCAAATAATGCCGCCATCGTAATATGGTATTTTTGAACCAATTTTTCCAAGGTCTTTCCCACCAAGAAATGTTTTGACAACAATTGTAGCTTTCACTGGAATAAACTGTCCTACTGGAGCTATGGCAAAACCGATTTGTGGTAGATAATAAGTGCTTGGTTCCGTTGATGTAGGATAAATAGTCGGCAATAGTCCCGGAACAAGATGACTAGTGTATCGTTCGTAAATCTGGTCTCGACTCTTTTTAATTTCTTGAATTTTGTATTTGGTTCCACGAGGCTGTGAATCTATATATCTTCCTAATTTTGCGTGGCAGTTATAACAAACTGGAATTGCGTTGTCTTGAATGTTGTCTTCTTTTGGATCTATATGGTGTACTTCGATATCGAGACCACAAGATTTTCCGCAAACACCACAATGCCTATCACTCCAAAGAAGGCACTTAGTCTTTACTTCTTCACTAAACGGTTTCTTTTTTTCCATAATACCACGATGTAGTGTTATTCTATAATTAATTTTTGAAATATTTTATGAGAAATAGTGGGTTATTTAGGTCATTTAATTGTATTTTTCATTACTCTTTGAAGAGTTTTCTTAATCGAACTTTTGTAGAGTTTTTGTGTCAGTTGATCGACTGTTATCCGAAACTATTAGTGTTCCTTTTTTGTTTTGCCTCTTTTCATGTAGCGCCATAGCCCTTTGGATATCGTCAACTTTTACTTCAGGTTTAAATTGTTTTTTAGCCAAGTATTATTGTGAACAGGTTGTGGTTTAGGAGTAGTAGTATTCCTTGGGCTATGCACATGAAGCCTACGATGAATGTTACTGGTCTTGAGCCTAGGATTGTTCCTATCATTTTGAGGACGTCTTCTATGAATTTGAAGACCATGTAGACGATTACTGCGGGGATTAGAAATATTGCTACGTATATCCATATGGAGTCGATTCCAAAGACTGTTGCTGGTAGTCCAACAAAGAAGTAGACTGCTCCTGCGCATAGGCTGCCTGCGATTAGTCCTAGTAAGGCTGCCCATGGGAAGTCTTTGATTGGTTTTAGCATGAGTGCGAGTCCTGCGATTATGAGCAGGTATATTGTGTAGTTGTCGATGTTTGTTGCTTGGGCTTGCCATGCTGCTGCGCCTGTTACAACAACGACGATTCCAACAAAGAATCCGAAAAAGGAGACAATTCTTGTTAGTATGCTTGCGGGTGTTCCTACCACGGGTACGGGTTTTACTATTCTTTGTATGAACCATGAAAGTGCAAGAAATCCGCCTATAATCAGGATGTATTCTGCGTTGTTAACTAGAATGCTCAAATCCATCTATTGTCTCCCCAAACAGGATTAATTCTTTAGCTACCCTATAGCACAAACAACTTTTAACGCTTTCTTGACCATTCCATAAACCATTCCTTATGTTTCCAAGTTTTACAGAAAAAACCGATTTTTAGTATACTACTGTACGTGTGAACTATTTCAGTGAATGTGTGCTGTGCAACATTTTTCAGAAAAAAAGTTAGTTTTCAACAATGTACTGCTATTTGTATCCTAATATGCCGCACGAACATGTGAATAAACTAAGTTAATGTTCTGTATTGTGCTTAAAATTTCTCTAGAATTTTGGCGTATAGCTGTCTAGGCCAGACATTGTGTGGTTTATGTACTGTTAATTCGATTTCTTCAACGCCCTCAATGTTGGAGACATTTTCCAGTAGTGTGAAAAGTTCTTCGAATGTTCTGATTGCCACTAGCAAACTTACAGCGTTTGGTCCTAACAGTTCAAAGGTTACAATTACGTTTGGAAATTTTTTGATTTTGTCGTGTATGTTTGAGGCTGTTCCCTTTTTCGAGCCAGAAACATTTATGAATAAACCCACGGTTGCTTGGAATCCTAGTTTTTCTAAATCTACTGTTATTGATGAATATGTGAACAGAGTTTTTTTCAGTTTTGCATATCGTCGAATTACTGTTTGGGTTGAAACTCCGATTTGCTCTGCGACTTTTTTAAATTGTATACGAGAGTTTTTGCAAAAAATTTTTGCTATTTTAAAATCAATATCATCCATTGTTTGTTCCTTCAGCGAAATTTGATATTTTCTGGATGTGCTTCTGTGCCTGCTCCAATGTTCAAGTTTGTTTCTGTCTCCAAGACTCCTGGGATATTTCGTATTGTTTCTACGATTTGGTTTAGTTCCTCTGTGTTGTGGGTTAATGCAAAGCAAATAATGTTTTTTCTTCCGAAACCTTTGATTGCCACCAAGATTTCGGGGATGCTCCTTAGCTGCTCAAGTGTTTCTGAAAGAGATGTGGATAAAACTCTAAGCCTTATGGTTGCTCTGGTTTTGTAGCCTAAAGCATATGGGTTAATGTCCATTACGGCGCCTGTTATTATGCCATCTTTTTGTAATCTATTAAAACGGTTTCTGATGTTGCTGATTGAAGTTTTAGTTTCTTTAGCAATTTCTGAGAAGCTTGCTCGTGAATCACGCATTAACGTTTGTAAGATTTTGCAATCAATGTTGTCTATTTCTCTTTTGCTCTGCAATCGATTCACTTGTTCCTAAACTGGGTGTTATGCATATTTACTTTACTGCTTAATGTTTTTGACATTCATGTATCTTTTTTCTTGTTTTTTGTGGTTTTTTGCCAAAAATTGTGCCTGTAATTAATATTAACTTCAACACTTTATTTTTGGAATATTTTATAAATAAATATGCTTAAAATAACATTTAATTCCATATATTTCCTGTTAGTAGGAAAAATTTTTTAAATAAATTAGTAGAACTAGGAACCGTAAAATAGAGGAGAATAAAAAATGAAACTATTAAAAACCAAAACAAAATCTACAACCAGCATATTAGCTCTACTGCTAATATCAACAGCTATTATTGCAAACATACCCCTAGGACAAGCGGTTACAGAAGTAGAAACATACAGCTTCATTACCGTAAATCCTAACCCAATAGGCGTAGGCCAAACCGCATTTGTTACTTTCTGGCTAGACCAAGTTACACCAACAGCATCAGCTTCTGCAGGTGACAGATGGGAAGACATAACAGTAAAAATCGAAGCACCTGATGGAACAGTTGAAAACCTAACAGGTAATACTCTTGATGCTGTAGCAGCTGGATGGACAACTTACACGCCAACACAAGTCGGAATATACACTTTCCAAATGATTTTCCCTGGACAACACATAGAAACATTTGGCGGATGGCCAGCCCCACAACAATGGAACCACACATACTTACCAAGTGTAAGCGCTATAGCAGAACTTACAGTTCAACAAGACCCAATAGACTCCTTGGGCTTAACCCCTCTACCCACAGATTACTGGAGCCGACCAATAAATGCAGAAACCCACGGATGGGGATCAATTACAGGAAACTGGTTAGCTGGAGCATCAGGCGGTCCACACGGACCTAGAGCATACGGTCCATCTGGAAACTACAATCCATACGCTGATGCACCAGACGCTGGTCACATAGTATGGACAAAAGAATTGACCTTCGGAGGCGTTGTTGGAGGCGAATATGGCGACGTTCCCTACTACCCTGGAGAATCATACGAACGAAAATTTGCTCCATCAATAATCATGAACGGCAGACTATACTACAACAACCGATTAGGCTCATCAACATGGCAAGGATTCACGTGCGTAGACTTACAAACTGGAGAAGAACTCTGGACCAAAGCTGAAGGTACCCTAACCTGTGGCCAGTTACTTGACGTGGAAACACCAAACCAACACGGAGTTATTCCTTACCTATGGAGCGCCAGTGGAACAACATGGAAAATGTATGACGCATTTTCAGGCGACTGGATACTTGACGTCTCAAACGTGAGCTCAGGAACACTAGCATACGGAACAATGGGCGAACTTTTGGTGTACACCTTTGATGGAACTGCAGGCACGTTATCGTTGTGGAACTCAACTTTAGCAATTCAACCTAACATTGATACTGCATGGTCATGGAGACCCACTGCAGGAACAACAGTTGACGGAAACAACGGAAAACAATGGACTGTTAACGTTCCAGCTGTTCCAGGCGGTAGCATAAACAAAGTAGAAAATGATATCGTGTACGTCACGCAAGCCGCGCGCTTTAGTGCAGTTAACGTATTAGCGGGATTTGATGCAAACACAGGCGAACACCTTTGGGGTCCAGTAAGTGTAAATCGTGGTGACACTCTGGGCGGTTCAATGTACGAAATTTCAGGCGGCTCATACGCTGAATTCGTACGCGAAACCATGCAATGGTACGGCTACGATGTAACCACTGGTGAACAAATATGGGGACCAACAGAAGCTTACACCAATGCTTGGGGCTTCTACCAAACCTACTGTGACTCAATGGTTGCTGGAGACCTACTTATAGCAGCTAGCTACGACGGAACAATACACTGCTATAACATCACAACAGGCACCCACATGTGGGATCACTTCACTGGAAGCGCAGGCTTCGAAACCCCATACGGCAATTGGCCATACAAAGACTCAGCCATAACAGTTGCAGACGGAAAAGTATACGTTGTCAACAATGAGCACTCACCATCTACACCATTCTACCGCGGAAACCAGATGCACTGCATTGACCTTGAAACTGGAATTGGTCTATGGAACATATCATTCATGGGACTTGCTCCAGTAATTGCAGACGGCTATGCTGTAGCACACAATTACTTGGACAACAGAATCTACTGCTTTGGCATGGGACAAACTGAAACATCAGTTATTGCTTCACCCGCAATTGTCACTGATGGCTCAAGTGTACTAATCACTGGCTCAGTTACAGACCAGTCCACAGGTAACCCTGGCAGCGCATGTGTATCAGCAGACAGCATGAGCGACTGGATGGAATACCTGTACATGGGCGCACAGATGCCTACCGATGTAGAAGGCATTAGCGTAACATTAACTGCCATTGATCCAAACGGCAACTCACAAAACATCGACGAAGTTACAACAGACCTAAGCGGCAACTTCGGCACAATGTGGACTCCACCTGTTGAAGGCACCTACCAAATCACAGCTACATTTGAGGGAACAGAATCCTACGGAAGTTCTTACTCCACAGCTTACATGGGAGTAGACCCCGCACTCTCAACCGCAACACCAATAGAACCAGAAGAACCAGAAACCCCAACAGAACCTGAAACACCCGAACAACCCGAAACCGAAGAGCCCACAACAGAAACAGAAGAACCAGCAACTGAAACAGCATTACTAACAACAGAGACCGCAATCATAGCAGCAATCGCAATTGCAGCAATCATTGGTGCAGTCAGCATCTTTGTGCTACGAAAGCGAAAATAAACCAAAATTTTCCCTCCCTTCTTTTTTTTGGGAGTAAAAATCATCAAAAGAAAATGGGGACTGAAAAGGCTCATGCACAGAAAATGAAAACTAACAGGCATCATGTAATGGCTTTGTTTTTTCATTTTTTCTCCTTACTGCGCTGTGCAGGAGCCTCAGCAAACCCCTTTTTTCTTTTATATTGACTCTTTTGCGGCTTGTGATTCTAAAAGTTTCCACTTTGATTCCAACTGGGCTTAACGTTGGCATGTTTTCTTGAACACACGGCAAATGAATGCTGGATATATCATTTTTCGATACATGTCTTGTAGGGTAGGATGCTATTTATTACGAATCTAGATACTGTATCAATTAACTAAGTGGGGATTGTGATATGAGTTACACAATTGAAATAGAGCTTCCTCGTTCTGGTGCATGGTTCAAGTACTTCACTAACGTGGATTCTTTGGAAGAAGCCCAAAGCATAACGCATGAAGCAGATGAAACCATCAAAACAAGGATACTAAAGAACGCTTAACACACAAACTGCGCCTAGCCTTTTTTTGTGGCGCAACCATTTCTTTTGACCATTATACTGGAAGATTTTTCGTTTTTTTGTTTGTAATGTATTGTATGCTTTTTTTTGTTGCAATACAAACTGTTTGCCGCAATTCGATACTGCGCAGTATTTAATAGCCTCTTTTTGTTAACTTTTCGCTTAGTGGTCAGGGCGAGATAAACAATGGAACCTTTACTTAATAACCTGCGCAAAGACATCAGAATGCAAAAAGAATCTGACCGCCAGATGTCAACTGCATGGATTTTAGTATACATAATCCCCTTCATTGTTAGCCTCGTAATTGCTGCCTATTTTACTGTAACTTTACTAGACGTGTTTTCTTCAATTGACTTCTCAGACCCTCAATCATACAATTATTCGTACGATTGGCTTCCTGCAGAATTTGTGTCAGTTTGGCTTATGACCTTGTTGATGGGGGCAGCCAATTGTGTGGTGACAATATTTCTCAATTATCTGCTTGTTAACCGACGAGCTACTCATTTCAAGCGACAAAAGTTTCTTTCTGAAGACATTATCTCTACAATCGATTATCTAGCAAAAACAAAGGACATAAGCGTGGATGTCAACTTGTCGTCCCTCCAAAGAACTCTAAGAGAAGCAAACTATGAAGAAACCGAAAAAAGTGCAATCCTCTGGTCTATTTTGTCTGCGTTTGTTCCCTTTATTCAATTGTATGTTTACTATTTTCTTGTAAAGGATTTTTATCGGCATGAACATAGAGAGGACGGCTTTTGGGTTGATGCCAGTGGCGCGTTGAACACTTTGGGTGTCAACTTTTCTGTGCCCCAAAGAATCAAACCTATGCCCTATCGAAGCTTTGTTTTGTATCTTATCTTGTCGATAGTGACTGCGGGCATGTTTGCTGTATACTGGCTTTATGTTTTGGTTAAAGACCCAAATGAACACTTCAAGGCTCATATACAAGCAGAAACTCAGTTGTTAACTGCTTTGGAGTCTGTTACAGTCTAACCTCTCGTTTTAGTTGTGATTTTTACATTCCAAGCAAGTATGGAGTAACATACGTTTCTATAACCGCCGCAACAAACAAAAGTACAACAGACACCACGGCAAGAATTATTGTGTCTTTTAATCCCTGTTTTGCCCTTTGCCTATCTACTTGTTTGCCCCTTAATTTAGCAAGTATCGCCTCAGTGATTGTTGCCTGCCACAAAACTATTGCTGAAAGCTGGAGCAAAAATGCTGGTATTTCAATTATTCCATGGGGCACCAGTCCTATTATCGGGTAAGCTACGCCATTGTTTATTCCTGCTATTACAGCCACTGCTCCAATTACTCCGCTGTTAAGTATAATCTCTAACGCTAACACTACTGGTCCCAAGACAGGAATCCACACAATCATTCGGATTGGATTCCAGAAATGTCCGCTGTTGTTCAGGAAAATGTAAGAAAGAAACTCTAAATTGTATGCAGAAGGCAAGTCATCGAAACTGAACAATGACTGCGTGAGCGAACTTAAACTATCTGAAAGCTCTGGAGAAACATAGAAAACTGTAATCGCTACAACTATGGCAACCACTAGTACAATAAAAAAAGCCAATGATACCGACTTAACTATCAAACTGTTTCGATTAACCGCATCTTTAATTGCCTTTATCGCCTTCAAGAACTGTAACTTAATCCGCAGAAGAAGCATCCTCCAACAACCTTTAACACCATTTCACGATTAAAACTTTTAGCCGAAAAAGAAAACCTCAACGAATATTTTTTAAAGTTATTTACCACTCTTAAACAAACGTTTCTTGTGGCTAATGGATTCGGAACGAGCGCAAATGACAATGCAGTTGACTGAAAAACTAAAAGAAAACATACTCAAAATATGCGATGACATCGCTGGCTCTAGGCAAATCACCGCAGTTTGCATCTACGGTCCATGGGCTTGCGGTTACGCCGACAAGAAAACTGACCTAAACGTTTTGTTAATTATACAAAACTTTACTCTCCGCCTAAATTCATACTCTGAGATTGTGGACGACCTCACTATCTCAGTTTTGGCAGTTAACCGCTTGGACTTTGAAAGAGACATTACCAAAGGCTGGCTCGGCGAATTCTTTGCCGAAAAGGTCACAGTTCCATATGAGCCACTAAAAAATGCAGAATATCTGCAGTTCAATGAACTGAAAATAAAAAAGAGAACTATTCTGGAGCTTCTTGAAAACCTGATTTTAGAATTTCCTGAATCATCCCATGAGTTTCTCATTCAAAAAGAGTACTTCATGTATGAAGTAATGATGAGACGAGCTAAATTGTTCCCTCCTGTTGCCTACAGCTTTCTTAACATTACCCTAAGCAATTTTGGAGCCAAAAATCTGGAAAACATTATGGATGGTTACCTAAACGCCCTCAAAGAACTGGAAAATGAAAACATAATCACTGATTTAGGTGACTGCATAAAACTTAATCAAAATCATATTATAGCTGTAAAAAAACGGAAACTAAGATTACCCCAGCTCTTCAAGGCATTTCAAAGAATGGCAATGCCTCCTATTCTTAGTGTCTTTTCTGAATCTGCAAGTTTCATTATCCAAGAACAGCGGCTCTTTAATAGTGCTCATCAAAAAATCAGGGCTAATGGATTGATTTCTCAACTGGAAGACCCCAAAAAACATGTTTTTCTCCCAACGCCTCTTGGTGCAATCCCTCTATCAGATAAATCTAGCATTAGAGATGTAGCTCGGTCAATTATTCCAGACGGCGAGTTTTCGAAGATATCCGTCAAAAATATCGGCGGCGTATTGAATGAAGTGTTTCTTCTTACTTTAACAAAAAATGGTGAAGAACAAAAGTTTATAGTTAAACAATTTTTAGACTGGTCAAATCTGAAGTGGCTCTCTTTAACAATGTGGTCGTTTGGAACAACATCCTTCTCTGTGCTTGGGCGGTCTAGGCTAGAAAAAGAATACGCCATAAACAAGTTTCTAAGTAGCAACGGTTTCCCAGTTCCAAAAATTTTTTACATAAGCCACCAAAAACGCATGATTTTTGAAGAATACATTGAAGGCGAGGAACTTGTGGAAACAATCAAGCGAATTATAGCTTCTAACAAAGCTACAAAAGATATTGCTCTAGTGAAAGAAGCAGGACGAAAGGTAGCTCAGGCACATGGTTTGGGTGTCAGTTTGGGCGACTGCAAGCCAGAAAACTTTCTTGTCAAAAACGATGAACTTGTTTTACTTGACCTTGAGCAGGCAACACGTGACGGCAATCAATCATGGGACATCGCCGAATTTCTATACTACTCTGGACACTACAGCCCACCGCTGTCTTCAACCAATGCTGCAAGCATCATAGCAAGAAATTTTATTGAAGCTTATCTGGAAGCTGGAGGAAAAAAAGAAACCGTAAAAAAAGCTGCATCAGCACGATACACCAAAGTTTTTAGTGTCTTTACGCCACCCCATGTTTTGCTTGCTATTTCTAATATCTGCCAAAAAATGGGAACATAAACCTCTACAAACAAATCCTAAGAAAATATGCAAAAATGTGTGGTCTGTTTGGTGATTTTCTCACTCTTGTAGTTGTTCGGTAAGCGTTTGAGCTTCACTTTCTGATAACCAACCCTCATCTTTTAGTTCTGTGATTCCCTTTAGTACGCTTACCTGTAACTCTGGAGTTCGCAAGATGCTTGCTTTGAGTCCCGCTTCTGTTATCTCCTTTTCAAACACGGGATTCTCTTGGGTCAAATACACAAGCTGGTCAAGAAGGGCTGCAATGTTTTCTGAGCGTGGTTGCAGAAATGACTTCATTTTTCCAGCTCCAAAGACGCCCCTCAATTTTGTTTTAATTCCCATGCTGCCCACGTACGATGGAGGGTAGACAACATATCTTTTTCCAACCTCTGTCTCGTAACAAACAAAATAGACCGGAAGATAAACAATAACATTCTTTCTTCTTCTCTCTTCAACGCCAATGCTGTCAATCTCGTTTAAGGCCGCTTCCTTTGTTTTAATCATGCCATCAATTTGTTTTATTATGGAAGACGTTTTTTCCTCTAAATCTGCTAATTCCTGCTGTTCCAGTCTGACTCTTGCTTCTTTTGCAGCTTCTATGTCACGAAGCACCTTCATTGCTTCGTCAAGTCGATCATCTGGTTTTGTTCTTGCCCTAGATACTGCAATTTTCTTTGCATCCTCGACGTTCTCTATTTCTCTGTCAATCTCTTTGATTTCTTTATTCAAAGATGGAATTTTCTTTCTAGCTTCATCCAGTTTTTCGTTTATCTGAAATTCTCCGGCTTCATCTTTGTTTTCTCTAGAATCTTTTATGTCCGCTTCATAGCGTTCTATTTCTGTTGACAATCTTTCAAGCGTTTTTTCTATACTGACTCTGTTTTGGTGAAGTGTACGAAGTTTTCGGTCATATTTCTTGGAGATTCTGGTAACTTCTTCATCGCGTTTCTCTTTAATTTTCGCTATCTTCTCCATTACTTTGGGTTTGACCTTCTTTATTTTTTTGTCAAACTCTTTCATGGTCTCTTTCATTTCTGCTTGAAGTGCTTTTACTTGTTCTCTTGTACCTTTACTGAGGAGCTTCATGCTGCTGCTTAGTTCTTTTACTTCATCTTCTATTGTGTCTCTTAGGTCAGAAAGCTTACTAATGGATGCTGAAACCTCAGACGAATCCAGCATGGGCGATAAAATTGCTTTTGGTGTTGTAAGTTTCTCTGCATTCTCGGCATTTTGTAGGTAATTCATTAAATCTTCAAGAAATTCTGGGTTTCTGATGAGACCTTTTATTGTTTTTTCCTCTTTTCCGGCAAACTTTTGGAAGTAACTAATGTTCTGGGATAAAGCTGCACAGTATGCTTCTCTGGATTTTGCGCTTGTTTGAATGTCATTGTCGAATGTTTTGATGTCTGGAAGTACGTTATATTCTATTGTTGGGTTAGTGAATTCTAGCCCATCGAAAACAAGGGTTCTTCCACGCCATGGAATCAACCATAGTGGATAGCATGTTTCTGATATGAATGAATGATTTTCTTCAGGTTTCTTTAAAACGCGACCTTCGCCTTTTTTTCGGTCTCTTTCGGCTAGGTAGAAGACTGCCGCCATCTCCATGTTTTTAGTGAATGGTACGTAACGGTCTTTGGCGGCAACAGCGAAGGGTAGAATAAGTTTTTTTGTATTTTTAACCAAGTTTCACACCCATTGCAGTCCGTCTGTATTGATTTTTGTGTGAGACATTGTGGTGCTTACTTGTCATGCTAGTTTCGCATCCCTTACGTTAGACGAATTCGATTGTATCCTAACCATGAATTGTTATTTAGGTTTTGTTGCTTTACGGGTCATTGTCACGACCGCGGTAGCATCTTATTATTTACGCTAAAAATTTAACATGCGACTTGTCTGAAACCCGTTTTTGAGTACGTAGCATTTAAATGTGTGTTGAATATTTGCAGTTGGCGGTAGTTAACTGTGAATTATTTGAAAGACATCCCCTTGGGGGAAAAGCCCCCTAAACTATTGAATGCTGTCATCGAAGTTGTGAGCGGCTCAAGGGACAAGTATGAGTACAAATCAGAGTGGGAAGCTTTTGTTTTGGATCGGATGATTCCTTCTTCTGTTGTTTTTCCTATCGAGTACGGTTTTGTTCCTCAAACATGGTACGATGATAATGACCCTCTTGACATTATGGTTATGAGCTATGAGCCCTTAGAAGTCGGTTGTATTGTTCGTGTTCGAGTTATCGGCGTTTTGATGATTGAAGACGAGAAAGGAGCAGACCCAAAGATTTTGTCAGTTCTTACTGACGATGCACGGTTCGAGGGAATCCATGACATAACCGATGTTCACATCCACCAGCTTAGGGAAATACAGGAATTCTTTGAAACATACAAACGCCTAGAGCCTCACAAGTGGGTTAACGTAAAAGAGTGGCAACCCGCAGAGAAAGCACATGAGCTTGTCCAGTACGCCGCCAAAAAGTACGACGCAAACAAAGCCTAAAGCCTGTGAACAAGCGGCTCATTAAATAATTATTTAGCGTGAGCTATTCAATCTTTTTAGTTATTTTTAGACATCATTTTATTGTGAACCAAAAAGGCTTTTTATGTTCTAAACTAGTGACTTACGATTAACTATGCCACTAAAGGCTGTACTCTTCGATTTGGGCTTAACTCTCATACGAACTGCATCTTTTCCAGAAATCTACAAGCAAATTCTTGCCCATTTTGAGATTACAGTAAAAATTGAAGACATTATCCAGGCTCAGAAGGCAACAGAAAACGAGTTTGACACCTCAACTTATACTGAAGAGAATCGAAAAGAATTCTGGACCAACTACAATGTTGCTGTGCTAAAAAAGCTGGGCGTAGAAAAGAACGCTGTCTTTGTGGCTGCACAGATTGATGAGCTTTGGTGGGACTGCTCTCATGTGCAGCTTTATCCTGACGCGGAGTCTACTCTTTTTGGATTAAAATCTAAAGGCTTGAAGATTGGGCTTGTATCTAACGGCTTTAAACAGGACCTTGACCGTGTTCTAGGCGAATTAGACCTGAAGAAATGGTTTGATGCAATCGTGTGTATAGACTCCTGTAACTGCGCCAAACCCAGCAAAGAGATTTTTTTGTATGCACTAGACCAGCTTGAAATCAAAGCTAATGAAGCCATTTTTGTCGGAGACTCTATTTTGTACGACTACGAAGGCGCAACAAGAGTGGGAATTAAGCCCTACCTAATAGACAGAGAAAAGAAGCCTCAAAGCAAATATGACACAATTGCAAGCCTAACAGAGTTACTATCATTGGTGTAGAAAAAAGGTGGCTATTCGGGCAGGTCTTCGAATACCTGTTTCATGCTCTTTCGGTATTCTTTGAATGCTGCTCGTCCCTTGTCTGTGAGCTTTAGTGTTGTGTGAGGCTTTTTGTCTACGAACTCCTTTTCCACAGAAACGTAGCCTGCATCTTCCAGTTTGCGTACATGCGAGGATATGTTGCCCCATGTCAGCCCTGTTTGTCGCTGCAAAAAAAGAAAGTCTGCACTTTCGACAACAAACAAGTGAGCTACGATTATTAGCCTTGCAGGTTCATGTATTATTTTGTCGATGAGTTGAATCGCTTTTTCCTTGTCTTCGTTTGTTTTGGTGGGATTCATTTTCTATGCATCCGCTGTTTCAGTTGCTTTAGGGTATTTGCGTATAAACCTGACCAACATGGCTAATCCATATGCTAGTATTGTAATGCCTAACACGGTCAGGTAGTATTGTAGAGGGAAATATATGAAGTGCCCAAAAACAAACAGGACTGCTGTTAGCAACGCATACGTATACATGCGATTCGTTCTGAAACTATAACCCGCTAACAAAAACAGACACGTTCCAATCGCGCCAATAGTCAGCATATAGTTTTCAATTAGAAACATCAACCAAGATGGTGCGCCTTCGCCGGTAGTTTGCACAAACGCCATCATCGCCACAGCAAAAGATAGCAAACCCAGAACAAACAGTCCTATGTTTATTCTTTTAACTCTTTGTTGAGGAAATTTGACGTACCCAATTCTGGGAACTGTGAATGTTTTCTTTGCACCCGCATAAAATGACATTGCTAGGACGCTGCTGATGCCGCCTAGCCATGGCATGTCTGTGAACATCATGATTGCGAATGCTAAAATTATTGATGATATGGAGATGTCTAATATTCCGTCTTGGTGGTATGATGTGTATGCTTTTCTGGCAATCTCTTTTATGTTGATTTTTTGGTTCATTTGTGTCGCCTGCTATTATATTATACTTTGTACTATATAATACTTTGCACTGCAAAGTGCTTTGTATTAGTATTTAGGATGGCGCACAAAAAACCAAAAAGTTTCCAACACAAAACTAAACAATCAATTAATCTATAGGCGCATAAATCTCTATCAGCAACTCTTCTTCAGAAACCTCATGTGGATCATTCAAATAGATTTCTCGTATTGGACCTGTAATTGTTTTTTTGTTTTTTTCCAGCCAAACAAACAACCTCTCATATGTGGTGCCCTCTTCTCGATATGGGCCTTTATGGACGGTTTTTACCATCTTAGCTGCGGGCAGCTTGTAACACGTTATTTCTTTTGTTTCTTTACCGCGTTTGAGTATTGGAATTGCAACTTCTACGTCTGCGGTTCCTTCTTTGTCTGCTTTTGTTGCGTCTTCTACGTTGGTTTCGTGGCAAATGTATATTGGTGGTCCAATCATTTGGATGCCATTTTGTGCTGCGTATTGGCATACTTGTGGAATTAGCTCTCCAATGAGTTTGTATGGTCCTATTTTTCTTGTTCCTAGAACTAGTTTAGGTTCTATGTTTACTATGAGAAATGGTTCACTCAATTTTTTTCACCCGTTTTCTTGTTGGTTGGTGTTTGTATTTATGGTTTAAGCATATCCGTAACTTGAGGAAGTAGAGAGATGAGTGAAACAAAATCGGGAATGTTCTCTTGTTTTGTGGATTGCAAACATTTAGTATAAATAGGGTGATTGTGTCAAGTCGTTTGATAGAACCTGCGTGATGAGCTGATAGTTATGACTGAATTTATTGCTGAAGGTAGCGATGTTTTCCTTTACTTGGACCAAAGAAGAACATATCTCGTTAAAGTAGAGGCAGAAAAGAGTTTTCACACACACAAAGGCTACATCCAGCTAGGAGACCTTATCGGAAAAGAATACGGAACCAGAATAGCCAGCAGCATGGACGTAGAGTTTGTTGCCCTTAAACCCAACCTGCGTGACTACATTTTCAAAACAAACAGGCGAACCCAGATTTCGTACCCCAAAGACATATCGCTTATCATCCTGTACAGTGGAATTGGATCAGAAAGCCGTGTGGTGGAAGCAGGAACAGGAACAGGTGCACTCACAAGCGCTATAGCGCACTACATCAAGCCCTCTGGACGAGTTTACACTTACGAAATGAGGCAAGAGTTCCAAAAAAATGCTAAAAAAAACTTAGAGCGCGCAGGGCTCCTAGATTATGTGGAGTTAAAAGAGGGAGATGTAACTGAAGGAATTGAAGAAAAAGATTTGGATGCAGTAATTTTGGACATGGCAACTCCATGGCTGGTTGTTCCGCATGCTTATACTGCACTGAAAGGAAGCGGAGCGTTGGTGTCTTTTAGTCCTACCATTGATCAGGTTGTGAAGGTTGTGGAAGCATTAGCTGATTATGGCTTTGTTGGCGTCGAAACCATTGAAACTCTTATCCGCTTTATGCAGGTGGAAAGGGGGAAGACACGCCCCCAAACCGTTATGACTGGTCATACTGGTTACCTCACGTTTGCTCGTAAGGCAGTCAATGCGCCGCAGCAAGTTTAGGCTAACTCTATTGTGTTGATTTCTTCTAGAGTGTCTAGGTTGTTCATCTTTAGCATCATGTCTGATATCGTGTAGAGCACATCTTCGATGTAAAGACTTCTTTGCACAATGTAGCCTGAGTACGAGTAGTAGTAATAGAATCCGTTGTCTGTCATCATGCCGTCTTCCATGTGTGTGATTTGTCCTCTAAGTTCAATTCCATCTAGGGATATGTCAAGCACATATGCTCCTTGCCAAACATATTCTCCATATGCCCAGTCAGGAATTTCTCCATCGTAGTCGCTTTCATCTATTTCTGCAACCGTGACTGGTATTACTAGAATGTTCTTTTCTTTGTCGAACAGCAGCGCTTTGTGGTCATACAGAATTGGGGAATCTGTTCCTCTGTCTCCTATCTCGTATTTTGCTACTTCAACTGGGTTAGAAACGTCGCTTACGTCAAAGAGTGATATCTTTATTCCTTGGTACCATGCAAAGTCCTGTTCTGCATCATAGTCTGTTTCTTTGCCTATTCCGATTACGTGGTCTTCATCGTATATGTGAAGGTATCCTGAGTAGCCTGTTACTTTGAGTTCTCCAAGAACTGTTGGCTCTGTGGGGTCTGACAGGTCTATCACAAAGAGCGGATCAATGTTTCTGAATGTTACCAAGTATAGTCTGTCACCCATGAATCTTGCAGAGTAAATTTGCTCTCCCGGAGCCAAGTTCTCTAGCTCACCAACAACATTAAGGTCCATGTCTAGAACGTAAACGTTGTTTTGATGGGTTGATTCTTCCTCGGTTGAGTCTTCGGCAAATGTTCTCCAGTTCCAGTTATAGTTGTAAATTGTTGTTGCGACTCTAAAGTAGCCGTCGTGTTCGTCCATGGAGAATTGGTTAAGAACTTGTCCTGGAACTTCGCCTGATGCTACAAACGTTACGGAGTCTTCGTTTATGCTGGCTCTGTATATGGTTGTTGTTGTGGTGTCGTCTTCTTCCCAGTTGTAGTCTGGGAATGTCAAGTAGAGGTTGTTTGTTGAGACGTAGATTCCGCTGGTGCCTCCAAGTAATACTGTTTCATGGGTTGCTTCTTGGGTGTCGTCATTTATGTTTAGGGCAACAATGGTTGTGAATGTGTATGATGTGTCTGAGAAGTTGTAGTAGTAGATGTCAGTTGCTTGGATTGTTTCTGTTTGGTTGTTTGATTGTATTCTTGGCAGTGCAACATCTGTGTCTGTGTAGTAACTGTACATTGTTGCAATAACATAGACGTAGTCTCCAATCATTCTTGAGTCAAAATAGTCTCCATCAACGGCAAAGTCTCTTGTCAATACAGGGTTTTCTTTGTCTGAGGTATCATACACTTTGATGTAAGTTGTAGGTGGCTCCCAGATTATAGGCTCTATAATAATGTCGTTTGGTTCTTCTATATGCGTGCTAGCGTTTGCGGGTTCAGTAACAGGTTCTTCGTCTGTTCGGGTCATGTTTTCTGTGTCATCACTGTCACTTGTTGCGTTTTCAGGAGCATCTCCAACATCATCTACAGGTGCTACGGCGACTTCTGTTTTGCTTACTACTGTTTCATAAAGTAAGTATGGTGTGTATTCAGTTTCGAAAACTGCTAGTTTGTCTCCGTTAATTAGTATTCCAGTTATTGTTCCATCTAAGCTGATTTTTGAGACAATTTTTGCCTGTTCAGCTGGGTATGCTTTCACGATTGTTATGTTGTTGCCTGAAACAATGTAGATGTATTCACCGTCGGTTTTTACAATGTCTGCTTCGTCTACTCCTGCAACTTGAATGTTAGTCTCTGAGTACTCGGTTTCTTCTGATGCTGAGGGCTCCATTGGCACAGATATTGTGGCATCAGCGTTTGTCGTTTGGGCTGAATATTCTCCGCTTTCTGCTACTGCATCTCCCTTTACAGAAGACCTAAGCCAATATTCGTTGGCTGCTGAAGAGGATGTTTCGAGAAATGTTTTCAGGTCGTCATAGGATGAAAACTTGTTTACTGCAATTTGTTGTTCTGCTTCTTCAGTGTTGGTTAAGTAAAGATATATGGGTACTGAAGAGATAATCAGTATTGCTAAAAGAGAAACTGCAAATAATTTTGTATTGTTCATATTTTCACCTTTCTTTTCACGTTTTTACTTATTGACTATGTATCTCTCTCTTGGGCACTTAATGCTACGTTTTAGAACATGATGTACAAAAAATAGAACACTAAGATATTCGTTTTCTGAGTACAACAAAAAATCCTAGTGCAACAAGAAAACTGGGCACAGCCATCAAAGCAACAGAAGACAAATCTGAAGAACTATCTGCTGTATTAACCGTCAAAGGTTTACGTGTTGCATCTTCAGGTGCTGCGACTGGCTCTGACGGTTCGCTGGGTGAGATTGTAACGTTACCTTCTGTCCATGTGTCTGTTGAAAAGTCTCCACTTTCCAGCATTCCCTTTTCAGCTTCATATGTTTCATTTTGGCTGTTTTGTTCTTCAGCATTGGGAACTGAAAGTGTGTACTCTGGGTCTAACAAAGTATTATCTATATCCATAACGGTGTCTTCGGGTTTAAGCACCGCTAAAGGAGCAATCATGGTAACTGTGCCAAGCAAGATGGCAAGCCCAACGTAGAGAATTATTTTGTTCAATGCTTTCGTCCATCCTTACCATGGAATTGGCATGCTTTTAAGTCCAGAGTTTAGAACACCCCATTTTTGCTTTAGAATGGCTTTTCTCTCCATAGTCTGATTGTTTCAATCCACAAAATTATGTTGGCTACAACTCCAAACAAAATGGCTGCTATGTTGTGCACTGAGCCCGTAGGCTGGTACAAAATTACGTTGTACACGATAATGTATGTGGCAAACATTGTGGAGAGCCAAATAGCATAGAAGAGGTGGCGGGGAACAAGGAATCGTCCCATTCTGCTAAAGAACTTTAGGACGCCAACCTTAATTTCTTGATTTAGAAGATATTCCCCTCTTGTTGTCTTCTCAACTAAACCCAGAGCCAACAGCTTATCCAAATGATGGGCAGCTACGCTTGGGCTAGATAGCCCTAATGCACGCTGGACCTCACGGACTCCCACGCTAGAATCTGGGTCTTTTAGTAGGTACCAGTATATCTGAAGCGTTTTGCCCTTCAATTGCGACTCAATTTCAGCCAAATCAGAGGAAGAGGTGTCAGACATCAAACTCGCCAAAACCAAATATAAACATTCATATATAATATAATTCTCCCAAAAACTTCTTCAACCTGTTTGTTCATGTGCGTTTTTTCTGTTTTCAACGATTAGTTTGTAGCTGTTTTTGGTCAGAATTGCACTAAAACTTGTAACGCGCTTTTTTGTTAGCCTTTGTTTTCTGAAAAACCTAGTTTTCAACAATGTACCTCTATTAGACTACAAATATGCTGGTGGTCTGGTGATGTTAAGCATCGCTATTTAGATTGTTTTTCGTTTTACTGTTTGGTAAAAAAAGAGAAGGGGAGAAATTGTGTTTTGTTTATTTCGTAATTTCTAGGGTTGCTGAGTTTTCGAATATTTCGGTTTCTGCTGATTTGTTTAGTATTGACTTGAGCATTGTGGACACTTGGTTGGCTATAAATAAACTCCAATTGCTTCCTAGTTCATGGCGTAAATGAATAATCTCTTTATTTCCTCTGGTGTATTGGTTATAATCGAACCAATTGCCATATTTGCCCATGTTATTCTCTATAAAATATGATATATTGTCATGTGTTGGAGCGATTCCCATTGTTCGTAAGGCGTTTTTAGCACCTGTTGAACCTGATATCTTTGCGATTTGTTCTATCCTTTCTGTTGGACAACAGCTTATTATACTACTAATTGTTGGGCGTGTTATGAATAACGCACCCATACGTTCTGCCCATCTCCAGTGTTGGCAATAGTCTTTCAGGATTTTGTTCATGAGGGCGTTAACGCTGATTCCTTGTTTGTCTGATTCTATGCGTAATGTTTCGAGCCACTCTTCGTCAAGTCGGAATGAGAAGCCAATTGTTTTTCTTTTTTGGTTTGCTAAGCAAATACCCCCGCTATTATATACTACAACATATTACGATTTAATACTTTTGATTTACTTGTAATTAATTGTATACTTAGGGCTTTTATTTAATAAACAATTCATATTCTGATACTGGTGCAGAAGTTGCATACTGCAAAACAAATTCGCCTTCTTCTTGTCGATGATGATTCAGACCTATCGACAACTGTGAAGAAAGGTCTAGCGTTACAGTGCGACTATGATGTCGATTTAGTCTCTTCTGTTGATGACGCTCTTGAAAAAATGACTCAAAAAGACTATGATTTAATTGTATGCGACATACGGATGTCTCTAACAGACGGTTTCGAGTTTCTAAATGAACTTAGAACCAGCGGCAATCAAATCCCATTTATCGTATTTAGTGTAGCAGACGACAAAGAAACAGCACTAACAGCATTTTCCCTTGGTGCCAATGGATTTGTTGGAAAGTATGGCAACCCAAAGGTAGTTTTTTCTATACTTAAACGCTGCATCGATGAAGCTGTAAAAAATTTCCCAAAAAAACTTCAAACTGAACTTTTGGAGGTGATTCAACCTGTCTTTACTGACAACTGAAACTGTGGAAAAATTGCGCAAACAAATCATAAAATCTGTAATGGATTTACTGATGCTTGCTGAACTTAGAAACGGTACAATGAGCGGTTATGATGCAATAGGCTTTATCCACAACAAATTTGGTGTATTAGTTAGCTCAGGAACGGTTTATTCACATCTGTACTCGTTAGAGCGAGACGGTTTGGTTACAGGTACCTGGGAAGTAAAGAAAAGAGTTTACGCAATAACCGAAAAAGGCGAACAAGCGCTGGAAAATGTAGCAAAAGCAAACAAGGAACTTATAGACACCCTGAAAAGCATACTAGATTACTAACCAAAACCCCTTTTATTTTTTTGTATCTACATGTATGTCCATAGTTCTCGTTAGGTTCTAAACCAAATCCTTAATTGTTGCTCAATAAACAACCAAAGATTTAATCTACATCCACAAAACAACTTATTCCCTGAGGTAAAAATTGTGAAGCTTGACGTAAACCTGACAGACTCATTCAACTATGCTAAGCTGCTATTCGACGATTTTGGAAGACTAATAATACTCATAATTCTGGCTGTTATTCCAATAGTAAATTTTATTGTAGTAGGATACCTCGGAAACATCCTGAAAGCACCAAAAGACTCCAAAGAATTACCCCAATTAGAAAAATATGGTGAACTGTGGATTCAAGGCCTAAAAATTTTTCTTGCAATCATCATTTTAATGATTGTTCCACTTATCTTGATGGGTTCTACGCTTGTTCAGATTGTGTTAACGCAGTTGTCTCTTGGTGGCTCATTTATCTCACCATTAAGTGGAATTCTGGCGATTAGTCTGTTTTACATTGGATTATTACTAGCATTTTTCATTGGACTTATACTGGCTATGTCTATTGTTCACATGCTCAAAAAAGACGATTTCGGCAAAATCTTTGCATTCAACGAAATATTGGCAATTATCCAAAACATCGGATGGGGAACATACATCCTGTGGCTAGCAGTGCTATTCATAATTTCAGGCATAGTGACAGTTATAATGTTTAACATTCCAGTAATCGGTTGGATTCTCGAACTAGTGCTCACTCCTGCTTTAGGTGCATTCATAGCCCGTTCAGTATCCCTAACTTACCTAGAAGGAACAACACAAGAAACCGCCACAACCACAGAGCAAACATAACCGCCCCAGTCACTTCCCTCTTTTCTTTTTAACGCTCAAAGTGTGCCCCCTTTTTGAGTAAAAACTGTTTACAAACACTAAAAGCAACTGTTACTTTGGAAAAACCTGAACTAAAAGACTTTTAGTATCCGGTATACTTAACAAAAGTGCTTGCAGGAGAAAACATGTGATGGGCAAGAATGTAACTCAAAAGATACTGGAAACACATCTAGTGGAAGGAAAACTTGAGCAGGGCAAAGAAATAGCAATCAGAATAGATCAAACTCTAACACAGGATGCAACTGGAACCATGGCCTATCTCCAATTTGAGGCAATGGGCGTCCCAAACGTCAAAACTGAACTTTCTGTAAGCTACATCGACCACAACACAATCCAAGTTGGATTCGAAAACGCAGACGACCACCGTTACCTGCAGTCAATTGCCGCAAAATACGGCATCTACCTCTCCCGAGCAGGAAACGGAATCTGCCACCAAGTCCACCTCGAACGATTCGGAAAACCCACAAAAACCCTGCTGGGATCAGACAGCCACACCCCAACCGCAGGCGGACTAGGCATGATTGCCATCGGAGCAGGAGGCTTAGACGTTGCGGTTGCCATGGCAGGTGAACCTTTCTATCTCACTTGCCCCAAGGTAATCAAAATAAATTTAAAGGGAAAACTAAATCCATGGGTTTCCGCAAAAGATGTAGTCCTAACAGTTTTGGAAATTTTCACCACAAAAGGCAATGTTGGCTGTGTCTTCGAATACGGCGGCGAAGGCGTGACAACTCTTTCTGTTCCTGAACGTGCAACCATAACCAACATGGGCGCAGAATGTGGAGTCACAACTTCTGTTTTTCCATCTGACGAAATTACTCGACAGTTCCTAGCCGCTCAAGGCAGAGAAACAGACTGGGTTGAACTCAAAGCAGACCCAGACGCAGAGTATGACAAGGTAGTAGACATTAACTTAAGTGAGCTAGTTCCACTGGCAGCGGTTCCGCATAGTCCAGGAAACATCAAAACCGTTACTGAACTTGCTGGAACTGCAGTGAATCAGGTGTGCATTGGAAGCTGCACTAACTCTTCGTATAAAGATTTGATGATTGTCTCAAAAATCTTGAAAGGCAAAAAGGTGCACCCGTCTGTTAGTTTTGTTATTTCTCCGGGTTCAAAGCAGGTAATTGAGAACCTTGCACGCGACGGAGCGCTAGCCGACCTGTATTCTGCTGGAGCAAGAATAACCGAGCCTGTCTGCGGATTTTGCATCGGAAACAGCCAGTCACCTCAAACAGATGCAGTGTCAATTCGCACCTCTAACCGAAACTTTTTTGGTCGCTCTGGAACAAAAACTGCAAACCTGTATTTGACAAGCCCACAAACCGCTGCTGCTGCGGTAATCACGGGCAAGTTTACTGACCCAAGAGACCTTGAGATGGAGTATCCCTTTGTGGAGATGCCCCAAAAATTCTATACTGATGATAGCATGATTATTGCACCCTCTAAAACGCCAGGGCAAGTTGAGGTTTACAGAGGTCCAAACATTGCTGAATTGCCGTCTAATCTTCCAATGCCCTCGGAAATCTCGGGAATTGTTACAATTAAGGTTGGCGATAAAATCACCACAGACCACATTATTCCTGCTGGGGCTAGAATGAAATACCGCTCTAATGTGCCCAAGTACTCCGAGTTCGTGTTTGAAATAGTGGACGAATCTTTCTCTAAGCGAGCCACAAAAATCAGAGACGCAGGACAATACAACATCATAGTCGCAGGACTAAGCTACGGTCAAGGTTCTTCTAGGGAGCATGCAGCACTGTGTCCGATGTTTTTGGGAGTCAAAGCGGTTATCGCAAAATCTTTTGAAAGAATTCACTCAGCAAACCTGATAAATTTTGGAATCATTCCTCTGACCTTCAAAACAGAAACGGATTACGACCAAATAGACTCTGGAGACAAACTGCAAATAGTTAACCTCAGACAGGCAGTGTCAAACAATGAGTCCCTGACCGTAAAAAATGTCACAAAGCAAACAGAGTTCCAACTAAATTATCACCTGTCTGAAAGACAACGTGACATCATCCTAGCAGGCGGAATGCTTACCTACATCAAAAACAAGTAAACAACAATTAATTTCAAGCAAATCGTTACCCGACAAAAATAGCCAATCACAAAACACTCTTGATAAATATTAAATGTAATACAAATGAGACTTGTTATTTCTGAAAAATAGTTTATTACCATAACTTTGGAGCACATGTTGGGGGCAAATCTTTTGACTGAAAAAACAGGAAATAAAAAACTGAAAGCTACAACAGGATACTCCGAGAACGGTCTTCCATATTTTCGCCTTGGAAACAAATCGCGCATTTTAGTTGTCTTTGATGGATTGAACTTTGAGAACAAACCTCCCTCTGGGCTGCAACTACGGTGGGTTGCTGGAGACTACAAACAAATTGCAAAAGATTACACCGTTTATTCTGTGGGTCGAAAGCCTGACTTGCCCAGTGGCTACTCAACACGTGACATGGCTAACGATTATGCTGACATGGTAAGAAATGAGTTAAAATGGCCTGTTGATGTTTTGGGGCTTTCTACGGGCGGGACCATAGCGCAATATTTTGCTTTGGATCATCCTGATTTGGTTCGCCGTTTGGTTCTTGGTAGTACTGGTTATGCTCTTAGTGAAAATGGAAAAAAACTACAACTGTACGTAGGTGACATGGCAAAACAACGCAAATGGAGAAAAGCCTACACTGCAATGATGGACGGAGTATACCCTGAAGGTGGCCTAAAACGGCTTTTTTTCAAGTTAGTCATGTCTATTATGACGGCATTCAGCAAACCTAGTGACCCCTCAGATGTGATAGTGACCATAGAAGCAGAAGACCAGCATAACTTCAAGGACTTGCTTGGCGAAATTAAAGTGCCCACATTGGTAATAGGTGGAGAAGACGACTTTTTTTATCCAATTCGTGAAACAGCTGAAGGCATACTGGCTGCTAAAGTCATTCTGTATGAAGGGTTTGGACACAATGCATGGCTTGACAATCGGCGCCAGTTTCAAGAAGATGTCTTGGCATTTCTCAATGAAGGGCTGTAGTTGAGCATTTGGTCTTGTTGTTGCTAAATATCTTATAACCTGTTTGCTACATTCTTTCACGATGCCGTTTGTAACCTTATTTTATTGCATCTTTTTTATTATGTTTTCAAATCTGGTGTTACTAATTGGGTGATGACTAATTATTTTGCCATTGTAAATTATACAAAAGGTTCCAAAAGCACATGGTGAATTCTGAACAGCAGCTGCATCTGTTAAGTCAACCAACTTTGTTTTCAAACCAAATTTGTCTTTGGCAGACTTGACGATTGCGTTAACGTTTTTTTCAGTGTATGGACACTGAACAGACCGCAAAACAAACAAGCCCTCTTTATAGTTTTCAAGACTGGCGTTCAGGTCTTTAAATCTTGGATTTGGTACTGTTTGATTAAACTTTAAGACCAGTAATTGGAAATCTGGTTCTGCTTTATCTACAACAACAAAGCCTTTTTTGACAAAAATGTCCTTTCTTGCCATAAATGAGCCTTTGCGAGTAACAACAGCAACGCCGTGCATGTTTGATTTTTTTGCTTCACTAACGCATTCGTCGATTAACAAAGAAGCGTAGCCTTTTCCTTTGAACTCTTTTTTGAACCCAACAAAAACGCAATGAATAAACATGTAGCCCTCAGCCTCTACTGGACGGTGCGCAAACTTGCCGGGGATATATTCAAGCATTCCTTGATAACCGCCCTTTTTTGACAACAGGGCTTTTATCTTCAAACCTTTAGGGTAATACTCTTTTACCCAATCTATTTTCTTTCGTAGTTCCAGATGCTTTTTGGCGTCTTTGTATCCACAGACCCCATAATCCACAATGTTTTCTGGAGTAATGTCAACAACTTGGATGTCTGTCAATATACAAACTCCACGTTAGTTAGTCTGCTGTTTTACATATTTGTTTTTTGATGGAAAACCTCATATTTGGCGTTGATGTCCCGCCTGTAAATTATCAATTGTCTAGTCTGGATCAAGTAATCACTGGTGATATCGCCCAAAAAGAATCTCGCAAACTCGCTCTTTTTTAGGGTTAATAAAAATGAAAGATGTATGTTTAACTTACAAAAATGGTAAAGATGTCGGGTTAGTCAATGTTTTTTGACAAAAAGTCTTTAATTAAAAATACAACACTTTATTATTGTGAAAAAATGGTTAACTGTAAAAAATTGTTTGTACCAATCGTAGTTCTTTTGGTTTTGTTAAGTTCATTACTTACTGTTCAGGTCAATTGTCAGGTTCCTTGGGTTGAATGGAGTCAAACATATGACGGAACTGGTGGCTGCTCAGTGGTTGGGACCTCTGATGGAGGATACGTGTTAGCAGGATCTACTCATGATATTGATCCAAACGTTGATTTTTGGCTAGTTAAGACTGATGGCTATGGAACTGTTGAGTGGAACCAAACATATGGAGGAACAGATTACGACTCTTGTTCTGCAATGATAGCAACTTCTGATGGAGGATACGCATTAGCAGGTTCCACATGGTCATACGGTAACGGAAATAGAGACTTTTGGTTGGTTAAGACTGATGGCTATGGAAACGTTGAGTGGAACCAAACATATGGAACAGCAGATGTTGATGTTGCCGCGTCTTTGATCCAGACTTCTGATGGTGGGTACGCCCTAGCAGGCTATAGGCAATATATCAATGTGGATGGCGTAGCAGTTTTTTGGTTCGTAAAGACTGACTCATCAGGAAACATGGAATGGAACAAAGTATTCAGTGGAGGAGGAATAAACCATGCATCTTCTGTGCTAGAGACTTCTGACGGAGGGTACGTAATATTAGGCAGAAAACAATCCATGGGTGCAACATATGGATATGCTTGGTTGATTAAGACAGATAAGTTAGGGAACATTGAGTGGGACCAAAGTTATGAAGGAACATTTGGAGACCTTGCTGACACGTTGATTGAAACTTCAGATGGTGGAATTGCTTTTGCTTGCCATACCTATTTGTTTGGTGCGGGAAGTGCAGATTTTTGGTTGATTAAGCTGGACATGTCAGGAAATATTGAGCTAAACCAAACATACGGAGGAGCAGAAAAGGACATTCCTTACTCTCTGGTTGAGACTTTTGACGGAGGATTTTCCTTAGCTGGCTCGACAGAATCTTTTGGTTATGGAAACACTGATTTTTGGCTGGTAAAAACCGATGAGTCAGGAAAAATGGAATGGAACCGATTTTATGGAAGTCCAGAACATGAAATTGCTTGTTCATTGATTGAAAACTCTGATGGTGGATACACTTTGGCAGGCAATCAAGACCTTTGGGACACTGGTGAACAAAAAATTTGGTTAATACGGACCAACATACAGGGCATCCCAGAGTTTCCATCATGGATTATTCTCCCAATGTTATTGATACTGTCTTTGGCAGTAATAATCTGCAGAAAGAAATTGACAAAAAAGACAAAATAACTTGGTTCTTACAATGCTATTTATGGAGTGGACTGATCAGGTCACAAAACAGCCTATATGTGTTAGTTGAGATTAGTTTTGTTGGTGTATTTTTGTCTGTGATTTTTACTTGTTTGTTTTTGTAAAAGAAAACCTATTATTTGTGATTGTTGTCCCATCTGTGAAGGGTCCGTTGTCTAGTCTGGATTAGGATGCTGGCCTGCGAAGCCGGAGCTCCGGGGTTCAAATCCCCGCGGACCCGCCACTCAAAGGAAGAAATCATGATGGTTTGCGTTAACCCCTTCTCCGAATTCTATACCGGATGCGAGACCGTTCTAAAGGATGCCATAAACAGGCTATATCCAGATTTTCCTTTACCCTCTATACTGCTTGATGTTCCTCCTAACCTAGAGTTTGGAGAACTAGCAGCTTCTGTATGCTTTGAGCTTGCCAAACACGCAAAAAACAAGCCTAGAACAATCGCCCAAGAGCTTGTGCAAGCCATGGATGTTTCAGGTTTTTCGTTGATTGATTCTGTTCAAGCAGCAGGGGCAGGATACATTAATTTTCGTGCTAACTCTGAAGTGTTTTCTAGTTTAACCCTCAAATCCATCAAGGAATTGGATGCAACTTATGGTTACGTCAAAACTGATAAACCCAAAAAAATTCTGCTTGAACACACGAGCGTTAATCCCGTGCACCCTATTCATATTGGTCAGGCAAGAAACCCTATGCTGGGTGATGCTATTTCGCGTATTCTGAAGAACCGTGGGCACGAAGTTTCAAGGCACTATTACGTGGACGATGTTGGACGCCAAAGCGCTGTAATCGCTTACGGTTACACCAAGCTTGGAAAACCCAAACCAGAAGGAAAGCCTGACCGTTTCATAGGCGAAATCTACACGGTTACCAGTTGTATAATGGAAGTTAAACGCCTCAACAAGGCTGTTAAGTCATCAAAAAATCTTGAAGCTCAGGAAGCTGCAAAACTGCACCGAGAACTTGACGAGTGGGTT
The DNA here is from genome assembly GCA_026014495.1 of Candidatus Bathyarchaeum sp. Taxonomy (GTDB): domain Archaea; phylum Thermoproteota; class Bathyarchaeia; order Bathyarchaeales; family Bathyarchaeaceae; genus Bathyarchaeum. The sequence continues at coordinate 29,731 of JAOZIF010000111.1, forward strand.
TCAATCTCGGCAGAGATGGAGCAGCGCTTTCCACAGCTTTTCAATAAACTTTTAGCTGAAATCAGCAAGGACCCTGACCCCGAAGAGCAGGTTGGCAAACTAATACGTGCATATGAGGCGGGCGAAGAAGCGGCAAAACAGTTGCTAAGGGAAGTTTGTGAGTTGTGCCTCAAAGGTTTTCGGGAAACTTTGTGCAGTGTCGAAATAAGTGTTGATTGCTGGGATTGGGAAAGCGATCTGATCTGGAACGGCGATGTTAATCGTGTGATAGAGCAGTTGAAGGCGTCGCCCTACGTTTTTGAGGAAAACGGTGTTTTGGAGTTTGATGCTGAAAAAGTTGCAGATGACCTAGACCTAAAGAAAAAATTAGGCATAAGCGACGATCATGAACTTACTCCTTTAACTTTGGTGCGGGCTGACGGAACTTCACTTTATACAACGCGTGACATTGCGTATCATCTGTGGAAGTTTGAGCAAGCCGAGCGTGTGGTCAACGTGATTGGTATGGAACAAACGCTTCCGCAGTTGCAGCTAAAACTTGCATTGAGTGCCTTAGGGCATCCTGATTACATAGCTAATCTTACCCATTTTGCTTATAGTTTGGTTCGGCTTCCGGGTTATCGCATGTCAAGCCGTAGAGGACGTTACATAACTCTTGACGAGGTTATGGATGGCGCCGCACAAAGAGCCTACAATGAAGTTTCTAAACGCTCTCCGCACCTGTCCGACGAGGAGAAACGGCAGATTTCAGTTTTTGTTGGAAAAGGGGCGGTCAAATACGCGTTAGTATCAGTGGACCCAACCAAACCAGTTGTCTTCACTTGGGATAGGGTGCTGGACTTTGAAAATAATAGTGCCCCCTATATCCAGTATTCTCATGCTAGAGCTCGCAGCATTTTGCGCAAAGCATCTAGGGAACCAAAAAGTGCTGATTATTCATTACTAACTGATTCCATGGAGCGGGAGCTAGTTTTGATGTTGGCTCGTTTTCCTGAAATTTTCTTAGATGCTGCAGAAAATCTAAAACCAAACGCCATAGCAGACTATGTGAACACGTTAGCTGACAAGTTCAACAGGTTCTACACAAAACTGCCCGTGATAAAGGCAGAGTCAGTTGGACTCAGTGATGCTCGCTTAGCTCTTGTGGATGCTACCCGAATAGTTTTCCATAATGCCTTGACTTTGCTTGGAATCGAGGCACCAGAGAGAATGTAACCTCTTTTCATGTTGTGAGGAGAAAAACTTGTATCTGCGTGGTTTTGATTCTGGCAGAGAACTGCTCAAGTGGGTGGCAATCATAACAATGACTGTCGACCATGTTGGAGCGGTATTGTATCCAGATTTTGAGGTTTTGCGGTGGATTGGCAGACTATCCTTTCCATTATTTGCTTATCTGCTAGTATTGGGCATGGAAAACACGCGAAATATACGCAAGTACTTCACTAGACTTTTTGTTTTTGCCCTGATTTCTCAGGTGCCGTTTTTCTTAGCTGTTGATTATGCGCCTTTTGAGTCATTTAACATATTTTTCACCCTTTCTTTTGGGCTTTTGTTTGTTTACTTGTTTAATCAAGGTTCAGTGATTGCGTTTGTTCCTCTGCTGGTGTCTCTTGCTTTGCCCTTTGATTATGGCGTCTATGGTCTAGCAACAATTGGGTGCATGTATATGCTAAGAAAAAACACAAACTTTGGGGTCACTTTTTTGTTTTTGCTTAATGCATTGTTTTTGGTGGCATGGAATACACAGTTTCTTTCTTTGTTTGCTTTGCCCTTGATTTTGCTGCATAACAATGGGTCATTAACTAGAACAACAAATTTTAGTGCAGACTTTAAGATGCCTGCGTGGAGAAAATACTTTTTTTATGTCTATTATCCGCTTCACCTGTTTTTGTTGTATCTTCTAAAAGTGTACTTTTTCTGATTAATTTCGCAAAATTTTGTGAGACTAAATAGATCGCCTGCAATAAAACGTATTCATAACGTACAAGTACAGTCACAATTTTAGCATGCTTATCTACAGGTCACAAAGTTTTAAAACACTCTAATCAGAGTTTGTTGAGGTTATGCACATGGTTAAGCGTCTTCAAAAAATTGTGTTACTCTTTATTGTTGCTCTTTTGCTCAGTAATACTTTACCTGTACTCGCTGCTGATACCTTGCAGCCTTCTGACTTTGAGCTAGAAAGCTGGAGCAAAAATATCGACTTCTTTGATTACGTGAGATTATATGCTGCCATCCATGGCAAGACACCGCCCGAAGCCAACGAGCATGCATACCTGAACCTTGCTTACATGAATATTTCAGGACTGCAAGTGCTCTCTGCTGGGCTTTTCAACATAACCGACGAAGAAAATGCGTTTACACTTCCAATCCAAACTACAATGATGCATTACACTTCCAGAGATGGTTTGAAAGATGTTGTAACTGCCTCAAGTTTTGTGATGCTTATGGCATTTAATGAAACTGGCGACACTATTTTTGACCAGTCACCAGATATGAATGACACCTTGTATGCATCTTTTAGTTTGGGCTACGATTTAGATGAATTCTTTGATGATTCAAAACCTGATTTGAACAGCAAAACTGAGGTAATCCCCTTAACTTCTTCATCTGATGGGCTGGTTTGGCGTTGGGGCATGAAATACACTGACCTAGCTGCATTATGGTGGAACACGTCTATAGACCCAGACAATCCAAAGAACGATATTAGACCTGTAGCGTTGACTGTTTATGATGAATTGACATTCACGTATAAACTAACAATTGACCCAGAAACTGGAGAAGCAACTCTAAGCACAAACTACACCATAGGCAAAATGCGTGACCTGTGGGTTTTCGCGTGGTTCATCATTTTTCCGTTCACAACCCACTACAATGCAACTGGACACTACAGGCTCAATGGTCAACAAATCTCTACTGAAACAATAAACGATTTCCTCTATACTCAGGGAATCAAAATGAGCACCGTAAACTTTCAGGCAACAGTAATCCTTGATCACACCGCCTACTTTGAATCCCAAGGCGCCAATGTTCAAGACACCGAAGTATTACTTGACGACTCCTCGATAGAAACCTTTGCTGATGATGGCGAAAAAATCTTAGAAGCAGACTTTACAACAAAAGAAACGTACAACCTGTTTAATTCAACGTTTGACCCCACAGAAACAATATACGAAACATACCCGACCACAACAAGGACCTGCAAAATAGCTGGCTTTGCAACAAATGCCATATTTGCTGTTCACACGTCACTTATGCGGTTAATTCCAACTGTGATGGCAAGCATAGACCCAGAACTTTACGCGCAAGCTAAAGACCATTTGCTGGACATGAGTTACGCTGACTACTTCTATGTAACTTCCTACCCTGAATATGGCGGTTACAGAATTGAACACGACCCAACAATAACTGCCTACTGCGACTTGGTAACAGATGGGTCACTATCCGAAGAGCCTGCATCAACAGGAGGCGGCGGAATAGGGGCACTGCTTGTTATTGCTCTTGGAGTCGGATTGCTTGTGGCATTAGTTTTTGTTATCAAAAAAAGAGGCTAAGTTAGCAACTAACTCCAACGTTGAAGTCAATTACAAATGGGGTAAATGTGTCCCTTTCATTTTTATTTTTTTTAATTTGTGTTCCAAAACAAATAGCCGCTAAACTGTCCACTCATTTGTTTAGTTGTAGTGTTTTTACATCAAGAGTTTCTGTGTCAAGTATGGCTATTGTTGCTTTTCCAGTCAGTAAACCGCAAGCCTCACCTGGATTAATAACAAGCATTCTTCCTTTTCGATACGTTTTAGGTACATGTGTATGTCCACAAACCAGAACGTCATGGCTTTCTAACTCAAGAAGAGACCGCATGAGCTCTTTGTCGTCTCCATGAATCAAGGCAATCCGTAACCCATCAACTAGTACAAACGCGAATCTTCCGCGGATGTCTGCTCCAAACTCGGCGAACTTCTTTTTTAGTAGTGTTCTGTCGCCGTCGTTGTTGCCAAATACTCCAATCAGCGGAGCTTTCAGTTGCTTGAGACTTGCTTCTACAAAGGGCGCGATGTAGTCTCCAGCGTGGAGCACAAGTTCAACATTTAGTTCGTTTAGTTGTTTGACTGCTTGGTCAATTAGATGTAGATTGTCGTGAGTGTCTGAGATTATGCCTATAATCATTTGATGTCCACCATTATTGTTGGTAGCCCGTTTGGTTGGTACATAAAACAGTAAGTGAACCTAAATATGCGTTATCCTCTGTGCCCGTTGAACATACTTATTTGTAATCCGTTTTTGTTGTCCGAAAACATTTTACAAGCGAGTGTACGTTAATACGTGACGGTGTAAAATTTGGCATCTCTTAGGGCTTTAGCGCCCTCATTAACTCGAATC
>JAOZIF010000108.1 GCA_026014495.1 Candidatus Bathyarchaeum sp.
CACATCTTGGTCAATACAGTTTTCCTAATTCACCTTCTGATTTGGGCTAGACTGGTACCTACCTGTTAATTTGACTGGACGCTTATACAAAATTTTATACCATTAAGACTAGAAAATTAAATAAACAACTCTATACCTAACATGTTATCTCGCAAGTAAAAGAGAGGAATTTTTCATGGGCTTTTCAGAAGATTTCGGCAGCTCTCCTGCGCATTCACACGCCAACGGCGTAGTGGTTTACACAACCAGCGGATGCACTAGATGTGACATGCTGAAAAAATGGTTAAAAAACAAAAACACTGGTTTTGAAGAAAAAAATCTAGAAGACTCAGACGTAATGACCGACCTAGTGATGAGAAACTTTGTTGTCATGTCGGCACCAGCCGTAGAAATTAACGGTCAAGTCTACACAGATAGCCAGATATTCGAAAGCAATGGATTGATCAAACCAGACTTCACTAAAATATTCGGGGTCATGTAAATGACCGAAATGATTCAAAACGTCAGACCAATGGTTAGAGGAACCGACGGCTTCATTGTTCCTTGGAGTCGAAAGAAAATTGTGGAACAACTAATAACTGAAACAAAACTGGCTGAAGAATTCTATGATACGCCTGCAATAAGTGAATATGATGCTGAACAAATCGCTTCTGAAGTCGAAACAAAGGTTTTTGATTTAAATCTCAAGTTCATCAGCGGACCATTGATACGAGAACTTGTAAACAACATTCTGTTATCAAAAGCTTCACAGAAACCAGAGTTTGCTCTGTATCGAAACATTTTGACTAGGGTAGGTGCACCAGTCTATAACGCTTACTTGATGGACATGGGAGAAGGCTTTAAAGCAAAAGAAAACGCGAACCTTCAACCTAACCCAGAAACTGCCCACAAACGAAAAGCAGACTGGGTTTCAGGAGAAGAATACCTTCTACTTATGCCTCCACAAATTGCTGACGCTCACTTAGCCGGTGATTTACACATTCACGATTTGGAGTATTTTGGAACCCGACCTTTCTGTCAAGACTGGGACCTTCGTTACTTCTTCTATTATGGTTTAATGCCCGACGGACTAGGCACAAGAACAAGCATTGCTGGTCCAGCTAAACATCCAGAAGTAGCAATTCTGCACACCGCCAAAATATTAGCTTCTGCGCAGACAAACTTTGCTGGCGGAGAAGGCTTCTACAACTTCCTAATTTTCTTGGCACCCTACTTTAGAGGCTTAAGCTATGAGCGAACTCGCCAACTAATGCAAATGATGTTCTTTGAGTACACTCAGGCTTACGTTGCTAGGGGCGGTCAACTGGTTTTCAGTAACATTCAGGTGCAGCCTGGAGTTCCTGACCTGTGGAAGAACGTTCCCATTGTAATGAATGGACGTGTTGGACCAGACGTTTACGGAAACTACGAAGACGAAGTCCGTATGATGTTCCGTGCCCTTTACGATGTGGCTGGCAAAGGTGACTACTGGGGAAAGCCCTTCAACTTTCCGAAATTAGAGAACTCATTGAGTCCAGAGTTCTTCAAGCCTGAATACGATGATGTGTGGCTTGAAGTTCACAAGGTTGTAGGCAAGTTTGGACTGCCCTACTTTGATAACCTGATGCCTGACTACAGAGGCTATGGGAAAGGTGTTTCTTGTTACCAGTGTTGTGCTTACTGTTTTGTTGAAACTCCTGAAGACAGTGCAGACTTTTATGAAAAACTCAACTTTGACGGCGGAAAACACTTCACGATGGGCAGCTGGCAAGTAGCTAGCATGAATCTTCCAAGATTGGCTTACAAAGCGAACGGAAACGATGAGGTGCTCTTTGAGGAGAGCCGCAGACTAATGGATTCTGCTCTTGAAGTTTTCAGAGCCAAGAAAAAGTGGATGAATCTTGCCGTGAGCCACGACAGGATACCGTTTGCCACACAGCGTCCCTTAGACCCCCGAACTGGAGAGAAAGGAACCACTGCTGTGGATTTTGATGCATTAACCTTTACAATTGGTCTTGTGGGCGGAAACGAGATGGCACAGTATCATACGGGCTATCAGTTGCACGAAAACATGGAAGGCATCAAAATACTGATCAAATTGATTCTAGAGATGCAAAAATACAAGAAAGAACTAGAGCAAAAGAGTGGCTACAAAATAGCCTTAGCCCGAACTCCTGCCGAGTCTACTGCACAACGATTTGCCATATCTGACCTAATAACTGATGCGTACCGAGGTAACGCAGAAAAACTTGTTAAAGGCGATGTAGGACAAGCCAAGTTTATGCTTGCTAACCACAAGAAAGACGTTCCAGTCTATTACAGTAACGGGACACATGTTGATGTAGGCGCCAAGATGGGCTTATTTGAACGGATGAACATCGAGCAAAAATTCTTCCCGCTCTTGAATGGCGGAAACATGCTCCATATTTGGCTGGGAGACGCTAATCCAGACCCTGAAGCCCTCTACAAGCTGACCAAGAAAATCACTACACAAAGCAACATTGGCTACTATGCATACACCAAAGATTTGACCGTCTGCAGCAGTTGCGCAAAAGTCACTTCACCCATGCGTGAACAATGTCCTAACTGCAATTCTACAGATGTAGAATGGTGGTCTAGAGTAACAGGATACTATCAGGCAGTTAGTGGATGGAACAAGGGCAAAAAGCAGGAACTCATGGACAGGTACCGAACTGGACTGTAAACAAGTTAGATTTTGAGCTGGCACATCTGATGTGCCTTTGTTTACCCTTTTTCTAAGACCTTTTATCTAGACTACATCTCATAGTCGATATGTGTAGAATTAAACATGTTGAACAAAGCACAAGTGATGCTGAAAGAATCAATCTGGTAAACGATTATTAGCAACATGACCTACAAACTGGAACGGGTTAGAAAAAATGAGCACAAGAGAACTGAGGCTTGGTCGAAACGAAATCAATCACTTTCTAACCTTTATCAAAGATCAGCCTCGCGACTTGATTGGCATCTTGACCAAGCCAAAAGCCATACTCAACTGTTTGTTGGTTGAATTTCAACATAGACTGCTAAAACCATCTTATGTTGCAGGATATCCATACCACCTGACAATTGATACAGGAAACATTTGTCCTCTACGTTGTGCTTTATGTCCCACGGGTCAACAAAAAAAGGATTTACCGCAAGGTTTTCTTGCATTTGAAGATTTCAAAAAAATTATCGATGAACTTGGCGATTACTTGTTAATCGTGGAATTGTACAATTGGGGTGAACCGTTTCTAAACAAGGACTTTTTTAGAATGGTCAAATACGCAAGAGACCACAACATCCTAGTTACAACAAGTTCCAACCTTAACGTTTTTGATGAACAGATTTGCAAAGACCTGCTATGGTCTGGCTTAAACATACTGATGGTGTCTTTGGATGGTGCAAGTCAAAAAACTGTTGAAACCTACCAGCGAGGAAACAATTTCGCAAAAGTGTTTGACAACATAAAAGCCATAGTGAAGAAAAAACGGAAACTGAATATTCGCAAGCCTTTGCTTCAGTGGAAGTTTTTTGTGACAAGATTCACCGAAAAAGAGGTGCCCAGGGCAAAGAAGCTAGCTAAAGAAGTTGGTGTTGACCAAATAGAGTTTGCGAAGCTTTTGTGTGACATGAGTCAACGCTTCTTTTTGGATGCTGAGTCTCAGTTCGAGAACGTTAAAGATTGGTTGCCTCATAATGAGCAGTATTCAGCATATGCTCGCAACTTGAAGAGAAAGAAAAAGTCGCTTAGTAACGATTGTTCATCTTTGTGGACACGCTCTGTTATGAACTGGGACGGTAGTATCTTTCCTTGTTGTAATGTTTATGGCGAAAAATGGAGTTTTGGAAATGCACTTGAAGAAGGCTTTTGTGCTGTGTGGAATAATGATGCTTACATGGCTTCACGAAAAATAGTTGCTAACACAAAGGCTGCAAACAAAAAAACAATTTGCTATATCTGCGCAAAAAATGGAGCTATGCAGTAGAGGGGGAGAAGAAACAGTTGGTTAATATTAATCCACTTAAACTGAACATGCCTGTGATGCGCACGTTACGGCTTTATTCAAAAATAAAGTTGAAAGTGCCTTCTCCAATGTTTGTTGCCTGGGATATAACGTACAAGTGTAACTTGGATTGTTTCTTTTGTGACCGCCAAACAATTTATCGCGACAAACTAAACAACGACCTAACCTTAAATGAGGCAAAAACTGTTATCGACAAACTAGCTGACGCTGACGTCATGACCATAGGCATCACTGGAGGAGAAGCCTTACTTAGACCTGACCTCGAAGACATAGTAGAATACGCCGTGGACAGGGAGCTAGTTGTCACATTAAGCACAAATGGAACTCTCATGACAGAATCTAGGGCACAGGCGCTCGGTAATCTGTGCCAGTCAATATCCATATCCTTTGACGGTTTAGCCGATACTCACAATGATGTACGAGGCAAAAAAGGAGCCTACGCTGATGCGATTCGCGGTCTTAAAATTCTGGCAGAAACAAAGCCTCGTAGTTGTGCGGTTGGAGTAAATTTTGTCTTGAACAAACGTAACTACAAAGAGTTACGCGAAGTCTTTGACGCCGTAAGAAACGTTGGAGCAGACTACTTTTTTGTCCAGCCTGTTATCGGCTCCAGCTCTTGGGTTATCCCCAAAGACGCCATCGACGGCTCAGTAAAGCAGATTTTAGAGCTGAAAACCAATTATTGCAGCCACATATCCCAATCATATTACTTTCTAAGCCACATCTCAGAATACATTAATGGAACTGCTCCAAAGCTTTGTGATGCTGGCACCTTGTATTTGGCTGTAAACAATGAAGGAAAACTGTTTTTGTGTCCAGGGATTCCTCGAACCAAAGAGACTTACATTGGTTCTTTGCTTCAGCATTCTATGGTTGATTTGCTAAAAAGCAAGAGGATGAAAAAAGTTAAAGAAACCATAATTCCAAACTGCAATCCCTGCCTAATGAATTGCACAACAGAATTCTCTTTGCTTGCAAAATCACCTTTAAAAACAATCTTAAGCAAATATAGCAGTCTTCAGCTGTGACTAAAAAAGGCAGACTGAAAAAACAACTGAAAAACAAGATGTCGTGAATCAAGTGTTTGAACCAGACGCCCCAGAAACGAGCGAGTGGCTTCCAGAAAAACGTAAGACTCTCACAAGAACCATCCCCCTTCTGGTGTTAGGTCTGGTTATCTTCATTGCTTACCTGTATTTCTTTGTTGACATACCAGAAATGCTTGTAACTATCCAGCAAATCGACATCTTCTACTATGTGCTGGCAATTGCGGCTCTACTGTTAAACATGCTAGCGTATTCTCTAACCTGGCACAGCATTCTACACTCTCTTTCGATTAAGGTTTCCTTCATGAAGACTATGCTGATTACTTGGGTTGGAGCATTTGTTGAGTTCTTTGTTCCATCCGAATCAATCGGCGAGGATGTCTCCAAAAGCTATCTTATGGCTAAAGAATCAGGTGAAAACACAGGAAAAGTTGTCGCCTCAGTTCTTGGTCAACGAATAATCTCAATGGTAGTAACCCTGATTGTCTTGATTTTCTGCTCAGTTTCATTGTTAACTTCACAATACGCCATCCCCTCAAGCATATCACTTCTGATTGTAATCGTGTCAATTGGCACAGCAATTCCACTTGTCTTCATATTTCTTTTATGCGTAAAAGAACAGTTGACGCTCAGATTAATCGATATGCTAATACGTTTCTGCGTTTTCGTTGCACGGGGACGTTTAAACCTTGAAAACCTAAGAGAAAAAGCAAAAAACTCCTTGGAGGGCTTCCATCAGTCAATGGGCTTCTTAGGTAAAAATCCAACAAGCTTGATTCAACCACTGTTTTTTGCTCTGGGGAGCTATGCGCTTAGTGTGCTTGTGTCATACTTCGTTTTTGCGTCTCTTGGTTACACTGTTAGCTTTGTTTTAATAACCGTCGTGTATTCTCTTAGTCGCAGCCTTCAAAGCATCCCCACCATGTTGCCTGGTGAAGTAGGTTTCATCGAAATTGTAATGACCTACCTTTATACCGACCTCTTAGCATTAGGACCCCAAGCTGCCGCAATCAGCGCCGCAGCAACCGTTCTCACACGAGTTCTATGGGTGTGGCTTAGACTCCCCCTCGGATTTATTGCACTGCAATGGATTATGCGCAGAGGCCTACTGTAAAATCTTCTGCACATATTACGACAACATGTTTTAGCCCCAAATTTGCCTTCTTTTAACACTTATATAGCAAATTTAAAATAGCTGATGCCTAATTCATTGCGCAGAATTCTTTGAATCCTATTTGAGGTGCCAAAACAGGAAAATGGCAAAAGCCAAAACTAACGGAAATTGTAAGACTCAATCCGTTTTATTGTCGGATTCACGCCCAACAAATTGGAGTGACAGCCGTGAAAGGCAACTAAAACTGAAACGCCAGTCATGGCAAGTTATGGTTGGTAACACGATATTTCTTGAAGCCAGAAACTTGGCTCCCATTCTTGGCTGTGAACGTGTTTACCTTAAATTTGAGGGCAGCAATCCTACTGGAACCCAAAAAGACCGAATCGCTATGGTGCTTGCCGATCAGGCAGTTACGTCCGGGCTAGAAGGTATTGCAACCGCAACTTGTGGCAACTTTGGCGTAGCAGTTGCCTACGCTGCCCGGCATTATGATTTGGATGCGCACATCTACATTCCCAGAAAATATGATGTGCCAAAGGATCGGCTAAAACGTATGGAAAATTTTGGTGCAAAAGTTCACTTTGTTGATGGCTACTATGAGGATGCGGTGGCTTACTCTTCTCAGCAGGCAATAGAAAACAATTGGTTTGATGCTAACCCTGGAGTAAACGAGGTTCCTGAATTGTCTTTAGCCGCTTATGGCGAAATTGCGGTTGAAATTTATCGCGAGTTGAGGCGAGTTCCCAATTATATTTTCTGTCCTGTTGGAAATGGTACATCTCTTGCGGGAATCTACGCGGGATTCAAAAAATTGTACTTGTCTGGTAAGACTATGACTATTCCAAAGATGGTTGCTACCAGCACACGTAGAGGTAACCCCATCATTAAGTCGTTCAAAGAGAACAAACGAACCATATTTGATTTAAAACCTGAGGAAATCAAAGAGAGCAAAATCAATGAGCCACTAACAAACTGGCATTCTTTTGATGGGCAAATTGCCCTAGACGCAATCTATGAATCTGGAGGCTTCGCAGAATACGCTTCAGACACAAAAATGCTGGAGTTCTCAAAGCTTGTTCGTTCTGAAGAAGGACTAAGTGTTCTCCCGGCAGCCGCTAGCACCCTTGCTGTTATGCAAACTCTTGGCAAAGAAGGCTTCATTGTGAAAGGAACGTTTGTAGCCGTTTTGACCGGCAGAGACTTCGATTAAATCCTGTCTACCTTTTTGTTATAACCTGCGTTTCATGATGAGGTCTCCTTTTTTGGTGCTGGAGACTGTTTCAAACCCATGGTTTGCGTAGAACTGCTGTAGTGGAATTCCTTTTTCATCCTTTAATTCAGTGTCCAATACTATCGCATTGTAATGCTTTGTTTTTGCCCAACGAATCAGAAACTCGATGACAATGTTTCCAATGCCTTTTCCTCTTGGTCTGACAGCAAAAGTGTCTAGGTAAAATGATTTTTTTGGTTCATCTGGAATTGAGTAGCCAAAAAGAATGATTTGAGGTTCACTGTCTACTGTGAGGAACCAGAAAACAATTTCTTGCTTTTCAAGGGTCTTTTGTAATTCTTCAAAGGAATAATGCAACTCTCGTCTGAATCCCAAATTCTCTACACTATGAAACCAAGAGAAGTAATGTTTGTTTAGTTCTGTTGGAAAAACTAGCTCCAGCTTTCCATCATAACTGTTAGCTAGTTCATCTAGAATCTGCCGCCAAAACGGGTTGTCTTTTTCTGGTTGTTGTATCTTTTTTGCTTCACTCACAGCTTGTTTTCTCCCCAAACCTACTGGCTGGCTAGCCCGTTCTAAATCTTATAGTTTCATTCCGTAGCGGTTGCATGCAGATTCAAGAAGTCTGCGTACTAGCATATCATATGTGTATCCAGATTTCATTGCCATATACGGATAAAACGACAGGTCATTTTCTTTGGTGTCAAAATCCATTCCTGGCAGCGGATTTATTTCCAAAAAAAACAGTTCTCCTTTGCTGTTCATGCGAAAGTCTATTCTCGCAAAATCTTTAGCGCCCAACGCATACCAGATTTCGCGTGAAACCTGCTCAAGAGTGTCTTTTAGTTTCTGTGGAATTTGTGCGGGACAAACATAGTGTTCAAGAGAGTCTAGGACCGTTTTGGCTCGTTGCCCAAATACGCCACCTACCTCAGGAAACTTGGAAAAATCGATTTCCAGAATCGAGAGAACCTCTGGCTCTTCGTCTGCGCGTCCGAGTAGTCCAGTGCTGAATTCTCTGCCCTCAATAAACTGCTCAACAAGTATCGGTTGTTGATACTCGTTTATCATATGCTTTAATTTTATTTGCAGTTGTGTTTTGTCATAAACCAAATTTTCTTCTGTAATACCAATCGACGAGCCTTCTTCGTTGGGCTTGAGAAGATATGGGAAGCCTTTGTTTATTCTCTGTGATTGCTGAATGTTTTCACACACGTAAAACTTTGGCGTAGATATATCATGATACAAAAGCGCCTTTTTTGTCCACGCCTTGTTTAAGCAAATCGCTGTAGTCAACACGTTAGAGCCAACATATGGTATACCTAACATTTCGAGTATGGCAGGCACATGTGATTCACGACTGTCACCCCTTAGTCCCTCTGCACGGTTGAAGACTAGGTCTGGTTTTGCAGCTTTGATGCTTTCAGCAAAGTTTTCGTCAGCCTCAACAAAAACATATTCATGTCCAGTGGATTTGATGCCCTGTTTTATGAGTTCAATCGTGTGAGGCGGGTCATATTCAACCTCAAACTCTGTTTCTGTTTGGCGAGTATTCAGAACTAGCACTATACGCATGACGGATTATCCCACAATAAGAACAAATCTAGGTGTAATTAAAATTAGCCCCTCTGTTAAATCTGGAACGTACGCAGTTCCTCTTTATAGATAGAGTTTACACTGTTCCGCATTTCTTTAGGCACAGACATCGACGTATGTAACGTACAAAAAGTCTTGTACAACTCTTCTTCCCGCTCTTTTGCTTCCTGAATCAGCGGGCTTGCCTTAAACTCATCAATCAGCCCGCCCTTAGCGCCCTTCTTGGCTGCAAGATAGAACGCAAAAAGCTGCTCGTCCCTACCCACCTTCGTGTGTGCATACGTCATTGTAATTGATTTGCCTCCAAATAACGTAAAAAACGGTTTACACCAAGACTCCAGCATGTTCACTCGTAAACCAATCTTTTTCGGGTCAATTCCGCTTCCAACACACATCAAATACATTTTCGCGCAGATACTACAGTTGTGGCACCAGTGATAGTCTCGCCCTGCCTCTGTTTCAGTGAAACAACTCATCTGATACTTTGCAATATCTGGGTACCTGTGTGCCAGAATGTACTGAATCATCATATCCATGAGCGGCTCTATCACGCTTCCAGTATGTACCGAGCGCCCCGAAAACGTCTGCGTAATCTGGTCAATATGCACAGTCCAGCGATGCGATTGATCATAGCAAGGATGAACCGTCCATCTGCCCTCAGAGTCCATGTAAGTTGAAGCGGCGGTTTGCTCATTACCAAACAGCAGATATTTTGCTTTAAGAGCATACGCGAACGGAATCAGTTCCAGCGCATACTCGGTTGTTTGTAGTCCCCAGCCCATTTCAGTGAAGGGCACTCCCAAATGTGGGTAGTCGCGGAACTTTCCTGTTTCATGCTTGAGTATGTTGAGTTGTTTGCCGAATTCGTCTTTGAAGCGCCTTGCCAACTCTGTTTTGTGTTTCTGCTCATATGTCATGCTCTGTTCTATTACATAGACCATTTCGGGGTCTAGACCAATTTCGTCTGCTACTGCGTAGGTGAGTAGGCTATCTTTTCCGAAGCTTAATCCAACAAGGGCACCGTGCGGCGAATCCACAGGTTGACTTGAAGGATACGCTATTTCAGGGTCTGAAAACTGGTAATCTACGTTAAAGAATTTGCGAACAGCATCATCAGTGCTGGTTCTATCAACTTCTGTGCAGGATGGTATGTCTTTGAGGAAGTTTTGGACAAAATAGGGCTCCAGTAATGGGCACCCCGAATGGTAAACGATGCTTGACGAATCGAATATAAGTGGCAAGTGCATTGTGGTGGCAAGCGCAAGATTATCTTTTAGTGCCTTTTGGGTCTCTTTGGGTGTTGCCTCCCAAACAGTTGATGGATACTTTATTGGGTAAGGCATGTCCCGAAAACCAAGTTCCACTCCAACATCAGTAACTTTCGAGTAGATGTGCAGTTGATTCATAACAAAAATAAGTTGAAGAAACCCCATTAATAACTGTGTGTTCACAGTTTTACTCTTCGTCTGTTAGCTCCATTGGTTGTCCACAGCAGACAAGGACTCCGGCGCCAGGCGAGATGACCTTAACAATGTTGCCGCAGATTTTGCATGCATAAACGTCTCCCATTTCTGTCATAACTTCACCTCCGTTTTTTCTATTGGAAGCTTTTGTTCTACAGTTCTGTTGACGGAAACTCTATTCTCCGCAAATACTTTTTGGCATACTCTGGCTCATGAGCAAGCTCTTGGCTTCTTAACAGTTGCCTCTCAAGCCGACCCAATGCTGTGCGAAACGTTGCTTCAACTCCATAGCCTTCGTTGGAACTGAAAAATGAGCCTCTTCTTGTCCTAAACTGGAGCCTACAATGAATCAACTGCTCGCCCTTGTAGTTTGTTCCATGTGTTTTCATATACACGAAAAGTGCGCCTTCTTCCAGTGTCTTTTGATATTTACGCGAGAAGACTTCAAACTCGTTCATTATGACTCCGCGTTGAATATCTTGTATTTCTACGCCTTTGACTGAAAACTGGATTGTTATCCGCTGTTTTGGCATTTCCATTTCTGCTAGTGGCTCAAGAATGTCTCTTTTTGTCAGAATGCCTGCTGGTCTTCCTTTACTGATTATGACTAGAGAAGAAATTCTGAATTTCTTCATCTTTTCCACAGCATCCTTTAGCGTATTTTCAGGCAAAACCGTGATTACAGGCTTTGTCATTATGCCCTTGGCTGGAATGCTTAGAACTGGAGCTTTCTGTCCCGAAATGTCGCCTACTGTTTGACGGTGTCTTGGCTGAAAAATACTTGTAATGATGTTTTGTATGCTTACCATTCCAACAAGGTTGCCGTCTCTAACCACTGGTGCATGAGAGATTCCATGCTCCCTAAACAGGCTCAAAACTGCTCCCACAGACTCATCTTCCTCTACAAGAAACGGCTTTTTGGTCATCACATCCTCAACTTTGGTGTTGCCCCAATTTCCAACCACTGCCCCCTGAATAACAGCTTCATCAGTAACGATTCCAGCAAGCTTCTCTTTGTTGAAAACCGGAAGCTGACTAATTCCACTGGTTATCATCAGCTTTGCCACCTTACTGAGGCTATCTTCTAGTGATACTGTGGGCGCTGAACGCATCAAACTCTCCACTTTGGTTGTGGCGGGGTTATAACGTGACCTGACTATCCATCTGTGAGCAATTACGCCCGCATATTTTCCTTTTTTATTGAACACAATCAAAACTGGCGTCGATTCTTCTTTTAGTATAGAGAGACATGCAGAAAGCGTGTCGTCTTTGCTGACGCTCTTAAACGTGGCTGAAAAAACATCTTTCACTATGTTTGAAACCATACTTCATTCTCCAAACTGTCCATTTTTACAAAAAACGATTCTCACGTACATTACTACGCCTTGAACAGTCTTTAACATTTTGCTTATGCCCTACACAAGCCGCATTACCTGTTTCAGCTACTTTTTTGCTCCAAGTATAAGCGCCAAAAGAGCAGTCCGCGTGACTATCCCATTCCATACTTGCTGGAAGTATCTAGCATGAGGCGTATTGTCAACTTCATGATCTATCTCATCCACCCTCGGCAGTGGATGCATAATAATCATGTCCTCTTTCGCATCCTTTAGCGTCTTAAGATCAATTTTGTATGTTCCACTAACTTTGGTGTACTCAGTTGGGTCAGGGAATCTTTCCTCTTGAATTCGCGTTACATACAAAACATCCGTTTCAGCTAAAACATCCTCAACCGCGGAGGCCTCAACGACGGTAATCTTTTGTTTTATAGCATCAGAAACTTCCCGTCGCATGCGAAGAAGTTCGGGCGAAACCAAAAACAGTTTCACATTGTACAAAGACAATGCATACGCCAAAGAATGAACTGTACGACCATATCTTAAGTCGCCCATTAACGTGATGTTAAGTCCATCAATAGTTCCCTTCTCTTTGAGTATGGTATACAGATCCAGCAAAGCCTGAGTTGGATGCTCTTCAGCTCCGGAGCCAGCGTTTATCACTGGCACCTTAGCGAATTCAGCTGCTAACCTAGCTGCTCCTTCAAGTGGATGCCGTAGCACCATAACATCAGCATAGTTTTCAACAACCCTGATGGTGTCTGCCAAGTTTTCGCCCTTCTTTATCGCCGCAACCTTTGGCTCTGCAAAGCCTATTGCTGTTCCTCCGAGCTTGTTCATGGCTGATTCGAAGCTTAAGCGTGTTCTTGTGCTGGGTTCAAAAAAGAGTGTTGCCAAGATTTTTCCATGAAGCATGTCTGAGCCCTGCTTGGCTATTTGCTCCATGGATGCAGCGGTTTTCAGGATGTAGTCGATTTCTTCTCGGCTAAAATCTTTGATGGATACTATGTCACGTCCCTTAAACTGCAAACCATTACCCCAAACATCTTTTAGTAACTCACAAATAAATGCTTAATCTATGCATTGCTGATCAAGCTATTTGTGGTTAGAACAGCTGAAAACATAATTGGTTCTACACGTCCCTATCTTAGAGTGTATCTGCTGTTTACCCCAAATATATCTGGTTCTGCATACGTAAATCCCTGTTCAAGACACAATCTCACGGTACATCATCAAAATTTGATCTTTAGGGCTGTGTGGTACAGGTTTTTTGGTGAAAACACTTCAATCCTGTGATTTTAAATTAAGATCTATTTTCACGGTTATTAATCTGAATTTAATCTAGATAAAAATAAAATAGTTGATGAAATAAGAATATATGTGGTGTGTAGTAGGGGAGATTTAACTCCTTTCTCTCTCTGGAATTTTACTTCCCTTCTACATACCACAACTTCTAACTAACACGACTTAAGCCTTCTGGAACTTGCTTCTAGAACAATTTTCTATTGAACTAATCAACATTAGTTGCTGTATTACGTATGACAGCCTCAATTATGACTGGAAAAACTCTCCACTTGTTAAAACTACGCCCTTAAACTAATTGGCATTATTGCTAACGAGTCTTTTACTAAGTCTTGACTAAACTAGCCCAAAAACAGTTCCTTATTTAGCACGACTTCCTTTCATCCTATTATTGACTCAGCGGTCATGTTGAGCACAATCTCTGCTATGTCCATGGCGTACTCTGCGATTCTTCTAACACTTTCAATGACTAATCTAATGTTAGCTATTTCTGCTATGTCGGTTTCTTTCAAAGTTGTCAATACTTTTTTCTCTAAATTGCTTATTTTGTTGGCTTTTGCTATAACACTTTCTGCTAAGCCAAAATCACGTTTGAACAAAGATTCTATAGCCGTTTCGAAAGTAAAAAGTGCAACTTCATTCATTTCCTGAAGTGCACTTAGAAAGTCATTACTTAGCTTGTTCTTTAGGAGAAGCACATTTTTTGCTATGTTTGTGGCGTGGTCTGCTGTTCTTTCCACCATCTTCGTTATGAGTCTATAGCCTAGGCAATCATTTGGCTTTTGCAAACCTATCTCAGTTATTATTCGGGGGTTCTGAATCGCCATCTTTAACTGCCGTATTATGTACAAATGAAACCTGTTAACCTCATAGTCTGTGGCTCGGACATCACTTGCTAGCTGGTAATCAATGTTCTTGAGGGCAGCTATTGCGTCTTTGTGCATAGACGCTGTTATGATGGTCATTCGCCGCAAGGCGCTTGGAACAGATAATTCAGGGTAACTTAGTAAAACTTGTAATGTCAAATCTTTGGAGGTGTCAGTTACTATTTCTGTTCCAACCAACATGTTTCTGGCAAAAGTTTTGATTGCGTTTCTTTGAGTTGAAGAAACTTCTTTTTGGTCTTTTGTTCTTATGTGAATTATGTTGTAGCCCAGCAAATACACAGAAACTGTTTTTCTTATTAGTGCCTCAGAGCTATCTTCTGGAGAGACTTTAATTACTGCCTCCTCATTTTTTTCTGTTTTTCCAATTTCTGGAGGCAAAACTGCTAAGGCACCGTTTTCTTCCTGTCTGATAAGTAATGAGCTACCTTTTTCAAGCCCGTTTTGGGTTACCCATTTTTTTGGTAATGAAATTACGTATGTGGATCCTCCTGTTATCTGAAGTTTCCTTGTTTCTTCATTTTGGCTATGTTGAGAATGAGTCAATTCTAAACCCCTCATAGATTCAAAGTGATGTGTACACATGTATTTTTCCTATATAGTTTATATATATTATGTAGAAAAACTATATACCATTTGCCTGCAGTTTTGCTAACAAAAACAAAGGTGAAAGATTTGATTGGAAAATCAAACAAAGGAATATCGACAACGATTGCACTCTTAGGCATGATAGCGCTTCTTGTAGTTGGACTGGGCATTGGATCCGTCCTAAATTCAGGATCAAGCGAAACTTCTGGTGATGAATTCTCCAAAGACAGTGAATGGAGAACTGAAACCGTCAATCTTGCTGGTTCCACAACTGTTCTCCCTGTGGCTAACGCAAGCGCAATAGCATTTATGAATATGTACACTGGTACTACCGTGACTGTTCAAGGTGGGGGATCAGGAACGGGTTATGCTTCAGCAATAGACGGTACAGTTGACATTGGAATGGCTTCCAGAGGTCCTAAACAAAAAGAAATTGACGCAGGAACTCTTTGGTTACATCCACTTGCGCTTGACGCAGTATGTGTTGTGGTCAACCCCTCAGTAGGTAGCAATGTTGAGCTAACCTTAGAGGAAGTTGCAAAAATTTTTGCTGGAGTATATACAAACTGGAATGAAGTTGACTCCAGTTTACCTGATGCAGAAATTTATGTTGTTGTTAGGGAATCTGGCTCTGGAACCAGAGGCACCTTCGAGGAGTACACAATAGACGAATATGAACTGACAATTGATAGCACACTTGTTCATGAACAATCAAGCAATCCTGCAGTAAGAACAGCAGTAAAAGACACCGACTACTCAATAGGTTACGTTGGCTTTGGATTCTTAACTGATGATATAGTTGCTGTGTCCTTAGCTGAAGAAGAAGGTTCAGACTATGTTGCTGCAACTTTAGAAAACATTCAAAACGGCAGTTACCCAATCTCTCGACTACTCTACTTTGTAACAAGTAGCCCTGTTGAAAGTGGATCATTAGTTGACAGATTCATATCGTTTGTTCTTAGTGAAGAAGGACAAGACATCGTAGAAAACCAAGGATTCCTTAGACTCCCAGCAAGCTATAACTACCCATAAACGCCTAAACAGCCAAAAAATGAAACACAGGAATTCAAATGAATATGAGCAACAAAACGCTCAACAAAATCTCTTCCTTTTTTCTTAATTTAAAGTCTCAACCAATGACGGTTGTTCTTTTTCTTTGTGCTTCATTTTCAGTTATTATTCTATTTTTAATGCTCTTTTTTGTAGCCCGAGAGGGAGCGTTAGCGTTTTCTCAGTTTGGTTCAGACCTATTTTTTGGTATGCAGTGGGACCTTGAGTCAAACTTGTTTGGAGGTTTTCCTCTATTATACGGTTCACTTATGGTCACGTTCGGCGCTTTAATTATCGCAATCCCAGTTGGCGTCTGCACCGCCATATTTGTCTCAGAAGTCCTGCCTTTTTACCTAAGGGACCCGATAAAGTCAATTATAGAACTTTTAGCCTCTATCCCCTCAGTAATCTACGGATTCATAGGCTTACTAGTTGTAGTTCCATTTATCGCCTCTACTTTCGGAATAGTTTCTGGACAAACTGCTCTTACATCCTCTCTGATTTTATCAATCATGACAATTCCCACCATAGTAAGCGTCTCTGGTGAAATAATTTCAGCTGTACCCAAAAATTACAAAGAAGCTGCTCTTGGTCTTGGTGCAACCAAATGGGAAACAATCAAAAGTGTTGTGCTACCAATCTCAAAGTCTGGTATCTTAGCGAGTATAATGTTGGGTTTTGGGCGCGCTGTTGGAGAAACCATTGCTGTGTCAATGATTTCTGGAAACCAAGCGCATGTTGCATCAAGTTACTTAGATGCGGTGTACACAATTCCCTCCTTTATTGCTATCCATATGGGTGAAGCTCCAGTAGGCAGCGTAGAATATAGCGCCCTTTTTGGGTTGGGCCTCATACTGCTCATCATAACCTTCATTGTAAACACGCTAGCTGACATCGTTGTAAAGAGAGGTGTTCAACCATAGCAAGCCCAACTAAAGAACGAATACTCTTCTTTGCCCTAGGTGTGCCTATGGTGTTTTGTTTGCTGGCTTTCTTCTTGATTGCAGTAACCCTCTTTACGGGAATTGGAACCCTGAATGTGGATGTTTTCACCAAAAGTGCTCTTCAGGGTGGAGCATTGGAAATGATTGTGGGAACCGTTTACTTGTTCTTGGGTGCAGCTGCAATTGCGGGGCCAATCGGCGTTTTCACAGCAATCTATCTTGTAGAGTATGCACCCAGCGGAAAAGTAACACGGATTATTGACCAAGCCATCAACAATTTAGCTGGGGTCCCATCAATAATTATTGGTTTATTTGGTTATACTTTTTTCAGCAGGCAACTTGGGTTCGGAATCTCTCTTATGTCTGGTTGGTTAACGCTTTCTTTGATGATTCTTCCCATTGTTATAAGAGGCTCTGAAGAGGCTATTCGAATTGTTCCACAAGGCTTCAAACAAGCTGCGTTGGGATTGGGTGCAACTAAATGGAAAGCGATTAGCCTGACAACTTTGATTGCCGCAGCGCCTGGAATAGTAACAAGCGTAATTTTGGGGATTGCCAGAGTTGCAGGAGAAACCGCGGCTATACTTTTCACTTCTTCAGTTATAATAACTAGAGGTTTGCCTGAATCACCGTTTGAGCCTGTGATGGCGCTTTCCTATAACATATACGTTAAAATAGTTGCTCAGGGAACGGAACCCGAGCGAGTTTTTGGAATAGCATTAATTCTCTTTTTGATTGTTGTTACTTTTTCGCTTGTGGCAATAATACTTAGAATCTATTACAGGAGAAAACAACCATGGCTAAGTTAAACAGAAAACAGGTGATTGCTATTTGAGTCAAGATGACAAGATAGACATCAGGCAACTAAACATCTGGTTCGGAGAAAAACACGTTATTCGAGGCGTTGACCTGAAAATCAAGGCAAATGCGGTGACTGCTATTATGGGTCCCTCAGGTTGTGGCAAGTCAACAATGCTCAGGGCATTCAATCGGATGAATGATGTGATTAAATCCAGTAAAACAACCGGTGACATATTCATTGGTGGAAAAAACATCTACGACAACAATACTAATGTCTATGACCTACGAAGACAAGTTGGAATGGTGTTCCAAAAACCAAACCCATTACCTAAATCAATATACGAAAACGTTGCGTTTGGTCCAAAAATCCACAAAATGGCAAAAGGCAAAGACCTTGACAAAATCGTGGAAAAAAGCTTGAGGGCAGCTGCACTATGGGATGAGGTCAATGATCGACTTAATGATAGCGCTTTTGACCTTTCTGGTGGACAGCAACAGCGTTTGTGCATTGCTCGGGCATTGGCAGTCGACCCCGAAGTTATCCTAATGGATGAACCTTGTAGCGCTTTGGACCCTGCTGCGACAGCAAAAATTGAACAACTCATAAGAATTCTCTCTACCGATTATACTGTTGTGATAGTCACGCACAATATGCAGCAAGCCTCAAGAGTGTCCGACTACACTGTTTTCTTGTATCTGGGGAAGGTAATAGAAAAGGGTGGAACGAAGGCTATCTTTGAGAATCCACAGCACGAGTTAACTGAACAATATATCACTGGAGAATTTGGTTAGGTGAAAAAAATGAAGAGATTAATTGATTCAGGAATGGAACAGTTAGCGAGCATGCTTTTTCGTATGGGAGAGATTGCTCAAAAAACTGTTTCTCTGTCTATTGTTAACTACCTAGAAGGTACACACACTCCAACACAGGTGAAACAACTTTCAGATACGTTGTCTTCTATGGCAGAACCCATTGAAGATACAGCCTTCGAAATTATTGCCCGATTCCAACCTGTAGCTTCAGACCTCAGAATTCTAAAGTCATACATGAAAATATGCTACGACTTCAGACGATATGGAAGATACGCCCTTGATATCTCACAAATCTATGAGCGCCTTAGCGGAATGGACGAATGTGACACATCCTTCAGAAAAATCATCGAAGAAATGGGACTAGAAACTCTAGAGATGGTTGGTACCAGCATTCAGGCTTTAAAGAACCACGATGCAGCTGTGGCAAAAACATTGTCCGAAATGGAGAATCGTGTTGACAAACTATACTACAGTTACCTTGACAAGTTAATTGAAACAAAAACCACAACTGGCTGCACCATCTCAAGCCTGCTTGTTGTGAGGTATCTTGAAAGAATAGCAGACCATGCGACCTACATTGGTGAGTCAATTGTATATCTTGCAACAGGAGAAAAAATGAGGTTAAGGTAAATCAATAAGCCTGTAAAGGAGGGAAAAAATTGGCTAAGAAAAGTTATGCCTGGTTTGAAAGAAGCCGAAGAACAAAACTGTTGGACCTAGCTCAAGAACAGATAACAACAGCTCTTGACACTGTTACTTTACTAAATCAAGCAATGAAAAAAGTTTCTAAAGCAAAAATCAACGATGCAAGGCAACATATCGATAGGCTGTTCACAGTAGAAGAAGAAATCGATCATTTGCGAACTGAAGTTTTCAAAGAACTCTCAAAAGGAGCCGCCTTGTTTGCTGACTATCGCGAAGATCTTTTACACCTTGTGAAACGTCTCGACACGTTTGCAGATCATGTTAAGGACGCAGCACGATGCATAGTAATGATTGGAGACGCCCAGATTCCTAGTGAATTATGGGAAAACGCAGTTCACATGACTTCAACTCTTGTAGATTGTGCAACTGCCCTTCGAGGTAGCATCGAAAATATCTCCGCAAATCCAACAGAGGCCATTAAAGGCGCCAAAAAAGTCGAGAACATCGAAGCTGGAATCGACAAACAATATCTTGAAACCAAATCTTTGTTCATTAAATACGCGGACCAGATGAACAGTGGAATTCTAATAATATTCGATGATATGATTGAATTCCTTGAAGAAGCTGCTGACATGTGTGCTGATACAGCTGACTATATTGTCACTCTAGCAAGCTTAGAGTAACCAAAAAGCAAAGAGTTGAAAAAACCAAGAGGCCACTCTAGTGGCTTTTTGCTATTTTCCTCGCTTATAGTGATTTTAACCAGCCTTTCTGTTTTTGATTAGAACATTAAATTTTAAGAAAGGTTCGAGAACTTTTTGACTTATTCTTTAGAGAAAACTTAAGCGTGAATGTTTGCAATTTATTATTAGAACGTATCTGAACGCCTATTGTTAAAGAGTGAGTATTTATGGAAAGATGGTTTGCACGACGAAGAAAATCCAAAGTGCTGGAAATGGCGGATAGGCAGATGATTTTGGCTATTAACACAGTAATTGAGCTTGAGAAGTCTATTAATGCCGCCTTGCGAGGTAACAAACAAAAAGCCAAGGCGTCCTTCGACAACCTGTCATCTATAGAGCATGAAATTGACGAGCTTAGAAGACTAGTTTTTGAGGAACTTACCCGTGGAAGTCTTGAATCTAAAGACCGTGAAGACATTATGCACTTGGTGAAAAGGCTAGATCAGATGGCAGATCACGTAAAGGATGCCTCAAGAGCAGTTATTTTACTTTTAGAAGCACAAGTTCCAAAGGACATGTGGAAACAGTTCGCCGAAACAGCCAAAGAACTGGTTGATTGCGCAACCACTTTACGTAAATCCATCGAACAGTTGGGAACCGACCCCGCGAAGGCTATGGAACTTGCAAAACAAATCGATGTAATAGAAGGCAAAGTGGACAAGAAGTATTTGAAGTCAAAGGCGATGCTTCTTGAGTACTCTAAAGAGACTGACGCCGCAACCATACTGTTACTTAAGGACCTCATAGAGGAGATGGAGCATGTGGCTGATGCTTGCGATGATACGGCAGATTATGTTCGAATATTGACAGTTTCTAGGGATGCTCCATAGGTCTCTTTTTTCTTTTTTGAACTAGACCTATTTACAAAAATAGTTTGTTACTTTGTTTCACACAGAAGTGAATGTGTTTTTTATCCACTCTGCAATTTCATTTCTTACCTGTTTGACCTCTTTTATTATTTCTTCTTCAGAACCTACGACTTGGGCTGGGTCTTTAAATGATTGATGAATGATTGTGTCTCCAGGAAAGAATGGACATGTCTCTCTAGCTCCATCACATACTGTTACTACATAGTCAAACTTTTCTCCACGGAACTCTTCAATGCTCTTTGACCTGTTTCCCGAGATATCTATTCCAATTTCAGCCATTGCCCTGACAACATAGGGATTAACTTTAGTTGGACTCACACCAGCACTGTAAGCCTTGTACCTGTCTCCATAGAATGCGTTAAGGATTCCTTCTGCCATTTGAGAACGGGCAGAATTGTGGGTGCAAAGAAAAAGAACTCTCTTCATTTAATCACCAACCACTGAGCTTAATTTTTTATGCTTAATTCGTGTTTTAGGGACCAAGAGCTTGTTGTACATTGAACACAAGAACAGCAGTTATAAATAAACTCTTTATGCATAACTTATGTTATACAAGACTCTTGAGGACGGTTAACTTGTCTGAAACCACTTTGCGTGTATCTAAAATCAGAGATGGCACAGTGATAGACCACATCACTGCTGGGCATGCCTTAGAGGTGTTAAAGATTTTGGGAATAACGGATCATGTCAAAAGTGTTGTTACTGTTGGTATGAATGTGCCCAGCAAAACGTTGGGTTTGAAGGATATGGTTAAGATTGAGGGAAGAGAACTAAAGTCTGAAGAAGTAGACAGGATAGCTTTGTTGTCTCCCCACGCAAGCATAAACATCATCAGAAACTACAATGTTGTAGACAAGCAATTGGTCAGGTTGCCTAAAGTGATACGTGAAACAGTCAAGTGTGCGAATCCCATGTGTGTCTCAAACAGCAAAGAACCCGTAAAATCTACTTTTTATGTGGACAACGAAGAACCCCTTCGTTTAAGATGCCATTACTGCGGATACATCATGGAAAAACAAGACATCCACAAACAGTTTTAACCTCATTTCTGTGAGCATTAATGAAAGACCAACTTTTTTGGTAACATGGTTTTTTATTACTAAATAGTAACATTTATATAAAAAAACCTGCATGTTACTTCTAGGTAATAAAGGACGAGGTACCATGAGCCTAAAACTACAGCTATTACGTAACGGAAAAATAATCCTTGAAGTACCCCTGTCACCAATGGACTGGCCAAAAGACCAACTTGCAACAGAATTTAAAGCATTCGAAGAAGACTTCCAAAAATTCTCTAACATGTTCGACGCACTATCCAACCAAACCCGACTAAAAATGATGAGAATGCTAGTGGAGGAAGAAGACAGTACAATGAACTTCGCAGACTTCATGAAAGACTTGGATTTGAACCCAAAAACCGTGTGGGAAAACTCAAGAAAACTAAGTGACGGTGGATTCCTAACAAAAACCGGAAGAGGAACATACCGCTGCTCCGAATTCGGGCAATCAGCTTTCATAACATTGAGCCTCGCCTTGCGTCGGCTACTAGAGTCTTTAGAGGAAATAGAAAATATTTAGGAGGTGAAAGACACTGTCAGAAGAAAACCGATGGTCTCGATGGTTTAATAGAAAATCACCATTTTCTGAAGCAGACTTTTTTGGCATAAACGAAACCTTCAAAGAAATGGAAGAGACAATCGCAAAAGAGTTCGAAGAACTATCTAAGCGAGCACCAGAAGACCTTCACAGAGAACAAACTTTACCCGACGGAACTAAAGTACAAAGCTTTGGACCATTTGTCTACGGATACAGCGTAACAGTGGGTCCAGACGGAAAACCAAACGTAAAAGAGTTTGGAAATTTCAAAGCAGAAACTAGACTTGGAAAACCACACATGGATGTCAAAGAAAAACGGGAACCCTTAGCAGACGTTATCGATGCTGACGACAAAGTCAAGGTAATAGTTGAACTGCCCGGTGTCGAGAAAGACAAAATCAACCTTTCTGGAACAGATGACACCTTAACAATTTCTGTTGACACTCCTGAACGAAAATACTTCAAAGAAGTTAAACTGCCTGCAAAGGTAGACTCAAAAAAGGCGACATCAAAATACAAGAACGGCGTCTTAGACATCACTGTTCCCAAAAAGAAACAAAAGAACACCAAAAGCGAGACCATAAAAATAGAATAAAAACGTCTCCCTCTTTTTATTTTGTTACATAACTTGTTGAATAATTACTGAATTTTCGACACACTTTCATCTGCGTATTGCTGCATCAAAAAATCAACCGATTTTTTCATCTAACTTCGGCAACTTACAAACTACCTGTGCCTTTCTAAAATCCTTCCCTGATGTCTGCTTTTCAAAGAAGGCTTTTGGTCACTGTAACCCAAAAACAGCATGCACGCCAAAACATAATGCTTCCCAATCCCGTAATTCGCTTTAATCGTCTTTTCTTGATTTAGATTAACCGAAGCCCAGCAAGATTTCAAACCCAAACTTTCAGCAACTAACATCATGTTCATCATTGCACAAGCAGTATCTTGCCAAACAAACCGTTCTGTCCACTTTTCGCGTGGAAGGCTTGAAGAATCGTAAAGAACAAGGACCGCTTTATCAGGTAAACTGTTCTTAAACCAAGGACTAGTGTTTTGGCAAACAAACTTGATGTCCTTTCGGCTAGATAGCACTTTAAACTTAGTTGCTTGCAAATTAGCAGCCGAAGGAGCATAAACGCCAGCCTCTAAAATTTTAGAGATTTTCTCGGACTCAACCTTGGAGTTATTCCATTTTCTAATACTGCGCCTAGATTTAATTAACCCTAAAATTGTACTTTCTTTAGAAGAAGAAACAGGAGAAGCATCAAGCTCAGAAAAAACTAGCTCCCTGAAACCTTTAAAGTAACTTGGATAATCCACAGCCAACGAGACCTTTGTTTTATTTTGGATTTTTCCACTCACCACTTCAAAAGGAGTCTTTGTAAGATAAGCAAACACACATCCATGAAACCTGTCAGTAATCACCAGTTCAAAACGCTGAAAAAACTCTAACCTATCATAAATCGTCTTTTCACGGTTAGCGTCAGTAATGTCATGTTCAGAAACCTGAGTGTCACAAATAAATGCACTCTGAAATCTGGTTCTAATTCGCTTTTTAAGAATTAGATTAAAAATCAGATTAAACGGCTTCCGCACACCACGTCTATCCAACCGTCTGTGAAGTTGAGGTCGAATTGAACTCTCTTTATCCGAACGCAATACAACAAGCGTACCCCTACGAACACATCCACTAGGCTTAGGTGGCTTCAAACTGAACACAAAGTCAGGAAAAAACTCGACACGACAACCAAAATTATTTCGAAGCAACTCTGTGCTTTCTTCTGACCTACACAAAAGCAGCAAGTTACGTTTATCGCTGAAAAATATTTTATCAGCTTCAAAATTTGCATTACTTTTGTAGCACACACTCACAGGCAACTGGACTACTCTATTATTTGGATACGTTTCAATGATCCGTTTTCTTATTTCGTGCCAACCTGTGTGCTTGTAAAGGTCTCCAAAATCTCCGCTACTATGAATAAAAATCAAGTCGTCACTTTTGACATCTTCTAGAAAAAACTCTTCGGCCTCGGTTCTGTAAAAACGCTTAACCTCATAGTCGCTAAAATGTTCACCCAACAACCGCTCAATAGCCAAAGTTTGAGCATGGTCTCCAACACTGTGGCTGCTCGGAGGAAAACAACCAATCCAAAAAATCTTACTCATTTCAGTGTCACCAAAGCAGAATCATCCACAAAATAAATCAATAAACCCACCAAACGAAAAAAGGTAACATCCATCAAGAATATAAAACTAACCAACGCATAGTTATTCTGTGTATCTAATTATCACAGAATTGGAAAAACGTTCCATTCTTTTTTGAACTATACATAATACACGCGACTTCAGAAACCAAAATAGAGTAAAAACCATGAATAGCCAGTAGATACCTTTAAATCGTTACGTCAAAACCTATAAACGATACAAAACTAAAGTTTACGAGAGGATTCATATGAGCGAAATGGCCACCAAAATCCTGGAAGAGAGCCTCGGCAAAATAGTTCTAGTACGATTAAGAGGCGGAAAGAAACTACGAGGAAAACTCAAAGGCTTTGATCAGCACCTCAACTTGGTGTTAGATGAAACAGACGACACAACAGACGTAGAAAACATGAAAAAACTTGGAGCCATCATAGTCCGTGGCGACAACGTGGTAATAATTTCTCCTCCACCAAGGTGATATAAAATTGGGAAAAACAAGCAAAGGTACATCATCTTTTGGTAGACGCGCTCACAAGGTTTTACATATCCGTTGTAGACGCTGTGGCCGAAGAGGCTATAATGTAAAACAGAAAAAGTGTGCAGCATGCGGATACGGTGAATCTGCAAAGATAAGAAGATATTCGTGGCAGACAAAAACCCTAAACAGGGCCAGACTACTCTAGTCTGCCTTTTTTTGTTTCAATATTTTTTTTTAAAAAAAGAAAGAAAAAATACGAAGAATTTTATTTCTTCGTAATTCTTTGGAATTCTTCGAATGCCTGTTTTGCCTCTTCTACAGAAGCTTTGTCTTCTAAGGTCGAGATGTCACCTATTGACTGTCCAGCAACGAGCGCTTTTAGTACTCTTCGCATGATTTTGCCGCTTCTTGTCTTTGGAAGTTTTGTGACAAAGTATATGTTTTCAGGAGTCGCGAGTGGACCAACAGTTTTTCTCATGTGTGTTCTCAATTCTTTTGCGAGTTCGTCACTTGGATTATTTCCCTGTTTCAGGACAGCGAAGACAACAATTGTTTCTCCTTTAATTTCGTGTGGTTTGCTTGCTACTGCTGCTTCTGCTACTGCTGGGTGTGAAACCATTGCGCTTTCAAGTTCCACCGTTCCAAGTCTGTGTCCTGCGACCTTCAACACTTCGTCTGCTCTGCCTAGAAGCCATAGGTATCCGTCCTCATCTTTCATGCAGTAGTCTCCGGCGTAGTATGCGCCTGGGAATCTTGTCCAGTATGTTTCTTTGAATCGCTCTGGGTCCTTATAGACGGTTAATGCCATTCCTGGCCATGGTTTCTTGATTACGATATAGCCTCTTACTCCTTCAGGTACTGGTTTTCCATCTTCATCTACTATTGCTACGTCGATGCCTGGAAGTGGGTATGTTGCTGAGCCTGGTTTCAGGGGGACTAGTCCTATTCCTGGTGCTGGAGAAATCATTATTCCTCCTGTTTCTGTTTGCCACCAAGTGTCCACGATTGGGCATCGTTCTCCGCCTATGTTTTTGAAGTACCACATCCACGCCTCTGGGTTGATGGGTTCTCCAACGCTTCCTAGAATTGATAAGCTGCTTAGGTCATGTTTTTTGACCCATTCTTCGCCAAGGCGCATGAACATTCGTATTGCTGTTGGCGAGGTGTAGAGGGTTGTTATTTTATATTCTTCGATTATCTGCCACCATCGGTCTGGTTCAGGGTAGTCTGGGGCGCCTTCATACATGACTATTGATGCGCCATTTAGAAGGGGTGCGTAGACTATGAAGCTGTGTCCGGTGACCCATCCTATGTCGGCGTTGCACCAGTACACGCTGTCCTCTTGGATATTGAAAACCGATTTGTAGACTGAATTAATGTAAACCAAGTAGCCTCCTGTGCTGTGAACTATGCCTTTTGGTTTTCCAGTAGTTCCAGACGTGTACAGAATAAAGAGTGGATGAGTGCTTTCGACGGGCAATGGTGCTACCTGTTTTTCTATATGTTTCACGGTATCATGATACCAGACATCTCTTCCTTCTTTCATGTTGACTTTGTGGCCTGTTCTCTTTACAACTAATACGTTCTTTACTGACGGCGTGTTTTCTACTGCTTCATCAACTATTTGTTTCAATTCAATGATTTTTCCTCTTCTGAAGCCACCGTCTGCTGTTATTACGACATTAGCTTCAGTGTGGTTTATTCTGTCTGCGAGCGCCTGTGAACTGAATCCAGAAAAGACAACAGTGTGTATTGCGCCTAGTCTGGCACATGCCAACATGGCTATGGGCAGTTCAACTATCATTGGTAAATAGAATGCTACGCGGTCTCCATCCTTTACACCCATTTTCTGGAGAGCAGCAGCTAGTTTGTTCACTTCTTTGTAGAGCTGCAAATAACTTAGAGTTTTTTCTTCGCCATTTTCGCCAACCCAATATATGGCGACTTTGTTTCGTCTCCAGTTTTTCAGGTGCTTATCAACACAAAGATATGAGGCATTTAGCATACCGCCGGGGAACCATTTTGCGAATGGTGCATCCCAATCGAGCACGTGATCCCATGTGCTGAACCAATCAAGTTTTCTTGCTTCATTTTCCCAAAATTCTTCAATATTATCTAAAGATTTTTTATATGTGTCCATATACCGTTTTATTGGCCAGTATTTCAATTCAACTGGAAGTGAGTCTGTTTTCATACCATCACCTATCCATATCTTTTGCGAGCGAACACAAAATATTACGTCCATATATCTTTTATGGCGTCAATTCGTGAAAATACATGGCTTTTTAGAGTTTACTTCTGTTTTTCTATTTATTATATTGCATTTTTTTCTAAAATATTGAATTATCTATGACATTCCACAATCTTTGTTGTTGTTTTTGTGTTTGTTAATCGACAATTGCAGTTTTTAGCATGTTACTGCTTGCTCTTGCCGATTCCTTTTTTAAAATAATAATCTTTGAGAATCAAATGCCGTCAATCTTTTCGAATGGTGGCATTTGGCTTCATATTACTCATTTTGTTAGCCGTATTCTTTATTGTATGTGTACTTCTTTGGCTTGGCTCCATAGTGATTCAAAATAGTTCCTAACTATTTCGATAAGTTCTGTGCTGTCTGAATATAATACGCAATCTTCTTCTAAACCGCCCTCTTTTGGTGCAATGACGATATGCACCTCTTTTTCGTCAATTATTGCTATTTTCGGAGTTATTTTGGGAATGTACCTGATTTCGAAGTGCGGAGACTTAGCCGAGAAATCTTCCAAATGTTTTATCGTTTTGGGGTCTTTCGGTTTTGCAATGATGTGCCTAGTTTTCACTCCCTTTTGGATAGCTTGTTCGAAACATTCTGGATAGTTGGTTATTACATAAAAAAGCCTCATGTCCGTAGCAATCGCGTCGACACTTTCTTGAGCTTTTAGAATTGCTTTAGCTGCAAGCTTGAGAGGTTTTTTTGTTTGGGGGATAAGAGTGAATGTTGGATGTACCCATTCAAGCGTGTTTGGTATGCTTGTTTTTTGGAACTTGTTTAATTCTTCTGCTTTAGCTCTTAATTTTGAAATATCCTTTTTTTTATTGTTAAACAAAATTGAGGTAGCTTCCCGTAACGGAATCGCCCGGTACCTTGTTGGTCTTGATATTATTTTTTGAATCAACCCTAATTCATGCAATTCTTTTGCTACTCGATAGATGTCTTGACGTGCCAGTTTGGAATAGTCACGAGCTTCTTTTGCTGTTGCAGTTCCTAAGCACACTAGGGCAAAGTAAACCCTTGCTTGCAACTGAGTAAGTCCTAACTCTACTAGTGTCTGTATTTGTTTCTCTCCAACCATTGCAGTCTCCTCTCCTGCAAAAAGGAATTTTTGCTGTATAGCATCATGGTCTTATTTGTATCTTGTGTCAGTTTGGGGACTTACGGTCACCCTATTAAATATCTATCTTTTGTAAGGCTCTAATCAAAAAAAGGAGAAAAAAATCAAATGCAAAAACATCAAACGAAAATGTTTAGTACTATCGTTTTAGTTCTAGTAATGACTACTGCTACAATTGTAGCAAGCTTACCCCTTGTTAGTGCACATGACCCTGCATTGGACATTCAAACATACCCATACCTGTCTATTTCACCATCACCAACTGGTGTAGATCAAACTGTGTTTCTTATCTTCTGGCTTCACGGAGCTCCGCCAACCGCATCCGGTATCGGCGGTGACCGCTGGCACGACATGACAATAACAATCAACACCCCTAGTGGAAACACAGAAACACTTGATGGCCTAACCACCGACGCTACAGGATCAGGATACACAATGTACACTCCCACAGAAATTGGAGAATACGAGTTTATCCTCGACTACCCTGGACAGGTACTATCCTTATACAACCCCTACAACGGTGTAGCTGGCAGCGATAGTGACTACATCGGCGACAACTTCCTACCCAGCACCACAACCGTATACCTGACTGTACAAGAAGACCCAATAGAGGCAATCGCTGATTATCCACTTCCAACCGAATACTGGACACGTCCAATAGAAGGACAAAATACTGCATGGGCAAGCATTGGTTCACACTGGCTACGCGGAGCCCAAGTTGGAAGCAACATGGACTTTTGGCAGCAGGTCGGTGATGCACCTGACAGCGCACACATCATGTGGACATACGAAATGGAATTCGGAGGAGTTGTTGGAGGTGTCACCGAAATTTACGGTGTTGGCTTCTACTCAGGTGGTGCATACGAAGGCAGACTAACAAACTCCATGATAATTTCTGGAAAACTATACTTCCAGCTACCACAAAACCACGTTGGCGGCTCACGCGGAATTGGCGCAGGATTCGTTTGCATTGACCTGCAAACTGGAGAAACAGAATGGATCAACGAAGACATGGGAATAGCTACCAGCACAATGAAGGCTCAACTCTATAACTATGAATCAATGAATCAACACGGTGTTGTCGGCGGCGTAATTTGGGAAGTATCTGGCACCACATGGATTGGCTATGACGCATGGACTGGAAACAACATCTACAACCTAACCAACGTTCCTTCAGGATATGAAGTATACACTGACAATGGCGAAATCGTGCGATACGTTATTGACGGAGAAAACAACTGGTTGGCCTTGTGGAACAACACCTGTGAGCAACAAGGACTACACGGAGCAACAGGCACAGGCAGCAGCGCATACCAATGGAGACCCGTCGGCAAAGAAGTTGACATGAGCAACGCATACTCATGGAACGTAACAATACCTGACCTACCTGGATTGGCTAGTCCTTCAATTATCGACGTTATCCCTGGCGACTTGATACTTGGCATGAGCACTTCATCCTCATTCAGGGACTTCTTAGCTGCAGACTACACTACAGTATGGGCTCTAAGTGACAGAGACGACGGAACAAGAGGACAACTCTTGTGGATTCAGGACTATCCAGCACCCGAAGGTGACGTTAGCCGAGTAATTCCAACAGCATCACAAATTGACACAGTGAACCGCGTGTTCGTCATGAACGACAAAGAAACCTTTGCATGGTGGGGCTACAGCATAGACACTGGCGATCTAGTGTGGGGTCCAGTTGTTGCAACTGAGACTGCCTTCTCATATTATGGTGGTGGATATGGAGCCGGACAAGTAGGCACTATGGCCTATGGAAACCTCTACATCCAAAACTATGGTGGAGAAATCGCTTGCATCAACTGTGCCAACGGAAACATCGAGTGGGTCTATGACGATACCAACAGCGGCGTTGAAACACCTTGGGGCAACTACCCAACCTTTATCGCTGCTATTGCTGACGGCAAAGTCTACGTCTTCAACAACGAACACTCACCAAACTATCCACTATACAAGGGCGAAGCAATGCGATGTGTCGACGCTTACACCGGCGATGAGATATGGAAACTGACATCTTGGGTTGGCCAAAGCGGTGGTGGAGGAGTTTCAACTTCTGCACTTGCAGACGGCTTCCTTGTCTACTACAACTACTACGACAACCAAGTCTACTGTATCGGCAAAGGACCAAGCCAAACAACAGTTAGCGCACCAAACGTTGGCGTCTCATTGGGCTCATCTGTGCTCATAAGCGGCACTGTAATTGACACAGCCTCTGGAACAGAGCAAACAGAGCAAGCAGGACGATTCCCCAACGGCGTACCAGCAGTCTCTGATGAGAGTATGAGCGCGTGGATGGAATACGTGTACATGCAAAAGCCTTGCCCAACCAACGTGAATGGCGTTGAGGTGACTTTGGATGCTATTGATCCTAACGGAAACTACATCAGCATAGGCACAGTGCGAAGCGACGCAAGCGGACTTTACAGCTGCCAGTGGACTCCTGAGATTGAAGGCAAATACACAATAATTGCCACTTTTGCAGGATCTAACTCATACTGGGGCTCATACGCTGAAACCGCTATCGCAGTAGATCCAGCAACAGCAACATCAACACCAATAGAACCAGAGACTCCTGACACTGAAACGCCAGACACGGAGACACCTGATACTGAGACACCAGATACTGAAACACCAGACACAGAACAGCCAACAGCAGAAACAGCTTTGATTTCTACAGAAGTAGCAATCATAGCAGCAGTTGCAATAGCAGCTGTCATAGGCGTAGCAGCATTCTGGACACTACGAAAACGAAAATAAACCAAATTTTCCCTCCCTCTTTTTTTGGGAGTAAAATGTATTGGAGGATTGGGGCTGAATGGGCGCCCTGCACGAAAATGAAAATAACTAAAGCGATAGTAGCCGCTTGAAATTTTCATTTTTTCTCCTCTTAATCGCGCGTGCGGGGGGTCTCAGCAAACCCTCTCTTCCTTTAATACATCCGATATGCTGGCTACAAACTTGGATTAAGCATCTGGCTGATGTGACTATGGGCAGTTTTTTTACGTTCAATTGTTGCATAAGGGTTTGTTACTTTTTTAATGGCAGTATTTTATAATACTAGAAACTATTGTTGGTTTTTAGTGTTTGATGTTTTTTTGGCTTACTTAAAAACTGCTATCTTTAAGTTGTGCGCAACTTTTGTGAACTGTTTGGTTTTGTAATCTGTTGGTTGGCGGGCCCGCAGGGATTTGAACCCTGGGTTTTCGGCTCCGAAGGCTTGCGCGTCACCTTTTTGGCGACTCGACGCCTTATCCAAACTAGGCTACGGGCCCTCCGAGAATAGATGTTATGATGAATGATTAAAATCTAGCGGAGATTTGTTTCTGGTTGTGTTGTTGTTTTTTGCTGATTTGCCGCCAATTGTTGTTGTGCCTCTTGACACTTTTGTTTTAGCAATATTGCTGCCGATTTTTTGGATATGCCTCTTTTTGTTCTCTAACTAGTGACAAACCATAAACTCCCTTAAATCGTACTTTAGCTAACGTCTGTAGTGGGGGATTAACTGTTTGAAGTCTAAACGGAAATCAGACTTTTGGACATCCTTGCTTCTCCTGCTGGTCACGATAGTTTTTTCGGCTGTAGCATACGTCCAATGGTACAGCTTGTCCTTTTTTGTTGGTTCCCTGTTTTTTGTCCACTGGCTTGGCATAGCAGCAACAATCTTCATCGCAGCAATAATCCCAGTTTACTATGTCCTTAAACGTAAACGACCAAAAAACATCAAAATGCTACTAAAAATCCATGTCTTTGGAAACCTCGTTTCTTTCATGCTGGTTTCAATACATTTTGCCCAAAACATAGGAAGACTGTCTGGGTTCTATCTGAGACTAAACTTTGGATTTGTGTTGTTTTTGGTTCTAAGTATAATTGTTGCAACTGGAATGCTTGAAAGATTTGGGCACAACCCAAAAATTGCACGATACACAAGACCAATTCACAGATACACCGTAGTAATTTTCTATTTGATTGTAATCATTCATACACTGCAGGCCTAAATGTTCTTTAGAATTTGCTGTTCTCTGATTATGCCCACGTTCACACGTCAAGGTAATGCTTTAATAAATGTACGATTTTATGGTGTGTCTATGGGCTTGTAGCTCAGTTTGGCTGGAGCGTTCGGCTGATAACCGAAAGGTCGAGAGTTCAAATCTCTCCAGGCCCACCATTGTATTTTCACTTGACCACTTCAGATTATTCGAATTTCTCATGAAAAAAGGGTAGTTTAGAATCATCAGCAGAATTAAAGTAGCTTTTGGGCGAATAATCAACTATTTAGCATTCCTTCATGTTGTTTTTCGACTAAAAAAGGAATCCTTTTTGAAGCACTTTTGGGTTTGGAGATTATCTTCAAAAGCTTCTTTGTGCGCAACCCAAAAACTATTAGTTGTTATATTCGATTCATCTCTTCGATTGGAATAATGCAGTGGGGAGCAAAAGTGACACTTTGTTCTCCCTCCTCTACCATGGCTGCTCCAGGGACGATTCCTCCAACCATGCATATTCCAAACCTGTCCATGCCCACCGGTATCCCGAGCACAGGCTCGTTAGGTTCCCCTAAAACAAGAACTCCTCCCCATTCCTTCTTGTGCAGTTCATCAAGAATCTTCACAGTTCTCTCTCTTGCCTCAGAAGGTATCTCTCGCAAAGTAGCAAGTAACATACCTGAACCAGTTTTCAGTATACTTGAGATTGAAGTCATCTTCCTGTAAACAAACACTTCCAAGGGTGGTATTGTTGTTCCTTCATAGGAAATTATTTCTACGAACCTGATTGGTTTACGGTTTAGTACTTGAACCAGACCACCATGTTTGAAGAATAGTGGAATACCTGAATGAATTAGTATGCTGTCTAGCGTCAAGTTGCAGACCGTTAGCAGCGCAAGCTTTCCCTTGGGTACAGATATGTCGCAGTATTCATCTTTTTCGTTCATCACTTTGAGGTATGGCGCTGACAGAAGGCTCATTCTCTGAAGCGCCTTCATCGTGTCCAATGTTTTGTTTTGCAGGTTTTTGTCCAGTAATGACACGTTCGTGACTACTGTTCCTGAATCTACTTCAGGGTTGTAATTGGCTGAGTACGCTAAAGACATGAAACGAGTTGTGGTGAACCCGAGCCTCTGGGTGGCAAGTGCTCTGCTCAGTTCTTCGAGACCGGGTTGGGTTATTGTTCGTCCTTTTCGATTGTGCCCCAGCACGAAACCTTTTGCTTCCAAAAGTTGAAGATGATATCTTACTGTTCTTTCGCTAAGGAGAAAGCCTTTTTTTCTCAGTTCCCTCTTGAGAAGTGTTGAACCCACAGGGTCTGCGAATTCGCTCAAGATTCTCAGTATTTCGATTTCCTTTCTGGCGCTCTCGTTTTCGTGAAGCATGTAGCCACTTTCCCAGTTAATCAAAAATTCAATTGATTAAGGGCACAATAAACCCCCAGTTTTCACGGCAATCCGTTTAAATCCATCCGCGAAGTTTCATCGTTTCAACCACGCGATTGACAGCAACTACGTAGGCGGCCTTGCGCATGTTTACGTTATAGTTTTTAGCAGCATCTAGTACTGTGTAATATGCAGAACTCATTTTATGCGCTAGACGTTCGTGTACTTCCTCCAAGTTCCAGTAGAACATTGAAGCGTTCTGTACCATCTCAAAATATGAAACTGTTACACCGCCCGCGTTACAGAGGAAATCAGGTATTACGTGAACGCCGTTTTCATAAAGAATAGCATCTGCTTCTGGCGTTGTTGATCCATTAGCTAACTCAGCAAGAATCTTGGCTTTAATCTTTGATGCATTTTCCTTTGTAATTGCATTTTCTAACGCCGCTGCAATGAGTATATCCACGTCAAGTTCGAGAAGTTCACCGTTTGAGATTGATTGCGTATCTGGAGAATTGACAACCGAACCTGTATCTGCTTTACAGGAGCAAACATTCTCAAGATTCAGGCCATTCTTGTTATATATGCCACCTTTAGAGTCACTTACTGCCACAACGTTAGCGCCAAGCAA
>JAOZIF010000042.1 GCA_026014495.1 Candidatus Bathyarchaeum sp.
AAGGTGTATTCAACATTTTCTGGGGTCTTGTAATCTCATCAGTTATGTCTGCAGTAGGCGTAATGATTGTTGCAGGAATCCTTTCTGAATCCGAATATGGTCTCGTTGCTGTTGCTTTGACTGGTCCAACTCTTATTGCAAGTTTTAGAGATTGGGGTGTAGACTGGGCAACAATAAAGTATATTGCCCAATATCGGTCAGAGGGCAAAGAAGCAAACGTAAAAAGCGTTTTGGTTTCTATAGTGTTTTTTGAGATTGTGTTGGGCTTTTCTTTATCTATTCTCTCATTCTTTCTTTCAGGTTTCATTGCAAACATACTGGGTCGACCTAGTATTGTACCTCTAGTTCAGATAGCATCATTCACAATCTTTGCCGAGGCGCTGCTGAAAGCTGCTCAAGCCGTTTTCACAGGCTACGAAAAAATGGAATACCACAGCATAACCTCGATAGTTTATTCCAGCCTCAAAACTGGATTTATGATTTTGTTAGTAATTTTTGGTTTAGGCCCCTTTGGTGCAACAATCGGAACCACAATCGCATACCTAATTTCTGGAGTAATTAGCGTAATACTTCTCTATATTGCAATCTACAAGAATCTGCATGCACAAGATGGCAGCGGTAAACTGGAACTGTTCTCAACCATCAAAACCTTGTTTAGGTATGGTTTACCCTTATCAATTTCATCAATTATTAGTGGATTTCTAACACAATTTTTTGGTCTTTTACTTGCTATTTACTGCACAGACCTGCTTATGGGTAACTATCAAGTTGCCCTAAATTTTGGTTTTATCATAACTTTTTTTGTTATGCCTATAATTACTGTGCTGTTGCCTGCTTTCTCTAAGCTTGACTCACAAAAAGAAGGGGATACGCTAGGAAATGTTTTCCAGTTTTCGGTGAAATATGCATCACTTATTATTGTCCCCATCGCTTTTGTTGTTATAGCACTTTCTCAACCCGGAGTGTCCGCACTTTTTGGCGCCAAATATTCTTATACGCCACTTTATCTTGCACTGTATGCTGCCACTTTTATTCAAACAGCTTTTGGGTACCTGAGTGTTGATAACATCCTAAAGAGTCAAGGAAAAACTGATTTTAACATGAAACTGGGTCTAACAACATCTGCTATCGGGCTCGTGTTAAACTTGGTTTTAATTCCAAACTTTGGAGTAATTGGCTTTCTTGCTACCTGCATTGTATCTGGAATCCCCAGTTTAATAATAGCACTTTGGTGGATAAAGAAAAACTTCAACGCAACAATTGACTGGAGGTCATCAACCAAGATTGTATTTGCATCTGCACTCGCATCTGCAATCACATACGCTGTAACCTCTCAACTCAATATGTCCAGTTGGATATCACTAGCGATTGGAACAGTAATCTTCATAGTGACCTATCTAATTGCAACTCCATTGGTGGGCGCCATAACCCAAGCAGATGTACAAAACTTTAAAGAAATGATGAAAGGATACGGCCCACTCAGTCGCATCTTCAACCTACTCTTTTCATTCATCGAACGATTGACAACTATCTTCCAACGAAGCTAAACCTTGAAACAAAAATGCCAAATTAGCCTAACGAACACAAAAGTTGACGCCTGTTTTACCTTATTTTCTCTTAAGTTTTTCACGATACTTTTTTCTAAGCTTGACAATTTTTGGAGCAATAACTATCTTGCAGTATGCCGCTTCGGGATGGCGCCTGAAATATCTTTTATGATATTCTTCTGCTTTGTAGAACTTTTCGAATGGCTCAATTTGTGTTACTATAGGAGCATCCCAACTTTTTGCAGTGTTAAATTCGTTGATTACCTGTTCAGCTACTTTTTTCTGGTTTTCATTGTGATAAAAGATAACTGATCGATACTGGGAACCTACATCTGCTCCTTGTCGATTAATTGTTGTTGGATCGTGGGCAGTGAAAAATATCTCTAGAATCTCTTTAAACGATATTATGATTGGATCAAATTTGACTTGAACAACTTCAGCATGCCCTGTAGTTCCTGTGCACACCTGCTCATAAGTTGGCGCCGCTACATTTCCACCAGAATAACCTGATTCAACGTTTATAACGCCCGCTATTTCATCAAACGCGGCTTCTATGCACCAAAAGCACCCACCGCCAAGAGTAGCTGCTTCAATTGTGTCTTGGTGTTCAGGTCTAATTTTTTCGTTTTCCATATAATCACATATGTATTGTTTTATTGTAGCTTAAGTTTTCTCTTTCCAGCGTTAGTTTATGTCAAAAACCAGCATTTTTAATGATACATGAGCTGTTTATGGTAAACGTTAGTGGATTAGTTAAAACTTAAAGAATATAAGAGTTAATTACCTGAAGAAATTCAAACGGGTGAGCTTCATTGAAACTTCTGGT
Organism: Candidatus Bathyarchaeum sp.; assembly: GCA_026014495.1. Classification (GTDB taxonomy): domain Archaea; phylum Thermoproteota; class Bathyarchaeia; order Bathyarchaeales; family Bathyarchaeaceae; genus Bathyarchaeum. Next base: position 2,374 of record JAOZIF010000042.1, read on the forward strand.
TAGCGTTGTAGACAAAACTGAAGCTGTGGACAGCATCAAAGGAGGAGCCGACATAATTGACGTTAAAAACCCAAAAGAAGGCGCACTGGGAGCCAACTTTCCTCATGTAATACGACAAGTCAAAGATGTTATTCCCAAAACTCTTGAATTAAGTGCAACCATCGGTGATATGCCTAATCTGCCTGGAACCGCCTCTCTTGCAGCCCTAGGTGCCGCAGTTTCTGGAGTAGACTACGTTAAAGTTGGACTCTTTGGCGTAAAAAATTCTCAAGAAGCAACCACGCTGATGACTGAAGTTGTTAAGGCTGTGAAAGAATATAACCGTGGATTGAAGACTATTGCTTGTGGTTATGCAGATTTCAAATCTGTTGGTTGCATTAGCCCTTTGGAGCTTCCAATTGTTGCATATGCGGCAAAAGCTGATGGAATACTTGTGGATATGAAAACCAAGAATGGAAAAGACAATCTTTTCAGTTTTCTAACTGATGAACAATTAAAAGAATTTGTTACGCAAGCACACAACCATAATCTGCTAGCAGCACTTGCTGGCTCTTTAGATACACAAGACATCTCACGAGTATACAATTTAGGCGCAGATATAATTGGAGTTAGAGGAGCAGTTTGCGCCAAAAAAGACCGTTTAGCGGGTAAACTTGAAATCGAAAAAGTTTTGGCGTTTTCTACCTTAATCCGTGGACTGTGAATTAATCCACTACGTATTGATTTGTGTGTAAACGGTTTTTTTGTTTTCCAGAATCAGCCTGATTCTTTGGGGATGTTTGCCATTAACAACGTAGCAATCTATCTTTGTATGCAAAATCATCTTTGACAGAGCTTTGTCGACGCTTGTTCTCTTGTTCCAACCGAGCAACTCCTTGGCAGTCAATTTTTCAATGCACTTTGTATCCCTGTTTTGTTTGGGGTCCTCAGAGAAAATGCCGTCCACATCAGTGACTAAAATCAGTTTCTTTGAATGCAACAAGTCCGCGATGTAAGCGGCTATTGTGTCTGAAGTTATATCCCATGAGTTTTCTAGGGGGTCTTTGTGAAACATGAGTTTTGAAGGCAAAAAAATTGGTAGTGTTCCACTAGTAGCGTTCTCGATTTCTTCTAGATTGTAAGAAATGTGAGAGTTTGGGGCGATATTTGACAAAAACAGCCCATACTGATCCATTGCTAGTATCGCCATTTTGTGTGCAATTTTGTTTGAGAGATTATATATTCTGTCAAGCTTTCTTACTGTATCAGCGAATACGCCTCCCCCTGGTACAACAGCTATTTTGTGGGTCTTAGCTATTTTACTGACTTGTTGGCATAGCCTCACTAGGCTGGTGGGGTCCTCTGCTAAGCTTCCACCTATCTTCAGGACTGCTTCCATGTTACAGTTTTTCCCTCCAAACTATTCGCCACAATAAGTGCCACACCAACCGAGGGAGACACAACAGCCGCGTCAACTCCAAGCAGTTCCTTTGCGTCAACAATTTCATTAAATCCAACTTTTTCTGCAGCTTTTTTTGCCAAAAAATTTCTGCCAAGCCCAGTAACAACTGCAATCTTCTTTGGAAGCGCCTTTTTGATTCTTTCATGAACCTGATTCAATCCGTTAGCAATCTGCTTAACTTGCTTGTCATAAACAAACTTTGCAATGTCCATAATCTCCTGCTCAGTTAACATGTCCCTGTCAGCACAAACTACTCGTGCTAACCTTGCTTCTGCATCTTTTCTTGTTTTCCCTCTGGAGTCACAGGTTTCAGATGTGTAATCTTTTTTTTCTATGTTGCCTAAAAGCAGATGTACATCTCCTGACTGCGAGAACAGCTCCGAGGAAACCCGTGTCATCTTTCCTTGAACTGGAATACAGTTAACAATTGTGGCAACGTTTGTTCGTAAAGACCCTGAGTAGACAAGTTCTCCATTCTGAAGCTTTTCTAGGTCTGTTTTGCCCTCGGCAGCAATCTTGCCATTAACAACTGGAACAATGCTTGTTGTTGTGCTTCCAACGTCTATAACAATGCAGTTTGGGTTCATCTGCGAAATCATCCAGCCTGTTGCAGCCCAGTTTGCAGAAGCTACCTTAAGAGGTTCTTTTCGGGCATCTTTAACAGACAGCAAGTTGGCTTCCACGTCAAGAACAAATGTGGACACATCACCAAAAACTTCTATTATACAATCTAGAACGTGGTTGATTCCCTCTTTTTTGGTCATGTATGCGTCTGACAGTTCAGCAGTTATGGTAACTCCAACTCCATCCAGCGCAGTTGAGTTGGTCAACCTTTTTTTTAGCCTCTCTAAAACCCTTGGAAGCTGATTTTTCCCATTTTTCCATACGGGAAAATACTCTAGTGCTGTTTGGAGTTCCTGTATTGTTGTGTTTTGAGTTTTTAGGAACGCTACTTTGGTGTTGGCGCCTCCTATATCAAATCCAAGAACAGTTACCACCTTTATTCACCACCATAAAGCGCTAGAAGACGTCTTTTTGTTCGATAAAAAGCTGATTGCGCACCCCTACTGCTATTTGATGATGTAGCAACAAGAGCATAAGCTGATTTGTATGTTTCAATTGGAAATGGAGGAGATACAACATTTTTCAGCTTGTATGTTTTGGCGATACTTTTAGGATATGAAGGAACTTTTACTTTAGAGAAGACTGCATGGCCTCTTTTTTGCACATTTTTTGGCAACTTACGTTTAATCACAGCATCAACTATTGCTTGTGCTGGATTGAACTTTACCACTTTTCTTAACCCAATGTAAGAGCTTGTAAGCCGCGGGTTAATCTCCATCACAATTGGCTCCTCATCCGTTAATATCAAATCAACGCCAACATAACCTTTCAGCCCACTTATTGTTTCAACGGCTTTTTCTGCAGTTTTTACTGCTTTCTTCTCTAGCACATGACAGAAAGGAACTGCTCCCCCATAATATGATGACTCCTCATCAGGCGTCGCCAACGTAACAAACTGCTGATTCAGTGTAACAGCCAAAGCTTTTTCTCCCGTAGAAAATACGCATGCGCTGGCGGCTTTTCCCTTAATCAAGTTTTGAGCAATAAATTGTTGACTCGTAGATTCTTGTGCTACTTTTTTGATTGCCTTTTTTATGTCTGTTTCATCTCTGATGATGCTTAATCCTCCACAGCTAACCCCGTCTATTGGCTTAAAGACCAATGGATAATCCAACTGTTTGGTTAGATGTCTGATGTTTTCGGGTTTTTCGTTGATGTTTAGTAGCACGGTTTGTGGAACTTTTAGCCCTAGTTTCTTTAGTCTTTCATAATTTGTCATCTTGTTTGAAACCTGATTTATGGCGTCAACTTTGCAGTTAAGGGATGTTCCGTCCGAATCAACTATGGTCTCTAAAAGTTTTTGTAATATTTGGTTGGACTCTGGAGCAATCGCATAAACGGCATCAACCAAACTTGAAAGCTCTCTTAGTTGCACCTGAACTTCGTTGGGACTTGATATCCAGATTATCTTGTCTGCTTCGTTAGGAGGATTAAACACTCTTAGTCTTGAATCCAAAAATGTTGTAACCTCATGTCCAGCAGCTTTGTAGTCAGCAATTAAGCTCTGTAGCATTGCGTAGCCTTCGCTGAGTATGCTGCTTGGAAGTTTCGTGTTGGCGTATCCGCCTCCAGAAACGTACTCAAATATCAAAAGATTCAAACTTTGCCCTCACTGTATCTGTTTTGTTATAGGGAACCATAATGAAAATTATTCCTGTGATTGACGTTTTAAATGGTATTGCCGTCCATGGGGTGCGTGGCGAAAGAAAACAGTATCAACCACTAAAAAGCGTTCTATGCAAGTCTCCTGACCCGCTGGAAATTGCTTGTGCTTTTGGGTCGTTAGATTTTGATTGCCTGTATTTGGCGGATTTAGATGCAATCTTAGCAGAGTCAGCTAACTTGAACATATACACGCGGATTGTAAAAAAAACAGGTCTTGATTTGATGGTGGATGCAGGAACCTCAGGGCTCACCCAAGCCCGTGAAGTTATGAAAACAGGTTTGTCCAAGATTGTAATTGGCTCTGAAACTTTGAACAGTTTAGATTTCGTGAGCCAAGCCATCAGCGCCTTTGGCGCAGACAAAGTTGTAGTAAGTATAGATAACAAGGAAGGGAAACTCTTGGGTGCCTCAGCGGCTATCCGTTCAATGGATGCTGTTTTGTTTTCTCATAAGCTTGCATGCCTAGGTGTCCGTCATGTTATTCTATTGGAGTTAGACCGAGTGGGAACTGAGCACGGAATCAACTTGACTCTTATACGAACAATTCTTAAAGAGAGTGGAGTTGATGTGCTTGTTGGTGGAGGAATAAAAAGCCTCCAAGAACTGGAGACACTAAGGGCACTTGGTGTTTCTGGTGCATTAGTAGCCACTGTTTTGCATAACGGAAAAGTGACTATTGATGAGCTCAAAACCGCAGGTTTCTTGTAGATGTTACTTTAAGAATTAGGTGAGAAGTATGCCCGCAGAGACTGAACACAAAGCAACCAAGATGCCTGAACAGGGTTTGTCCCAAAACGCAGTCCTTGACGAGCTTGAAACAAAACTTCAGCGTGACTTAACATATTCTTCAGGCAAAATCTTGTGTTCCATGTGTACAAATCCCCACAATTTTAGCAAACAAATCTACCGCCAGTATATTGAAAAGAACTTGGGAGACCCCAGCCTTTTTCCAGCAACTACAGAACTGGAGCAAGAAACCGTAAGTATGCTGGGTTCAATGCTTTCTAACCCCCATGCATCTGGTAGCATCGTTTCTGGCGGAACTGAAGCCAACATTGTTGCGCTCTGGGCAGCAAGAAAGCTTGCAAACAAGGAACGTGGCGAAGTTGTTGTTCCTGTTTCTGCACATTACTCATTTGACAAGGCATGCGACCTGCTGAATCTGAAACTGGTTAAGGTTAAGCTTAACAATAATTTCCAAATTGACGTGAAAGCCGCTGAAGATGCTATCACAAAAAAAACTGTGGCAATTGTTGGAGTGGCAGGCACAACAGGACTGGGCGTTGTTGACCCCATCCGTGAACTATCAGAAATTTCTTCGAAGTATGACCTTTATTTGCATGTAGATGCTGCATTCGGGGGCTTTATGCTTCCATTCCTTAAGGAGTTGGGCTATGTTTCTTTAGATTTTGATTTTAGTTTACCCAGCGTTTGCTCGATTACTATTGATCCTCATAAAATGGGTTTGGCTCCTATCCCCGCAGGTGGACTACTGTTCAGGGGCAAATTGTTGGCTGAAGTTGTCAGCACAAAGATTCCGTATCTGTCTGGAGATGAAACAGAGCACTCTACTCTTCTGGGAACCCGGTCAGGCGCCTCTGCATTAGCAGTTTGGGCATTACTAAAACATCTTGGACGCGCAGGATACCGAGATTTAACCGAACAATGCCTCGGGCTAACATTGAAGCTTGTCGATGGGATTGAACGGATTGATGGTTTAAATGTTGTGACTAAGCCCACCTTGAATGTGGTTGGAATAAAACCCGAAAAAGTAGATGTGAATTTGATTTTTCAGGCGTTAAGACAACGTGGTTGGGCAGTTTCCCTTTTCTCAGACTACATTCGAATCGTAATTATGCCCCACACCAAACCATTACACATCAAACGTTTCCTTGAGGAGCTGCAGAAAATAGTATATGCTATAACCAAATAGTGAAATCAAATTCTGCTGTTTTAAAATGAGCCTAACCTGAACAATGTTTGACTTTTTACTCTTCTCTTTTTGTTGGCTCTTGAACTTTAAACAGTGTCAAGAAGAGACATGGAACAAACAGGATTGCTGAAATGAGAAAAGGAAGCGCAGGAGACAAATATTGGTACATAAAACCGCCCGAGAGTTGACCCAGAGCACTTAGAATGTTGAAAAAAAAGTTGGTGCTGCCAATTATTTTTCCACGGTTATCACGTGCTACAAAATCTGCCATTAATGCTGGGTATGCACTGTTAGACAGAATCAATGCTACGCCAAAGCAAAGAAGACTTATTGACATAACTATGATGTTTCCGTAGACAAAGCCAATCATTCCGGGAATAAACAGTAGCCAAGCTGCCATTAATGGCTTTTTTCGTCCAAGCTTGTCAACAATTTTGCCGCAAGGCAACGCTGACAAAATGTTCACGACGGCAAACCAACTCATTAATGCTGCCCACTCAAGTTCTGTTATGCCTACAACTTCTGTGGCGTAAAAAATTAGATTAAGCGAGCACATAAACCATGCAAAATGATAGATTGCAAAACTCCCGAAAAGAAACAGCATCGCCTTTGATTGTGTTTTTAGTGCATTTGCGCTTTCAATTATGGCCTTGGGAACGTTTCTGATGGTATCAATTATTATGTTTCCTTCAGCTGTGGTTTTTAGTGTTTCTTTGAATCTTATTCTTAAAATGGCTGCTACGAGAAACGCTACGGACACTGTCATGTACGCAATTTGCATTCCTTGTATTAGACCAAATTTAACAGCCAATACTCCTGCAATGATGGGTGAAGGAACCGAAATATAATGAAGCAGATTTACTATTGAATAATATGTGCCTCTTTTTTCTGGGGATGTTGAGTCAGCTACAAGTGCTTGAAGTGCTGGCTGGTAAATCATGAACAGGTTTTGTAGTATCGTTGCTATCATAAAGAACTGCCAATTAGGCGCGATGGCAAACAGAAAATAAGTTAATGATATTCCAAATGTCATGATTACGGTTAGTCGCCGTCTTCCATGCTTGTCTGCGAGGTATCCTCCAGGGATTTGAACCATCGCTAATGTTGCGTATGCTGCAAAGCCGATTAATCCAACAATGTAAGGGCTGCCTCCTAGTCCTTCAATGTACTTAGGATAGTATGTGCTGGGTATTGCTGTTGTAACAAGGATTATGGCTAATGTTACTGTGTTGATTAGTATGTTCCCTTTAATGAATGAATACTCATTTTTTAGTTTAGACAGAATAGCCAACCGTTTCACTCTTCAAAAGCACTATTTTTTTACATAAACCATTTGTGTATCCTACAGAATTTCTCCTACTACATTGATGGGTTTGCGAATAAAAAAGGACAATTCGTCTAGTTTTTCTTTGCTCATTGTTGTTAGAACTACTGTAGCTGGTCCAGCGGACTTGTTTATGTCCAGTTCTGTGTTTTCACTCATTTTTAGCTGGCGCCCAATACTATACGCCAACATTTGCGCCTCCCTAATTATCCCAAACGACCCGACGGGCACAATGTCATGAATGAAACTTTTTCTAGCTAACGCGGTAACGTCTCTAAGATTAGCAATTTCTCCTCTAGCTTCTGCAGGAATTACTGCATCTCCAACTTTTGCTGTTCCTATCGCAACTACCAAGTCGTTGGGTCTAGTTTTTCCAAGCCGCAGCTCGTCTTCGTTTGCTAGTCCAACAACTGTTATTCCTGCGCCAGTTTGTGTGGTTTCAAAATTTTCTTCTGTATTTTCCTTAATAACTTGGTTGGGTTCAAGCCCTAATTCTCTGACTTCTTTTCTTATTCCTTCAATTATTTCGTTTCCTGTGGGTTCTTTTTCTGTACCTAATGTAACTGACACCGAAATAGGGAACGCACCTGTAGCCGCAACATCCATTAATGCTACCCTTGCCAGAAACTTGCCCACAATTTTGCCGCTCGTCTTAATGTTATCCATTGGTTTGGGTCCAACTCCGCCCGACGAAGAAGACCCTACTACTATAGCGTGGCCTGTGGGCATTTTCATGATTGACACGTCCCCGCGTGTTACGTATGAAATCTGAGATGGCTTCACTCTGAATGTTGTTGGTCTTAGTAGTGTTCCAACGTTTTCCACGAAGTGAATATAAACAATTAATGCTTGGCGGATGACTTCCGATCTGCTAAGGTCATGTCTTTTGGCTAGTTTTTCTAAATCTTTCACAACTTTATTTGGTAAACGAACGTTTACAACATTCATTTCCCATCACCTCACACTACACTTGTATTACATGTGAAAACTCTTTTATTACTTACTTTTTCTCTTCATCGCTCTCTACAATGGAGACTTAACACATGAATAAACAACAAAACATTAATTCTAAAAAAACAATCAGCGCCCTACGCGTTTCACGAATATCAATTTTCACAGCCCTTAGCGTTATCGGCTCTTTCATAACTCCATACCCTCCTCTATCCACGATAGCCCTCGACTCAAGTCCGGGCTTCTTTGCTGCACTATACTTTGGAGGGCTCGATGGATTTGTAATCACTGGACTTGGGCACATAGTTACGGCAGTCATAAACGGTTTTCCTTTGGGAACCTTACACTACATTATTGCCCTAGGAATGGCTTTAGCCGGAGGAGCAATGGGTCTAGCAAACAAAACAAGCAAAAAATGGGGATACATACCCGCTGCCATTGTTGCAGTGGCAATTAACACGGCTCTTTCTATGGTTATGGTTCCTACGATGGGCTGGGCTGTCACATTTACAGCTGTTACAGTTCCTTTATTGTTGGCATCTAGCCTAAATGCTATACTCGCAACGCTTGTCTATGTTGGTGTTAGAGCTAGAAGGCTTAGAAAATGACCCAAAGCTGCTTTCAACCAAAAGCCATCAAAACTGCTCGTGATGTCTCAGTTTTTGAGGTCAACTCTGATTCCGTTATAGTTGTGGGATGTGACTCTGCTGGCGGAATCGGACCAAAACCTCTAGACACAATCAAAGTTAGTGGATACACTCTGGGAAGGTTCACTGCTAGAGTGGCTTTAATGGAGGTTTTCGCTGTTGGGGCAACTCCTTTTTGTTTAACTAATACCTTAGGTGTTGAACCTGACCCAACTGGATTTGAAATTGTTGAAGGCATAAAGCATGAGGTCAAACTTGCAGGATTGGAAGCATCCTTGACTTTAATTGGGAGCATGGAAAAAACTGTAGCTGTTGAGCAAACTGGGATTGGAGTAACTGTTGCTGGTTTAACCTCAAAAAAAGGTTTGAAGATGGGATTGTCTAAGCCTGACGATTTGCTTGTCACTATTGGAATTCCAAGTGTAAAAGATGGTGTTTTGCCTGCGGAAGAACGTGGTGAGATTGCAGACTTGGAAGATGTGCTAAAGTTGATAAACTGCGACTTTGTGCATGATGTGATTCCTGTTGGCTCCCAAGGCATACTTCATGAAGTAAATGTGCTTGCCAAAGATTGTGGTTTATGTGCTAACTTGCAATTGTCTAATGTTGAAGCTAAAATGTCTGCAGGTCCAGCAACAGCGGTTGTAGTGTCTGTTTCAAAAACTGCTTTAACCGAACTTTCTGGCTTAATTAATAAGCCAATACGTGTGATTGGCTCTTTTTGTAGTTAATCGGTTGAAATAGCAGTTTTTGAGGCTTTGTTGTCAACTGTTGCCCATTTTTGTACCTAATTTTAGTGTCTAATTTTTGCCTGTTTTGTCATCTTTGTGGCAATATTTGCTTCTGTTTTACGCAAATTTCTTGAATTGGTGGCCCTCTCATCAATGAAAAGGCACTGAAATCTCAAAAAACATATTATGTTGGTGTATCTGAAAGACTTAACAAACCTTTTAGGTAAAACTGTTGTTAGTAGCTGTTTACTCACGTAACTAATGGAGCATGATTTTTAGTCACTCAAAATCTGAATTTCGTGCTTCTTTACGTGCTAATGGTCTAAAGAAGGAAAACAAAAATGCGAAGATCAAAGATGGAAATGTATATCGACATCCTCAAGGTTATGGCACAAAATGGACCTATGAAATTAACTCACATCATGTACAAAGCTAACGTAAACTGCAGTGTTTTAAAAGGAAACTTGGATTTTCTAACTCAACAGAACCTGATCGAGGAACAGGTCATAGTTAAGAGAAGAAACAAAACAAAAATCCGTTATGCAATCACAGAAAAAGGCAGAACAGTAATCAAATACTTCAACGAAGTCAATAATGCTCTGCACATTACTGAAGAACATGGTATCCCCGCGTTGATTCGCTAAAAAGCTAAACCTTATTTTTTTGGTTTTAAGCGCACATACGCGCTTAAACAGCAGGGTCTTCTGACCCTGTAAACATTTCTGTAAAGCCTTTTCTTCGACGATTCCACCAAAGCATACCCAACAATGTGATAGCCGCAATTGCAATCACTACTATTCCTAATATCCATAACGAAGTTGAATCATCAATTTTGGGTTGTTCAGTAACTGAGATGCTCATAGTGTATGTGCTTGTTGCGTTTTCGTCATCTTTCACTGTTAATGTTACGTTGTAGTCTCCTGCAGTTACGTATTTGTGGGTTGGAGCTTGGAGTTCAGACGTGTTGCCATCGCCGAAATCCCAGAACCATGAGATTGACATGTTTTCTGGGTCAACCGAGTTATCTGTAAACTGTATGTCGGTGTCTGTTTGAGCATCTGAGATGTTGCACTCAAAAGATGCTTCTGGCTGTAGGTTTATCACATTTAGGGTGTGAGTTACTGACGTTTCTGCTTCATCATTGTCCGTAACTGTTAGTGTTACTTGCCATTCCCCTTTTTGGCTGAATGTGTGAGTTGGATTTTGTAGTGTTGAATTTGTACCATCACCAAAATCCCAGACCCAGGAATTTATTGTTCCATCAGAATCGAATGATGTGTCAGTGATGTTTACTGTGTCTTGGATGCTTGGGTTAGTTAAAGAAAATGTAAAGTTAGCTATTGGGCTTCTGTTAAGAACGTTAACGCGGCATGTATCCTCGGATGTCGCGCCTATGCTGTCAGTTACAATTAATTTGCATGTTTTGATTCCTTTCTGAGTATAGGTGTATGATACATTTTCTCCATTGGCGTCTATAACACCGTCGTTTTCAAAGTCCCACTCAAACTTAACGATAGATGAGCCTTCTGAAGCTGTCGAAAATGTGCCCTCAAAGTTCACTTCTTCACTTGTGTAGACTGTTTGGTCTGCACCTGCATTGGCGAGCGGAGAATCATAATTATCAAAAATGTCAAACCATAGATTTGTGTCATTTTCATCTGGTTGTTCGCTTCCATCGTGTTCGCCTGACGTTTTATAGTACTCTGCATCTGTGACTGTTTCATCGCCGCCCAACGCATTTGTCGCAATGTTGTATGTGCATTCAAAAGATGTTTCTGGACTACCACTGACATCTGCAATTTCATTCGATTTGTACACTGTTATTGTGATAACCACGTTTTGTTCTTCGATATTGAATGAGTCTGCTCGGTCAACTATGATGTCATCGCCAGTTTTGTCGCAGATATACTCGTTTGTTATCGATGTTTTGTCATCGTTTACTGTGATTTTATATTTCCAGTGAATGTTGTTTTGAGGAACAGTTCCGCTGTCATCAACGCTTTGGATTCTGTAAATTTTTACCCATATTGTCGGAGTATTTTCAACTGCGGCGACAGTGTATGTAAATATTCCTAAACTAAGAATGCTCGATAGCATTATTGTTAGTGCAATTTGTTTTGTTCTTTTCATTTCTTTACGCCTCAGAATTTGAGCTGACTATGTTTACATGTCCTAAATATTGATATAACTTTTATGATATGCACGTTTTCATTATAATTTATGAATATACATTAAATGCTATTATGAAATATATATTATTTAATAAATACAATTTAATAGAATTAATGATGACAAAAACATGAAAAAAAGAGAGGGATTTTTAGTCCACATGGATTAGTCTTAGTCTGTTTCAGATACTTTGCTTATTCTAAGCATTATCCCCGCAACAATTTTGATTGCCGCTGCAACAATGAACATGTACGAGCCAATAGCTAAGCCCCAGCTTATGTCTAGAGTTCCACTGGAATTGATTGTATCCATAAAGTTGCCCCCAAATGGTGAAGCTGACATTGCTGATACCATATCTGTTACTTGTTGCGGTAATGGTTGTCCTCCAGAAAAGGCATCTGCAAATGATGTTATCAGTCCAGTCAACATGGCTATGAATATTATTATGATTATTATTGGAATCAGCGAAGTGATGCCGCTTATTATGTATTTTCTTGAGAGGTTCTTTGGTTTTTCAGCTCCAATGATGTCTAAGCCTGTCATTACGGCACTTGCTAGAAAGATTATGCTGAAAGGTATTCCTAATCCAAACAGTGTGGTTAACCCTTGGTCGCTTTGTAGTGTATTGATTCTTAGTCCGTTAACACCGTCGATAAGCACCAGTTCTGCTGTTCCTGCTGTCTTGATTACTGTTGTTTGAATGTCTCCTGTAACCACGTACCACGGCAAGAAAAGTGCAACAAGGTAAACTGCAACGCCGACAATTCCTAGAATTACGGCAATCGCTGATTTTGAGCGCAATATTTTGATTATGTTCAAGTTTCCCTTTCTTTTTAGATTAATAATCTTCCAAATCTTGTAGCCTGCAATGGCTGCGATTATTGCTGCAAATATGTAGATGAAATAGAATACCACTAAGCTGGCGGTGAGCCATGTTTGGTCTACTACAAACTTGTCTGTTCCCCAACTTACTGGGTTTAACCATTTTTCTGCATTTTCGTTTTGTCCTGGTCCGCTTGGACCTGCTGCGCCCATGTATGTGTCTATTGTGTTAGCCCAGTTTCCCCATTTTCCTCCAAAGTCTAGCCAGTCTTGGGATGCTGGATGGTTGCCTGTGCCCTTTTCTCCTAAAAGCACTATCTCTACGTCTTCTGGTTTAAGTGCATAAGCATTCCCCAGTGTATCACTTTCTGTTCCAAGTTTACCCTGATACGACCTAAAGTAGCTGGCATGGGAACCCAACGCCACATAAACTGTCGGGTGTGTGTCATCTACCGTTTCTATATCTTGCCATTCAGCCATTTCTCCTGCGTGGTGCTGTGAATAAACTGCGTATAGAGGGGTTTCAGTTGAATCTAATACTACTTGAATCATTTCCCAGTCTCCTTGGTGCTGGTTTAATGTTCCTGGGTTGTAGGCGTAGAAGAACCAGTACTGAATTACAATGTATTGGGCTTCACTTGTTATGTGGGCATAAATTTTGTCTCCGTAGGCTTCGCGGTTTTGTGTATAATCTTGTGCTATTTCTTTATAGCCGCCCAAAGTGTTGTTCAAGAAGTAGTCTTCTGTTGTATATTGTGAGATGCTTGATTGCGTTGGTGAACTCTCAATTAATGTATTTATTTCGCCGACTTTCATGTAAAGCTCAGAGTTTTCTATATGATAATTGACGTCAGTGGGGAAGAATTTTTCTCCAGCTGCAAAATAGAGGACTGGCGCATACATTGAAGCTAGTTGATTCTCTTTTGAATCTACTATTCCATCATTGTCTGAATCCTCTTGGGCTATAACACTAGTAATTGGAGATATGGCAAATAACCCTGTTACTAGAAGAGCTAATAGTAAAATTGCACATTTTCTCATAATTGTATCACCATAAATTCTTTCAACCGTTTAGTCTCTTTTTGCCTATAAGTTTTAGCTAGCTACAATTGTTTGCTCTTCAATGGTTGTCTGCTTTTTTCTTTTCATTAGGCGTGGACTAAAATAAACAAAGATTGCAATGACTGTTAGGACAATTGCGAATGGTGTTATCCAGTCATACCTTAAGAGCCTATTCAGTAGGAGTAACGCAACTACAAACCAAACAATAATTGCTGCAACTGTTCTAACATGCAACTGTCTGTTCCTCACTCACATCTGTTAATCATTATTCTGCTATAACTGTTCTCAATTTTTGGTAGTCAGGGTTCTGAATGTTTATTCATTTTTTCAAGTTATTCTGGTGTTAGTATTGATATATACCTATACATACTATTAATTAAAGAAAAACTTAATCTAAGCGAACATTAGATTTTGTCGAAAGGATTACGAAAATAAGCTGATGATTATGAGCGATGAGAACAATGAACGTGCAGTAATCAGGGGTCTTAGGGGTGTTGCTGCAGCTACAACACAAATTAGTTTTGTAGATCCACTTGGAGCACTTTATTATTCAGGCTATAACATCGACGATTTAGTGGATAATGCAACATATGAAGAAGTAGTTTACCTTTTGTTAAACAACAAATTGCCTACACAAACAGAGCTAACTAACCTCCAGTCTAAACTTTTCTCTGAAATGAGGCTACCTAAGCAAGTTGTTGAACGAATAAAATCGGCTTCGCCTACTTGTCATCCAATGGAAATTTTGCGCACCGAAGTTTCTCATCTTGGAGAATTTGACCCTGACCCAGACAATACTTCTGATTCGGCAAACAAACAAAGAGCAATTAGTATAATATCTAAAGTTCCTACAATAATCTCGTTTCTCCACAGAACCCGCACAAAACAAGAGGCTGTTGCTCCTGTTAAGGGCTTTAGTTTTGCTGAGAACTTTTTGTACATGTTTCGTGGCAGACCAGCAGACCAGCAAGAAAAAAATGCTATGGAACGCTACATGATACTGCATGCGGATCATGGACTTAATGCTTCAACTTTTGCTGCTCGTGTGACCGCCGGAACGGGTTCTGACTTGTATTCTGCTGTAACTTCTGCTGTTGGTACGCTTAAGGGCTCATTTCATGGTGGAGCTAGCGAGAGGGTGATGAAGATGCTCTATGAAATAAACAGTCTCGATGAAGTTGAGGAATACATACAGACCATGCTTGATGACAAAAAGAAAATCATGGGCTTTGGTCATAGGGTCTATAAATCTGAAGATCCCCGTTCAAAACATCTTAGAGAAATGGCTGAAAGTTTGTGCCACCAAAAAGACACTTTGTCTATTTATAATAAATGTAAAAAAATTGAGCTTACAGTTCACGATAAAAAGGGCATTTTTCCTAATGTGGACTTTTATGCGGCATTAGTTATGCACGCTTTGGGAGTGCCCCGAGACTTCTTTACATCATTCTTTGCTTGTAGCAGAGTAAGTGGATGGGTTGCCCATACTTTAGAGCAGTATGTAGATGCGATTCTTATTCGTCCAACATCCAAGTATATCGGCGAGTATGGAAGAGAGTTTGTTCCAATCGAAAAACGCAGCTAAATGTTACGGCACAATCTATAATCCAGCAGCCAGTTCCTTCACTTTCTCTAGATTTCCAACATCGCTGCGTCTAGAATCTTTAGGTGTCTCCATTATCAGAGGCAATGTTCCTAGCCTGCTTGCTAGAACGTTTCTGAAGCCTTCTTCGCCAATTTTTCCCATGCCTATGTGTTCGTGACGGTCTATTCGTGAGTTCAAGTCTCCTTTTGAGTCATTTAGGTGAACAAGTTTAATCTTCTCAAACCCTATTGTGTCATCAGCTTGTTTGAGTGTTGTTCCTATGGTTTCTTTTGTTCTGAGGTCGTAGCCTGCAGCAAAAGCGTGGCTGGTGTCAAAGCATACTCCAACACGTTCAGGATGTTTTAGTCGTTTGATAATGTATTGTATGTCTTCGAATGTGCTGCCCATGCTGTTTTTTGTTCCAGCGGTGTTTTCAAGAAGCAACATAACCCTTCCATCAGTAACATTGAGGGATTTGTTGATTCCATTGATTAATCGGGTAAACCCTGTTTGCATGCCTACTCCCAGGTGGCTGCCTAGATGGGTCACCAAGTATGGAATCTTTAGTTGATTGCATCTTTTTAGTTCTGATGTAAGTGTTTTCACGGATTTTTCGTAGACATCATCTTTTGGAGACGCTAAATTCGGAAGATAAGGCATGTGAGCAAAAACAGGGTTAATGCTGTGCTTTTTCACCTTGTTGGAGAAAGCTTTAGTATCCTCCGTGACTAGTTCTTTTGAATACCACTGTCTGGGGTTACTGGTGAAAATCTGGAACGTGTTACAGTCCAGTTCGATGGCTCTATCTACTGCTGTGTCAATAGACCCATGAATTGAGACATGAAACCCGATTCTCAAACAGACCACCAAACAACATTTGCATGGTTGATATTATGTAAAAACGTTGTTCTGTGTGTTTGTCGTAAAATCAAAAGCTTTTTTGGGTAGTTTATATTTTAAACTCGTAACTAGAAATGGTGAATCTAAATGAGTGAACCTGTAGAAACTCGGGTGAAAAATGCTCTTGAACAAGTAAGACCACAACTGCAAGCTGACGGCGGAGACCTAGAATACGTCGGATTCGATAACGGCATCGTAAAAGTGAAACTTAAAGGCTCATGCAGCGGATGCCCAATGTCTGCAATGACTCTGCAATGGGGAGTTGAAAACTTCCTCAAAAAGCACATACCTGAAGTAAAAAAGGTAGAAGCAGTACAGTAACCAATTCCCTTCAACTTTTTCCTTCAGTTTTTATTTCCTAATTTTGTTATTTACGTCTTGTTTGCTTATTGCTGATGCTCAAGTTTTCTGAGCATTTTGGATGATATTATTTCATCTTTTTTTGTTTCTTTAGTTCTTCTTCAATTTCTTCTATAAAGCCAGAGACGTTAGGTAGTAACTTCAAGAGTTGGTTTATTGTTGTGCAGCTTTTTTGGTATGCCTCAAAGTTTTCCATCTCTTCCCTGTTGGCTTCCAATGTTTTCTTCATTTTTTCAAGTTCTAGAATTTGCTCATCCATGATGCTTTCTGTTCTCAAAAAGTAGCGAGGAGAAATGAAAGGCAGCTTCTCCATTTTATAGCTGTGCTTGTGAGTACCCGGAACCATTTCTTTGGCGATGATGTTCATCTTTAGTAGTTGGCGCACCGATTTTGAGATAGTTCCTGCTGAGAATCCTGTTAATTTCTGCAATTCTTGTTGAGTCAAATTTTTTCTGATGTAAAAATATGTCATGACCTTAGAAATGATTATGTGGCGTCCAGTGAATTCCAAAGCTTTTGCTGCAAAAAACTCTATTATTTCTTTTTCGATTTCTCTGATTTCTGGGGCGTATCCATGAGGGTCCTGTAGATTCTTGTCTGGGTTCATTAGTTTTGTTCGCTCCCGTTTTTATCTGAGATTTGTGTTAACATTTTTTGTGTTGCTTTTTCTATTGCAGGAAAGATAGCATTCATTTTGTTGATGAACTCGTTTATGTTTTGGTAGCCTTTTTTGTTTGAAATGTGTGGTTGGTCTAGTTTGGCTTTGATTTTGTTGAGGAATTCTTTTTGTTGAGCAAAATATTCGAAGATATTGGTTACTGAACGAGACCCTGGTTGTGTGATTGTTCCTTCGAGTTCGTAGTTGTATTCTCTTGTTTGTGGGTCTTGGGTTTTGTGGATTATGCCCATCTTTTCTAGGGATTGAAGAATGTTTGAGATTGTTCCCATGCTGTAGCCTGTGTGTTCTCGTAATTGTTTTTGGGTGATTTTTTTGTGGATGTAGGTGAGTGCGGTGATTTTGGAGTGTTTTGGTGTTCGTCCTTTGAGGTAACTTAGGCTTGTTAGTGTGTCGACAAGTTTGTTTTCTATTTCTTTGAGTGTTTGTTCGGCGGTTTGGGTGTTATTGGGTTTCATTATGTTTGCTAGTTTGTTTGTGGTTGATATAAACGTTTTTCATTTTTCGTGAATTTTGAAAAGCTTTAAATATTTGTCACTACCAATAACACACGTTTCAATATTCATGAAATTTGAAACAGGTGGAAATAAATGACAACACCTCAAACAATCAAAACAACCGCCCTCACCAAATACTACGGCAAACACATCGGCATAACAAACCTCAATTTACAAGTCAACCAAGGAGAAATCTTCGGCTTTCTAGGACCAAACGGCGCAGGAAAAACCACAACCATCAGACTACTACTCAACATGATACGCCCCACATCAGGAAAAGCCACAATCTTCGGATACGACACCCAACTAGATTCACAACAAATCCACAACCAAATAGCATATCTGCCTGGAGAAATGGGATTCCCAAAAAACTGGACCTCACAAAGAATCCTAGAATACATGTTCAAATTATACAACCGAAAAATCAACTGGAAATCAGTCAAAGAACTTGCACAACAACTGAACCTTGACATGGACAAAAAAGTTCAGGAACTCTCAAAAGGCAACAAACAAAAAATCGGCATAATCTTAACTCTAGTTCCAGACGTGGACCTTCTTATCTTGGATGAACCCACTTCCGGTTTAGACCCACTAATTAAAAACGAATTTTACAAGCTATTAGCCAAAAAACAACTAGAATCAAACTGCACAGTATTTCTTAGCTCCCACCAGCTAGAGGAAGTAGAAAAAGTTGCTCATCGTGTAGGCATCATTAACAGAGGTTCTTTGGTTGAAGTGGCAACTCTATCGCATCTAAAAGACCTTGCATTTAAGCATGTTGAAGTGCAGCTAGTTTCTTCAGAAGACACAAAGAAGCTTCCAGTACAGTTAACAAAGGCTGTCAAGAATCTGACTGTGCAAAATTCTAGTCTTGCTTTCTTGTGTACCCGAAACAATCTTGATGCTGTATTGTCGTGGCTACAGAGTGTTCCCTACAGTGACGTGAACATCAGAAACTCGACACTAGAAGACATCTTCCTTGAATATTACCAAGTGTCGCCCTATGAAAACCATCCCAATAACAAAAAACAGGAGGCATCCTAAAGATGTGGAAGTCATTTATCATCACAAAAGAAGACGTTTTCGACAAAAAATTGTCCATTCTAGGAGTTGGCATTCTCGTCGGTTTGATGGGATTGTATATAATTAATATGTTCAACTCGTTGGACATCAGTCAACTGGAAGACTACATAAACAGCCTACCCGAATCCATGCTTGCACTGTTAGGCGGAGAACTCGACATAACCAATCCATACTCTCTACTTAGCTCGTACATCTATTCTTTCATGTGGCTGTACTGTGGCATTTATCTTGTTTACGTTGCAAGCAGTCTATTACCACAAGACGTAGAAAACCACACAATCGACTTAACTCTTTCAAAACCTGTATCCCGAGAAGAATACCTGCTCGGAAAAATATCATTCATTTACGTGTTCATTATAGGCCTGATGGCAATCATCACCGTGTTTGTAGCATTAGGCATGGTTTCGTCAGACCTTTTCATCCAAGAAGGCCTATACTGGGACCGTGTAGCTGTTGTGTTCTTGATAACAACACTGCATCTTGGAACCTTAGTGATGACCGCAGTTTTTGCTTCAACCATCTTTCTTGACGCCAAAAAAACCACATTAGCAGCGGTAATTGTGATGTTTATCATGTTCTTTATCGGTGACTTCTCGCCAGTAATGAGTCCCGACATCGGCAAAACTATGCAGTATTTCTCAACGTGGTTCTACTACGACACTGCGCAACTTTTTGGAGCAGGAAACTATGCAAACCTTGGACTCGACGTGCTTGTGTTAGGTGCAATCAATGTAGCATTGGTTATTGGAAGCTTGATTGTGTTCCGAAAACGGGACATCCCCGTTTAATTTCCCCCATTTCTTTGTTAAGCTGCAAAAAAGATGGTAAGAACTAAAAACTATCCACACCACTATTTTGTAGATTAACCATGAGCACCAAAATCAACAACACAGTAATAGAGCTTGTTCAGGGAGACATAACCCAGCAAACCACAGACGCCATAGTTAACGCTGCAAACGCTGCACTGCAGTTAGGCGGCGGGGTCGCAGGAGCAATCAGAAGACATGGCGGACCTGCAATTCAAGAAGAATGCAACAAGATAGGTGGCACCCGTGTGGGAGGGGCAGTTATAACAACTGGCGGAAACTTGGCGGCTAAACATGTGATTCATGCTGTGGGTCCAATACATGGGGACGATCATGAGGATGAAAAACTCAAGGATGCAACTTTGAACTCTTTAAAGTTGGCTGACAAGAACCGCTTGAGCACTATCGTTTTTCCTGCAATAAGCACTGGAATCTTTGGTTTTCCAAAAGACCGATGTGCAACGATTATGCTTTCAACGGTAATCGCGTATCTGGAAGGTCCAACAGGGCTGGAGCGGGTGGTTTTTTGTCTTTACGATAAAGAAACCCTAAATATTTTTGAGGATGCTCTTAGGTCTTTGACTCACAACCGCTGAACTGTTTACTCCTTTAGGTTGAGTGTTGCTTTTGTTACGTCTTGTGAGTGTTCGATACTGAATCCCATCCTCTTTACGAGGCTAATAGCTCTGTGGTTGTCGGGTAGCATGAATGCGTAAACTGTTTCCAGTTGCTTGTCTTTGCAGATTTCTATCATGTAATCCACCATCTTGGAGCCTAAGCCTAGTCCCTGCCAAGGGTCTGCGACAATGAATGCTATTTCACCAGTTTTTCCGTCAGGTTCGATGATTAGCCTTACAACACCCAAAATGTGTCGTTGTTCTTTTTCTTTTAGTTCTGCAACTATGCCTATTTCTCTGTCGTAATCAATGTTGGAGTAGCGAACCCTCACTTCATGTGGTGTGTCTTTGATTATCTGAAAGAACCTGTAGCGTATGGACTGTTCTGAAAAGTTTTTGAACATTTCAAGCCACAGCGGCTCATCCTCAGGCTTTATAGGCCTTAACAGGACACTTCTGCCGTCACGCATCTTCCATGCGATTTCATACTTTTTTGGGTACGGGCTTATCACTAAATGTTCATGGGGCTCAAATTTTGTTGAAGCATGAGCTTTGTCGATTACTATTTTGGCGTCAAGAGCTAATGCATCGTTTTGGTTGACTAACAATGGGTTGATGTCTACCTGTTTTATTTGCGGAAAATCAACAAGCAACTGAGAAAGCCGCACCACGATCTCTTCTAGCGGCTTAAGGTTTGCTGGTGACAAGTTTTTGTAGCCTCTTGCTTCTTCAATTATTCTTCTAGCCAAGGCCTGATTTAGAGGAGGAATACCCACTGCGGCGTCATCAAAAACTTCGTCGCCATTGTTCATTCCAAACAGTATTATTGGACCAAACAGCGAGTCCGTTTTTGCTCCTAGCCTCATTTTGTATCCTTGTTTTTTGTTCATGGGCTGAATTGAGACTCCGAGAATTGTTGCTTCTGGTTTTTGCTCTTTAATCTGTTTCATAGCTTTGCGGTATGCTTCTCGCAGTTCAATATCCGATTTGATGCCAACCCTTATTGCTTCAGTGTCTGATTTAGGGTCAATTTGTGGTGAAAGAATCTTTAAAATCAGCGGATAGCCGATACTGGATGCTACAAAAACTGCTTGGTCTTCTGTTTCTGCAGTTAATGTTTGTATGACTGGAATCTTGTAGTTTTCCAGAATCTGTTTCGATTCTATTTCAGTTAGGGTTTCCCTGTTTTCTTTTGCAGCTTCCCTGATTACCACAGTTATGGGACGTTTAGGAGGTGAACTGTCCACAGGCAACTCTTCAGGGGTCTGATACAGCAGTTCAAGGTTGCGTTTGTATTGATTCATGTACAGGTATGTCTTGATTGCCTGCTCTGGCGTAGAATATGTTGGAATACTGTTCTGGTTAAGAATCCTGTTTGCTTCTTCCACTTCTGCATAGCCCATAAATGACGTTAAAACTGGTTTACCAAACTCTTTTTTCTCACAAAGTTTGCTAACAGTTTTTGCGACCTCCACAGAGTCTGCCAGACCTTGAGGCGCATAAATTATCAGTAAACCGTCAACGTTTTTGTCGCTAAGACATACATTAATCGATGTTTCATATCTGTCAGTTTTTGCATCTCCTAAGATGTCGATTGGATTTGCTTTGCTACAGTGAGAAGGCAAAGTATCGTCTAATTTTTCGACAGAACTTGGGTCTAATTTGGCTAATTTTCCTCCTCCCGCTATAAGTGCATCCGCAGCCATGATTCCTGCGCCTCCTGTGTTTGTGATTATGGCTAGGTTTGCTCCTCTTGGAAGCGGTTGGACTCCTAAAACTTCTGCACAGTTGAAGAGGTCGCCGATTTCTTCTACGCGAACTATTCCAACACGCTTAAACGCGGCTCCATATGCCACATCTTCACTTGCTTGTGCTCCAGTGTGAGCGGCTATTGCTTTGGCGGTTTCATCAAATTTTCCTGCCTTCACAACGATTATTGGCTTTGTTCTGGCAAAGTGTCTTGCTGCGCTCATGAATTTTCTGGCGCTAGTTATTCCTTCAACATACATTAGTATGCTTCTGGTTTTGGGGTCGGTGCCAAAGTAGTCGATTAGGTCTCCGAAGTCAATGTCAATCATGGAGCCTACTGAAACAAAGTTGCTAAATCCGATGTTTTCGTGGGTTGCCCAGTCGAGAACTGCGGAGCCTAACGCGCCGCTCTGAGAAATGAATGCTATGTTTCCCTGTTTGGGGAGTTTGTTTGTGAATGTTGCGTTAAGGTTAATGCTTGGGCGAATTACTCCTAGGCAGTTTGGACCCACTATTCTCATGTTGTACTTTCTTTTTGTTTCAAGAATTTTGTTCTCTAATTCTTTGCCTTTTGGTCCTGCCTCTTTGAATCCTGCTGAAATAATTATAGCTCCAACTATTCCTGCTTTGCCGCACTGCTCAACTATGTCTGGAACTGTTTTAGCTGGGGTCGCAATAACCGCCAAGTCAACAGTTTCTGGGAGTTGCGCAACATTTTGATATGCTTTAAAACCCAAAATTTGTGTTTTATGAATGTTAACTGGGTACACTTTTGCTTGGTAACCCGCTTTGGTGAGGTTCTTCATTAAAGCATATCCAACAGAGCCTTCTTCATCGCTTGCCCCAACTACGGCGATGCTTTTAGGCTCAAAAATCTTTTCAAGGTTTAATGTAACCATTCTTAAGCACACTCTTCTTTTGCTGGTTACCGCTTTTTAGTCAACAAAATACACTGTAAACTCTCATACTTATCCTCATCCATTAACCCTCTGCGTTATTAAACGGAAAAAAACGGATTAAACGTAAAAAGAAGAACATTAAAGGTTTAAAAGCGAATGAAAAACTTAAATACTGCCTTAAATAAAAAAGAGGCTACGAAGGGGTTTGTTATGAAGAATCCAGAATTATCTGTAGCTCCAATGCACCGAATCTGCAAGAAAGCAGGAGCAAGCAGAGTAAGCGAGGCAGCTGCGAAAGCACTGGCAAAAGAGCTTGATGACATAGGAGTCAAAATAGCCAAAGAAGCTATTGATTATGCTATGCATGCTGGAAGAAAAACCGTTAAAGCAGAAGACATCGAGATAGCCTCACGAAAAGTCTTAGAAAAATAAACAGACTTGCCTACCTTTTTTCCTAGAGGCACAAATTTTGCCTCTCTATTTAGTTAGTGAAAAACTTTATATTCTCTGCCGAAATTGCAGTAGCTAGAATTCACTCGTAAAACAGGAAGGATTTGTATGGCATATTTAACTACACAAGGCGGACAACCCGTTCTTATTCTTAAAGAAGGAACCTCACGCAAACGTGGAAAGGAAGCTCAAACAAATAACATTATGGCTGCAAAAGTCATAGCCGAAGTTTTGAGGACCACTCTGGGACCTCGTGGCATGGATAAAATGCTCATTGATGGTTTAGGTGACATAACCATAACCAACGATGGAGCATCAATACTTGACGAGATTGACGTTCAGCATCCAGCTGCAAAAATGATGGTGGAAATAGCAAAAACCCAAGACGATATGGTTGGTGATGGAACCACTACCTCTGTAATCTTGGCTGGAGAGCTTTTGCGAAAAGCAGAAGAACTGCTAAACCAAAACATTCACCCAACAGTTATTGTGAAAGGATACCGAAAAGCTGTTGAAAAAGCTGTGGATGCTTTAGGCAAATTGGCGATAACAGTTGACATTGATGACCGTGAAACCCTAAAGAAAGTTTCCATGACTTCCATGGGAAGCAAAGCAGTAGGTAATGCTCGAAGTCACTTGTCTGACATCACTATTGATGCGGTTAAACTGATAGCTGAGAAACGTGGCGATAAGACTATCGCAGATATTGATAATATTCAGCGTGTTAAGAAAGTTGGAAAGAGCCTATTTGATACTGAGCTTATCAAAGGCATAATCATCGACAAAGAGATTGTTCATGCAGGTATGCCCAAGCGTGTTGAAAATGCAAAGATTGCTCTGCTTGATTCTCCTCTAGAAGTGGAGAAGACCGAGTTTTCAGCTGAAATTAGAATACGTGATCCTACGCAGATGCAAGCTTTCTTAGATAAAGAGACCAGTATGCTCAAGGGTATGGTTTCAAAGGTTAAAGCTTCAGGTGCAACTGTTCTTTTCTGCCAGAAAGGTGTTGACGATATGGCTCAACATTTCCTAGCAAAGGAAGGAGTTATTGTTGCGCGAAGAGTTAAGCAATCAGACATGGAGAAACTAGCTCGAGCCACTGGAGGAAAGGTCATCACAAAATTGGATGACTTGAAGAGTGCAGACTTAGGTGAAGCAGGAATCGTTGAAGAGCGTAAGGTTGGAGACGATAAGATGGTCTTTGTAGAAAAATGCAAAGAACCCCGCTCAGTTGCGATTCTCATTCGTGCTGGTCTAGAAAGAATGGTTGATGAAGCAGACCGGGCAATGAACGATGCTTTGTCAGTTGTTGCTGATGTAGTTAAAGATAACATGATTGTTGCTGGTGGCGGTGCCACAGAAGCTGAAATTGCGAAAGTTCTTCGTGGCTTTGCTACAAAGGTTGGCGGCAGGGAGCAGCTTGCAATAGAAGCATTTGCTGATTCGCTGGAAGTTGTTCCTAAAACTTTGGCTGAAAACGCTGGTTTAGAATCAATTGATATTCTTGTTGGGTTGAGGGCTGCTCACGAAAAGAAGAACGGTCACTTGATGGGCGTTGATGTTTTCAAGGGAGAAATCGTTAACAGCTACGAGAGTGGAGTCATTGAGCCCTTGAAAGTTAAGGAGCAGGCAATGAAGTCAGCCGCGGAAGTTTCTTCCATGATATTGAGAATTGACGACGTGATTGCTTCGACTAAACCCAAAGAAGGGGCTCCTCCAGGCGGAATGCCTGAGGGCTACTAAAAGCCATAACTGGGATTTTTTTTCCCTTTTTTCTTTTTGTTTATTTTTTTCTTTCAGTCTTATTCTTTAGGCTTGTAGAAAAGTTAATCTGTTTTCTTGATTACATTCATTTTATCCATGTGCTGTTGGATAGATAACCTAAAACTAGGTTTACGAAGTTTAGAATTAATACACTAACAGTGTAGTGGCTGAGTGAAAAAACTATGGTGAAAAAAAAGATTAATGAGCCCCTCACGTTGGGTGTTGACCTTGGAGGCACCAAAGTCAATGTGGCATTAGTGGATGCTAAGGGTCAACTTGTGTATGCCCATAACTCGCTGATTCATGCTTCAAAGGAACCAAAAAAAGTCATTGATGATATCTTGTCGGGAATAGATGTTTGTCTCCGAAAAACAGGTAAAGAAGCTAAAGCTCTTGGAATCGGCGTAGCCGCCCAAGTGGACACAAAAGGCGTTGTGCATGGTTCTCCTAACTTAGGGTGGAAAAATTTTCCCTTAAAGCAAAAACTGGAGCAAATAGTCAAATTGCCTGTGGCTGTGACCAATGATGTTCGTGCAGCTACCTTAGCCGAATGGAAGTATGGTTCAGGAAGAGGCGTAGACGATTTGGCGGTTCTTTTTGTTGGCACTGGTGTAGGTGGGGGAGTCATAAGTGGCGGACATGTTCTTTCTGGTTGCACTAACAGTGCCGGAGAGTTGGGACACATTACACTTGTTCATGATGGACGAAAGTGCCGTTGCCCTAACAAAGGCTGCATAGAGGCTTATGTGGGCGGTTGGGCAATAGCTGAACGCGCTCAAGAGGCTATTAGACTTGTTTCACAACAAGGAAAACATTTAGTGTCTTTAGCAGGCGGTGCCAAGAACATTACTGCAGCTAATGTGAGCAAAGCTTACCATGAAGGCGACCTTTTATCTCGACATATAGTTGAGGAAACTGGGCACTACTTGGCTGCTGGAGCGGTTAGCATCGTTAATGCCTTCAATCCTTGCATTCTTGTCCTTGGAGGCGGCGTAATCGACGGTATTCCAGAGCTTATTCAAATCGTGAAAAACGACATTCAAAACATGGCATTGGAATCTGCTGTTAAAAACTTGAAAATCGTTAAAGCTGCGTTGGGCGCAAATACGGGGGCAATTGGAGCAGCTGCACTGGCACAAGAACTGGTACAATTACCACAATAGCTTTCTTTTTGTTTTATTGTTTTAACTGCTGTTATGCAAAAGGTTAAAGTTCTGCAATGCAAAGTTTGTTAGACGAGGAATTCAAATGGCAGTGATAGCATACGTGTTAGTTACATTGAATCCAGGTAGCGAGAAGAATATACTCCAAAAAGTTGCAGATTTCAAAGAAGTCACACGCGTAAGCATGACTTACGGAGAATATGATGGTTTGCTACAAGTAAGCACTGACACTTTAGATGAACTAAACGAGTTTCTAACCGATAAACTCAGAGCACTGCCTGACATCTTCCAAACTGCCACACTGATAGTAGCTAAAACTCATGTCAGTCCAAACTAAAGTTCTGAAAATTCAATATTACAAACTTAGTTTATTCACACTTCTGTGCGGCATATTAGGATACAAATAGAGGTACATTGTTGAAAACTAACTTTTTTTCTGAAAAAATCTGCACAGCACACATTTACTAAAAAAGTTCACACAAGCATTAGCATACAACAAGAACTAGATTTTTCCAAAACTCATCCAATCCTAGTTTATGTGTATTTGTGAAAGCCTTTTCCCTCTTTTTTGCCAGTCCAGCCCTTTTGTACGTAATCTTTGAGCAGAGAACACGGTTTGTACAAGCTAATTGGGTATTTACTGTAGGCTGCCTCCAACTTATTTAGTATCCAATCTAACCCCTTGGTGTCGGCGTATTCGCAGGGACCAAAAGGCCATCCTGTGCCCAGCTTCATTCCTAAATCTATGCTCTCTGGCTCTGCAACACCTTCAAGAATCATCCACGCAGCCTCATTGGCGGCAACCGCCCAAGAGCGCTCCACATCATACTTTTTCTTCAACTCTTTGGATATGGATGGTCTGCCTTTGCTCCAATCATAAAAGCCCATCCCCGTTTTTTGACCTAGCTTTTTTGCTTTGACTAAAGGCTCAGTAATTTCCAAGCGTGGCTGGAATCTTTTGCCGTGAGCTTTGTGCAGTATCTTGCTGGCGTCATATTCGACGTCTACGCCAACAAAATCAACAAGCTCAAACCAGCCCATCGGAAATTTGCCCCTGTATTTTACAGCTGCATCTATCTCCTGCATGGTTGCTTCTTTGCGGCTGTATGTCCAGAAAGCCTCGTTAAAAACTGCCACAAGAATCCTGCTGACAATAAATCCCCTTGCATCTTTTTTACACAGTATTGGAGTCTTTCCAAGCGATTTGCTTACCTCCATTATTGCGTTAACCGTTTGGTTGCTGGTTTGTTCACCTTTGATAACTTCAATAAGTTGCGTTAACTGCGGCGGAATAAACCAGTGCATCCCAACTGTCTTCGCGGCTCTGTTTGTTGCATTTCCCATCTCTGTTACGCTCAAAGTGGACGTGTTAGTTGCTATGATTGTGTGAGCTGGCGCAACTTTGTCAATGTTGGAGAAAACCTGCTTTTTCAGCTCCATTTTCTCTGAAACACACTCCAAAGCCAAATCAGCATCCTTCACCGCTTTCTCATAAGAGGTGGTTGTTGTTATCTTTGACAAAACCGCTTGAGCTTCACTGTTGCTAATTGTGCCCCTTTTCACGAACTTGCTAAGACTCCACTCAATCTCCTCAACAGCTTTTGCTAAACTGTCTTTGTTTCGGCTCACAAGGCTCACGTAATAGCCTTTCACTGCGAAAGTCTGCGCTATCCCATGACCCATCAATCCAGTTCCAATAACTGCTACCCGCTGAATCTTTTTACCTGACGTTTCTTTCGCCCTCTTTTTCTATAATGGAACAAACTCGTAGGCAACTTTGTCAGAGAAAACCTTTGCCACCAGCTTAACTTTCATGCCCGCCTTCACTTTCTCTCTTTTAATGCCTGTTAGCCAAGCTAACGCCTTAATGCCCTCCTTGAGCTGAGCAACAGCAACAATGTACGGTGGCTCCTTTGAGAAGCTGGCTGGCTTCACAAAAACCTGAGTGAACGTAACAATCTCGCCCTCGCCATCTAATTTGGTCCACTCCACTTCAGATGAGCCACACTCTCCACAATCAGCAACAGGCGGAAAATGCAGCACACCACACTTTTGGCATGTTGTAGCGTAAACTTTTCCCTCTTTAAGCCCCTCCCAAAACTTTGAGGTCCTGCTTATGGGCAGATTATAGGTTATCTGCAAA
Source organism: Candidatus Bathyarchaeum sp. (assembly GCA_026014495.1). Taxonomy (GTDB): domain Archaea; phylum Thermoproteota; class Bathyarchaeia; order Bathyarchaeales; family Bathyarchaeaceae; genus Bathyarchaeum. The sequence goes on from JAOZIF010000042.1 coordinate 30,435, forward strand.
GTTCTGGAGCTTTTCAACGATAACGGCTTATCAACCATTCTTTCATCTCCGAAGTATCGTCACATAGCCGTAGTGACCTGTTCCCCCAGTGTTATGTGCCAAGGCAACATAATTTTTCATTGGCGCCTGCCTACTTTTTGGTTTAACCTCTTCACGCAACTGTTTTGTCAACTCAGCAAGCATAGAAACACCAGTAGTTCCAATCGGGTGACCCTTAGCCTTCAATCCACCATCAACATTAACTGGGATTCTGCCGCCCACTTCTGTTTCGCCTTCACGCACCATTTTGGCTCCTTTACCTTTTTTACAAAAGCCCAAGTCCTCATAAGCCATAATCTCTGCGATAGTAAAGCAATCATGAACATTTGCCACATCCACATCTTTTGGCAAGATTCCTGCAATATTATACGCCATCTTTGATGCTTTTACAGAAGCCTCTAACCCAACGTACGTTTCTCTCTTGGAAATGTTTGCAGTATCCGAACTAACCCCAATTGCTTCTATCCACACAGGGTCTTCTACTCCAAGCTCTTTGACTTTTGCTTCAGAAGCTAAAACCACGGCTGCCGCGCCATCAGTTATCGGACAGCAATCATAGAGCTTTAATGGCCATGCAACCATGCTGGAAGCAAGTGCCTTCTCCACGGTTATCTCGTGCTGCAGATGAGCCCGTGGATTCATAGCACCATACTTGTGGCTTTTAACGGCAACCAAAGCAAGGTCTTCTTCGGTGGTGCCATATTTTTCCATATGCTGGACTGCGTGAATTGCGTAATATGCTGGGAACGTCATGCCAAAATTTTCGAACTCCCACATGTAATATCCTGCTCTGCCAATCATCTCCATCACAGTTGGCATGTCTATTTGTCTCATCTTTTCTGCTCCAACAACCAAAGCCGTGTCCATTTGACCACTCCTAACCGCAGAATAGGCATTGAATGCGGCGGCGCTTCCTGAAGCACAAGCTGCTTCACATCTGACCAGTCCTGCTCCGGTTAGACCACAGTATTCTGCTATAACAACGGCGGGCAAGGGCTCCTCTGACCAAACACCCATCGAACCTAGAGACATGTATGGTATTTCTTTGGCTGTTAAGTCTGCACTTTGAAGGGCTGGATTTATTGCCTCAAACGATAACTCAGAGAGATTAACATCTGACCTGTCCCCAAATCTGCTGTGACCCACCCCAATAATCGCTACTCTATTCGTTTTTCATCCCTGCCCAACACTGCTATTCTGACTTTACAGTCTCCCTATTTTTTGTTTCTCTGAGACACAAACGCCTCTATTCTTTCTTTTGTTTCTTTTTCAGAAAAAAGTAGGGCAAAATCTTCTGTTTCCTTCTTTAATCCACAATCAAATAAACTTTGGGCTACAGAATTTACGGCAAGCTTTGCATACTTTAGAGCTACTGGCGAGTGTTTAACCAGTTTTTGAGCTAACCCTTCTACATCAGCCTCCAGCTCATTTGAGGGAACGACTTTGTCCACCAAACCAATCTTTAATGCTTCGTTGGCTTGTATTGTGTCCCCTGTCATTATCAACTGTTTAGCATTAGACACTCCAACTACTGCAGGTAGCCTTTGTGTTGCCCCCCACGCCGGAACCAACCCCAATTTTATTTCAGGACATCCCAGTTCTGCGTTATCAGAGGCAATTCTGAAGTCACATGCTAACGCTAGTTCCAGCCCTCCACCTAAAGCATAGCCCTTAATTGCTGCTATAACAGGTTTAGAACATGCCTCTATTTTCGTGAAAACTTGTTGTCCCTTTATTGAGAATTGTGCCGCAGTTTCTGGCGTGAGACTGCAAAGTTCTGTGAGGTCTGCCCCAGCACTGAATGCCTTTTCTCCATTGCTCACAAATATAACACATCTAGTATTCTCATCTTTTTCAATCATGTCTAGTGCGTTTGAGAGTTCCTGAAGCATAACCGAGTTTATTGCATTGAGTTTGTCTGCTCTGTCCAAAATTATCCATGCTATGTGCTGTTTGTTTTTGAGCTTTATTGTCTTGTAGCTGCTGGACATGTTAGACATCTCAGAACAATGCATGCTTTTAGTATGACTTGAGTAACTGCTTTAGAATGGCTAACCTCTGAATTTCAGATGTTCCCTCATAAATCTCGGTTACTCTTGCGTCCCTGTAGGCACGCTCAACCTTATAATCACCCAGATAACCATAACCGCCCAAAGTCTGAATTGCAGCATCAGCCGCCCTAACCGCAACACTGCTTGCGTAAAGTTTCGCCATAGAAGTCAACATTGGGTCCACCTTGTTTTGGTCGATACTACACGCCGCCTTATACATCAACAGTCTTGCTGCCTCAATTTCTGTTGCCACTTGAGCTAGTTTGGCGCCTATCTGCTGAAACCGTATTATTGGCTGCCCCGCGGATTCTCTTTTTTGTGCATAATTAACTGCAATTTCAAGGGCTCCCTGAGCTGTTCCTATTGCCTGAGCCGCGATGGAGGTTCTGCTTATTGTGAAAAACTCCATAGAATAACTAAAACCCTCACCCTGTTTTCCTAGCAGACTTTTTTCACTCACTCTAACATCTTTAAACGAAACTTCTCCTGTTGTTACACACCTGATTCCCATCTTGTTTGACAACTTAGTGACCGACAGTCCGTTTGCTTCCTTGTTTACTATGAACAAAGATTGACTCTTGCGTGGAAGCTCTCTACTTCCTGTCTGGCACAAAACTATGAAAAAATCAGCAATGGGCGCATTTGTTATGAGCGTTTTTGTCCCATTAATCACCCACTCTTTTCCATCCTTAACTGCAATAGTATCCACTGTCGATATGTCAGTTCCACGGGATGGCTCCGTAAATGCAGCAGCTGATATACTGTCTCCACGGCATAAATGCGGCAAGTAAATGTTCTTTTGCTCCTCTGTTCCTTTAAGCAAAAGCAAATCGCTTCCAAAAGTTCCAATCATACACGCCAACCCCAAAGACGAGTCTGCCCTACACATTTCTTCCATAGCTAAACAAGACGCCAAATACCCCTCTCCGATACCTCCATACTTTTCTGGAATAAACCGACTCGAAAATCCATGCTTTGCAGCCTTACGGTAAAGCTCCATGGGAAAAACTTCATTTTTATCCAACTCTAGAGCAAGTTTTGAATCGAATTCTTTTTCGCAAAAAGTCCTGACAGAATCCTTCAATTTCAGTTGCTGTTTAGTTAACTCAAAGTCCATCAGAGTCCACCAACATCTAACCTGAAGGTAACTAGGAAAATAAAACTGTTCTCAAACAAAAAACGGTGATTTGAAAATGCGGTACGTTTATTAGATTTCTAAAGCATATTATATATTAAGATTTATTTTCCATCCAAGCGGGGGAA
>JAOZIF010000103.1 GCA_026014495.1 Candidatus Bathyarchaeum sp.
CAACGGAAGAAAAACGGGGACTGAAAAGGCTCAAGCACACAAAATGAAAAATAACAAAAAGCAATAGTAGCTGTTTTGTTTTTTTCGTTTTTCTCCTCTTAATGCGCGTGCAGGAGCCTCAGCAAACCCCATTTCTTCTGACTTTTCTTAACTTGGATATGTTATGTTCTTTCTTCTCTATTTGGTACACCTCAAAAAACATTGTAAACAAAATGAAAAAGAAGCACATGCCAAAAACTAGCAGCTTAGCATCTTAACGGTGTTTCAGCCATAAACTATCAGCGTGTTTGCTAAACAAAAAAAGGGGGATGGAAAGTTTTTTGTTGTCATTCCCTTGTTTTTGTGAAATATGATACTGCCAGAACCACCAACGCCATGCCTACTATGCCTTTAACGTCATTTGGCGAAAACAATTGACTGGCTGGGTCTACAGTCGTCAGGATTGCATCAGCGAGCAAAATTGCAGCGAAAGCTAGCACTATCAATCCTATAATTAGTTTATCTGTTTTCATAAACAAGCTTTTTCTCGTATTTTCCTTATAGTTTTTACTATAGCTAAACTTTTGACAAAAAAGAGGAAAAAGAAAATATTGTGGCTAACGTGGGTTTGAAAATCAAGTATGGCGTAGAACTGAAAGAAGGAAAAAACAAAGGAAACTTTTCAACAGTTGGAGACAAAGAACACATGCAAATTATTTCACTGTATGCGGAAGGTAACAGCTACGCGGTAATTTCTGACCAGCTCAGCCGTTCAACAAAGACGATAAGCGACCACATGCGAAAGCACAACAACTCAGTTAAACGAAGTGTCTTATGTCCTGTTTGTCGTAGAGCTGGAGACGAGTTTTGGGGAAAAGAAGTCTTTAAATGAATAAAAAAATCTTTGAAAACGCATATGTGATTGAAGTGTTTACCCTCATTTACTTACAACTGAACTCCCCCACAAAAAAAAGAAAAATAATAAAAGAGTAAATTCCTAAATCTAACGTTAAACTAAAAATAACAATAAATAACGGTTGGAAGTTAATTAAAACATGGTTTTCCCAGCCAAAGTTTTTGAAATCAAAGATGAACTTAATTTTGGTTTAACTGTTCAGAAACTAAAAGATTTCCGTGAAGAGCAAAGCTACGAGAAGAACAACGGAGAAACCGTGAATCTAGTAACACAAATCTTGGACCTTAGTATTGCAGAGAATCTGATTTCAGGCGTTTTAAGTACAGATTTTATGCAAAGCCGCTACTACCAGCGCACCCTAGTTGAAAACCCTGTTACTGAAGAAGCACATTTCTGGGTAACTCGCTTTGAGAACCGAGCATTTCTGATTGTGGTAGCGCCTTCTGTAGCTCGTGGCGTAAAAAAGCTACTATCCAGTCACGTGGCTAACAAGCTCAGCAAGATTCTTTTCATAACCCCAAGAGTAATTGTTGAAACAACAATTCCGCACGAAACCCTCAAAACACTTCATGAATCAAATCCACAAGCAACACGCTTAATCTGGTTTGACCAAGTTGAAATACCCGGAGTAGAAAAGCTGTGCTTAGCAGGTTCAGGTCTTGCTGACACACAACTCTATCAGGATTATCTGGCTCATGGACAGATTTGGTACGTGGTTTTTGAGGCACAAGAGCGTGGGCTTACAATGGGAATCACACGAAACAGTGTATTAACCCTTTTTAGTAAGAGCACAAAAGACGACCTTATCAATTATATCCGTGAAAACCTTTTGAAGCTAATCGAATAAAGCAAATTATTGTCGCATGTTGTATGCACGTTCTCGCCATCTTTGGTTCCAGCTCTTCCATCCTGTTTTCACAAGCTTTTCTCTCAGATGTGGTTTTTCTGCAACCCATTCCAAAAAAGTATTGAAACTTCGTTTGCCTTCTAGGCGCTCAAATTCTATTCCCACTTCTTTGCACCAGTTAGCGAAGCTACGCTCAACCATTTCCTGAAGCTCTCCAGTGACTTCAATTTCTTCAACTCTGAAACCCTGTTTTCTAAGGTAGTTGCGCACACTAGAAAGAACATAACCCGAGCATACATTAAAAACGGTTTCATCATCAGGTTGCATAACTTTCACAATCTCTTCTGCAATCTTAACTGCGTCTTCAAGGTAGCGTTTATTTTGAAAATTAGGCGGCTGGAACGAAGAAATAGGGATTCGACGTTCCATGTACCTGTGTTCTGGAAGTTTCAGGGCGCCTATTACTACGCCCAATATTAGGTCGCCCCAGCCTGAGTCGTCGATTAGTATCTCTTTTTTGTACAGGAATTTATCCAATTCTAGAACCTACCTGAAGAATGATGATGTGATTTAAAAAAGAATAAAGGGGGTAAACCGTAAAAAAGTTGCCTATTGCATATATTTTACTTGTTTACTGGACATAAGGGCAGAATTGTTCTGTCGTATGTTTCGTTTAGAACCTCAGCAATTCCTGTGTAGATTGCGCTTGCTCCACAGATTATTCCTTCAATTCCCGCGATTGTTTGCAGGTCTGCGTTGCCTGTCACTCGATATGCTGCTAACAAGAAGAACAGTATAACTAAACTGCCAAAGACGAACTGTATTGCACGATTCTTTTTGATTGTTCCACAGAACATCAGTAACGTGAACATGCCCCACATAAAGAAGTATGCCGCCATAGCTGTATCACTTGGTGCTGTAACTGCTGGAGACAGAAGTGTAAAGTTGGGAAGCAGTAGCAAGATTACAAGAGACCACCAGAATAAACCGTAAGAACTGAAAGCAAGAGTACCAAAGGTGTTTCCCTTTTTGAATTCCATTGCCCCAGCAATCACTTGGGCTAACCCGCCGTACACTAGTCCCATTGCAAGTATCATGCTGCCTAGTGAATATAGACCTGCGTTGTGTAAGTTAAGAAGTACTGTAGTCATTCCAAATCCTAATAACCCTAGAGGTGCTGGATTTGCTAGTTTATCACCCATTATCATTTCACTCTTGTTTGAGTTTGGGGTTTACTAAGATTTGCTAAATATAAGTTTTCGCTAGGAAGAGATTCATTTATGTGAAATCTGCGTTTTCTGAGAAGACACTATCCCTTTTGTTCATAAAAATGCTTATTTGGCGCGAGTTTTTTGTTTTTAAGTCTGTTCCACTAAAAGAACAAATTGTTCTCTAAGCAGAGTTATTTAGAAGTTTGAAGTAATACAGTTGTGGAGCTTGACTGAAATGAAAAATAGCATAAAACTTTTTCCAGGAACCATTATTGGATTGATACTGGGAATTCTTGTGGCTGTGCCTCTACTGTATACAACTGTTGTGGTCGCCCCTATCACATCCTCAAGTAGTTCTGGGTTATGTGATGTTGAGATAGTGTATGCGTACCTTGAACGACAGAATACAACCGTGGTAACTGTTGGTTATGATGAAGATACTGGGAGATCAATCACTGAAGAACTGGATGAACCAAATGTGCGAGCAATAGCTGTAATCAATGTTACACGTAATTTTGCAATAGTAACTCCTAGTATCGCTGAACTTTGGGTGTATCAAGTTGAGTTTTACACTGATAAAGGCAGCATTTCAAATGTAACTTACTACATGGGCGTTCTTTCTGAGGAGCCACCAGCGTTAAATTCGCTAGATGACCTTCATTCTTCACCTTTTCAGATAACAATGAATCAACTTATGAACTACTCTAGCTACATACCCGAAATATACAGCGGTGAAAACGGCGGAGGTGGAGTCTATACCTATTGGCCTATCGGTAATCCAGTTACTCAGTTTTTGCCAGCGGGTGACAACGATTGGGTTTCTGCTGTTGACACGTCCGAGACGATCTTCGTACGCGTGAAAGAGCTCGGTTGGATAGTATATGGTGATTCTACTGAGGTTGTTGTTCTACCTGAACCTAATGTCCTTGCGGATGTTCAACTGGACATTTATAATTATGGATACCTGCATAACATTGGCATGTCTAATGAGCATCTAGCCGAAATTGAACTGCTTGACCCAGCACCATGGGATTTCTATGAATAAATAGAACCATGAAATGAGGACAATACAGTGGCGAATGATGACAACACAGAGCTTGAGGGCACAACATTCACTGTGTACACCTACGTAGTCAAAGAAAACAATCCTGTAGGTCCACGTGAAGTCATGCGAGGTGTGAACCTAAGTAGCCCCAGCGTAGCTTACAGGCATCTCCAAAAACTTGAAGATTTGGGCTTGCTAGAGAAGAACGCGGCAGGCAGGTACATCATAAAAGAGAAAGCAAAAATCAGTGGGTACCTGTGGGTTGGCAGAACACTGGTGCCCAGGCTCATTTTTTATTCCCTTTTTTTCACTGGATTATTGAGTGCAGAAATCGCCAGTGTTCTAATCCGTTATTTAACATATGGGCTGTTCCCTGATGTGCTTCTTGTTTATCTCACATTGATAACTGCAATTGCTCTGATGCTGTTCTTGATTGAAGGGCTATCTTTGAGGAAAAAAGCAATCCTTGAGTAACCTGTACATCCTGTAAAACTCTTTTTTTGTTCATTCTTCATAAATGTCTGTTTTGTAATAGTATATGCTGGATAGATAGGAAAAGGTGAATGTGACAATTTGGTGAATCGGAGACGTCGATACCGTCGCGGGTACCCCGTTGCGGTTCTTGTAGGTTTTGAAGATACTCATGCGCTGTTGTGGCACATATTTAGTCGTGTAGTTAAGCCATCATTTAGGTTAGAGCTTAACGGAAAAAGAACAGACGAAAAGGTTTTGTACAATTTTCATGAATCAGTCATTGACGCCATAAAACCTGTGCTTAAAGAGGGAGTAAGAAGTGTTGTTGTTTCAGCTCCAGCAAGAACAACCTACGCCGCAGACTTTTTAGAGCACATAAAAAAACATCACATGTATCTGATTCAATCAAGAAGCACAAACAGAGCAAATTTCGGTGAATTAATTGGCTCTGCGGATGATCAAATCAAGGTTGCTGAACTGGTTAAAACCACGGAATTCACGAAAATAATCGAGCAAACAACTTCTGAAGAAGCTGACCAAATTGTTGACAGTTTGGAGAAGCACCTTTATGGTTCAGGAGACAACTCTGTTGTTCTGTATTCCTTAAAAGAAATCGAAGACACAATCTATGCCAGAGAAAAAAAGAAGTTAACACGAACAGAGTATCTGCTACTCACAGACAAGTATCTGTCAGAAAGTAAACAAAAGAGCCGAATTCACAGACTGCTACAGATAGCTAAGAACAAAAAAGTGAAAACACGTGTAATAGACGCTGAGACTTCAGCAGGCAACAGGGTCAACCAGTTTGGAGGCATAGTTTTCTTTTCTAGACCAAACTATTCAACTGCGTGACTAACCTAAACTTTAGTCAGTGAACATTGCCTTGATTAGTATAACATCTTCTACTGGCATTTCATTGTATGTTTCCACGTTTGAGATTGCATCAACAACATCCATGCCGTCGATTACTTCGCCAAAAACTGAATAGTCCTCATCTAGGTAATTGTTATCAACAACGTTAATGTAGAACTGGCTACTTGCCGAATTTTTTAGAACAGCACCTGTTGAGTCACTTTGTTTTGCCATTGCTATGGTGCCCCTGTTATTTTCGTTTGTGTCCGTAAATTCGTCTTCTATATTAGCTACTGTTCCTCCAGACCAGTCTCCAGTTGTTGGGTCACCGCCCTGAATCATAAAATCTGCAATCACTCTGTGAAATGTTGTATTATCATACGCACCCTGTTCCACTAGATTTTTGAAATTTTCTGTTGTGATAGGCATGTCATCACGTAACTGGATTGTAATGTTGCCCATGCTTGTTGTAAGCAGAACTTTCATTGAAGTGGAAACAGTATCATCAATCAAATCATCATCTTCGTTTGGGTCAACATTGTCTGTCATCATAACCATAACTGCTCCAATTATTATTGCAACAACAGCCAACAGGGCAATAGCTACTATTATTTTTGTGTTGCTTTTCTTTTTGCGCTGTCTACGTTTGCGATATTTACTGGAAGTCATATCACACGCTTATGATGTCCCATAATTTAAATCATAGGGAATAACACCCAAAAATATGTGCAACTATGTTGCATCAAATGCCTAACTCTTCTTCAACCTCTTCTTTTCCGCGTTGCAGCTCCTCAACTTGTTCCTTATCTTCTCTTAGCAGCAAAGTATGGAATTCACCCATGTGTGTTTTTTCTTCTTTTGCTACATCCAGCAACACTTCGCGAAGTGATTCATTTTCCGTTGCTGCAGCCAACTGCTCATACAAACTTACAGCATCCAACTCAGCAATAATTGCCAGTCTCAAAATTTCACGGTCAGTAAATTTTTTTCCAACTTTTTCAATTTTAATCGGCTTTTCTGATAACATAATTATTCACCTGTATACAACAAGGAATAATAACAATGATAACATTTTCGCCACGCCAAAATATTCGTACAACCCGAAACATAAACATAATAATTATTCAAGCAACATTTACTAACTGCTATACAACTTCTCTTAGGGAGGCACGGTGATTGGCAGGTAAACCATTAGTTTCAATCGTATCTGCTGGCTTATCCAAGTTTGGACGCCGCGAAGGAACAATGTGTAGAGAACTTTTTGCTGAAGCAACCAAAGAATCATTTGACAGATGTTCTAATCTTGACCCCATAAAAGACATTGAAGCTTTGTTTGTTGGTCACATGGGTGAATCCTATGAACACCAAGGACACACTGGACCCACATTAGCAGACTGGACGGGTTTACTACCAAAACCTGCAATACGAATAGAATCTGCATGTGCTTCATCTGGTTCAGCCCTTAGAACTGGAATAATGGCAATACTTTCTGGACTACACAAAATAGTAATGGTTGGCGGCGTAGAAAAAATGACACACCGCACAACAGCAGAAGTAACTGAATATTTGGCTATGGCATCAGATATGCCCTTTGAGCAGTGGAATGGAATAACATTTCCTGGACTGTATGCCCTTATGGCTACAGCACACATGAACAAGTACGGCACAACCGAAGAACAGATGGCTCAAGTCGCAATTAAGAACCATCACAACGGAACATTGAACCCAAAAGCTCATATGCAAAAAGAAATTACCCTAGAAAAAGCCATGAACTCAAAGGTTGTTGCATGGCCCCTAAAACTCTATGACTGCTCACTGATAACTGACGGCGCCAGTTGCCTAATTTTAACTCGCCCCAATATCGCAAAGAAATACACAGATACTCCAGTTGACATAATTGGTTCTGGACAGGCAAGCGATACAATAGGTCTGTATGAACGAGAAACACTCACGTCACTTAAAGCTGCAAAAATTGCTGGACAAAACGCCTACAATATGGCAGGATTAAAACCCAAAGATGTGAATGTAGCAGAGGTTCATGACTGCTTCACAATAGCCGAGCTACTAGCATACGAAGACCTAGGTTTTTGCAGTTCGGGAGAAGGCGGAAAAATGATACAACAAGGAACAACTGAACTGGGAGGAAAGCTTCCAGTGAACACTAGTGGAGGATTGAAATCTAAAGGGCATCCTGTTGGAGCAACTGGCACCGCCCAAGCATACGAAATCTATTTACAACTAACAAATCAGGCTCAAAACAGACAAGTTGAGGGGGCAACAATAGGGTTAACCCATAATGTCGGAGGCTCTGGAGCCACAGCTAGCGTACACATTTACAGGAGAAACTAAAAATGTCTGATGAACAACAATTTACAATATCAACATTCTATAACTTTGTAAATGAAAAGCGTCTTATGGCTGCCAAGTGCAGCGCATGTGGTAATGTTATTCTGCCGCCAAAACCAATGTGCACCCAGTGTCTGTCCACCGACTTGAATTGGATTGAGCTGGAATGTTCGGGGAAATTGGTTAGTTATACAGTTATCCATGTTGCACCAGAGCAGTTTCAGTCTTTGGCCCCATACATTGTTGGCATCGTAGAGTTCAAGAACGGTCTTCGTTTACCTGGAATGATTAATGATGTACATTTTGAAGACGTCAAAATAGGAATGGACCTCAAACTTTGTTTTGGCACATCAACTTCATCGCAATGGCCTAGCTGGAGCAGATACTTCTTTAGACCCGTTTAATAATCTCTATTTTATTCTTTTTCAAAGCGATAAGATAGTTTTCCTTTTTTGCTTGTTTTTTGGATGGTCATAGTAAATTGGGCTCCTTTTCCATGGTTACCTGTTTCCTGTATTTCCCAGCCGTAAGCGTCACAAATTTTTCGTATTAAATATAGCCCGTAGCCTGTGCCTTTACCATAACCTTCACCAAAGATTCTTTCTTTCTCATCATCTGGTATTCCAATCCCGTTATCCTCATAAATCAGCCTCAACTGCTTTTTTTCATCTCTATACTCTACTTTAATTTGACTAACAGTTTCTCCATGCTCCAACGAGTTGTGAATTAGATTATAGAACAGTTGCCTGAGCAACGAATCCGCCAGAACAGTCAATCTTGAACACTTGTTCACAAATCTTATGTTTTCTACTCCAGAAAACAGCATAGACGCTTCGTTAAAGACCTTTTCTACATTTGAGTACGCTAATTCTTCAATACCTAGCATCTCATAGGAACGTGCAAACTCGAAAATTTGCTCCATTTGATCTACTGCTGATTCAACGGATTGTAAGTATTCTAAGGCATTATTGTCTTCAGGTAACACTCTTTTAGCCAGATATATGTTGTTTAATATAACCGAAAGTTTATTTCGCGCGTCATGTCGCGTCAATCTGCCGACAACGCCTAACTTCTCATTAATCATCACTAGTTCGTTTATTGTCACCTCTAAGGAATTCCAAGCAGTTACATTTTCAGAAATGTTTCGGCCATAAACGTTTGCGTATCCCTCTTTAGGTATCGGTGCAATCACAAATGAGAACAGTTGATTGTTACATTCAATTTCAACCTCTTCAGTCAAACCTGAACGAAGAGCACTAGCAACTGACTGTCGGAGCCCTTCGGGTACAAATTGCTTATTTTCTTTATTCAACTCACAGTTATGTTGTTGGGCCGATTTATTTGCATAACAAATCAACCCATCTGTGGTGACACGCAAAACAGGATTAGGATTCTCAGAAGGAAACTTAGCGATGTTACGAAGTTGTTTTTCTGCCTTCTTGGCTTTAACCGCTTTTTTGATGCTATGCGCAAGTTCCACATATAATGTGTTTTTATTTCCATTTTTGTTGAAGTACCGCTCTACATCACGAGTAATAGCTTCAATCGCCACTTCTTCTCTACTTTCTCCAGTAAATAAAACAAACGGGACATCATTTCCATTGGCTCTTAATTCCTCTAATAAGTCTAACCCAGTTTTTTCAGGCAACTGATAATCAGAAACAATCACATCATACTGGTGTTGTGCAATTTTTTGTTGGGCTTCTCTGACTGATAATGCAGTTTCTATTTGGAACAAACCCTGCTTTTCTAAATACCGTTTAGAGCTGATTAAAAAATCCTCATCATCATCTACATGCAAAACACGTATAATCTCATTGGTTAGCCATAACTCAGTTTTTGGTAACTGTTCACTAGGTAGTTCTGTCATGTTCTACTCCAGCATTCTAACTTTAAAACGCATTAAACTTGAAGATTTAGTCTCAATTTAATGAAATCTAGCTATAACCATTATGACCTCGGGGTATAGAGCGTTAATCCTGTTAAATCAGATTCAGAACACCTTAAACCTGCTCATTAATCTGCAGTATTAACTTTGGCAAGTCACTGACTGAAGAGGCAATGTAATGAGCACCAGAACGCATCAACTCGTCCATGGATGAAAGCCCAGTTGTCACTCCAACAGAAATAACATTTAGCTTAACAGCAGCAGTTACATCTTTGATGCTGTCTCCAACTAATATTGCTTCATTACTCTTAACATTCAATGTGCTCAATACAGCTTCTACATGAACAGGGCTGGGTTTAACTGCAGACACAGACTCGCGAGGGAACACTGCATCAAAAAAGTTTCCAAGATTAAAGCGATTAAGAATGTAACCTGCTGCTTTTTCGCCACTTATGGTGCATAAAGCGATTTTTAGATTCAAGTCTTTTAAGGCTTGGAGCATTTCAGGTACTCCTTGAAACATTTCTGTTGTTTTGGCACTTTCTAACTCGAAGCTTTCAACGATAGAGAACACCACTTTTTCAGTCAATACAAATTTTTGGTTTGAGATTCCGTTTGCAGTCAGATACTTTTTCACTTTTACTAACATATCAAACGCGGTTTCTTTCATTGAAAACAGTGATCTTGGAATGCCTTGCTCTGTGAGATACTGTATGACTTTTGTTCTGCATGAATTAACGTCAAGATTGAAAGATACAAGAGTTCCGTCAAGGTCAAAGATAACTGCTTTAATCATTTAATCCGCTCGTTTATGAATAGATTAAATTAGTTGGACAGCCGAAGCTTTGAATGTCAGATACACTTCAGAGCCGACATTTAGTTTCATTTCACTTAGCGATTTCTTTGTTATTTGAACGCTAAATTTCTTTCCTGCATCAACAGTCAACTTGGCTATTGAACCTAAATCTGCAATTCCAACAATGGTTCCTTTGAAAACGTTTCTTGCGCTAGATTTTAGAGGGTTATTTGAAACCAAAATATCTTCAGGTCTCACGTGAACTGTAACTTTTCCGGGGCTGCTAACTGACGCTTCAATTTGCAGATGCTGATTAACATCTATTATAGATGTGCCTTCTTTGGTGTTTTTGGCTGTTCCTGAAAAAACGTTTTCTAGACGCGCAAAGCTTGTCAAGTACTTGTTTGATTTACCAAAAATATCTTGATTTGTTCCAACCTGTTTTACGGTTCCGTCAATAAGTAATGCTATTTTTTCGCTTATGGCTTCGGCTTGAAACATGTTGTGTGTTGCTAACACTATTGTTGTTTTCTTTTCTCTATTTATGCGCTGAATTGTTTCTTCAATTATTGAAACATTTTTTGGGTCAAGATTGACCGTTGGTTCATCTAAAAGAAGGAGCTCTCTGTCTAATGCTAATGCACGTGCAAGAGATACTCTTTGTTGTTCCCCACCAGACAATTTTTTTGCGCGCCGTTTTTCAAACCCTTCAAGACAGACCAGTGTTAGAGATTCGCTAACTTTGTTGTTGATTTCTTCTTTAGAAAGCTCGTTGTTTAGTTTTAGGCCATAAGCGATGTTATTGTAGACTGTTGTGTCAAAGAAAACAGATTTTTGGAATACTAGAGTGGCTTTTTCTCTGAGAGTAATTTGGTCGTTTGCTGCAATCTGGGTGTTTCCGTAAAAGAGTGTTCCGCGTGTTGGCGTATCTAGACCTGCAATTATTCGTAAAATTGTTGTTTTTCCAGACCCGCTTGGTCCCAACAATGTTGTTATTTTTCCATGAGAAATTGTTAGATTAACGTTTTGAAGTGCGTTTACTTCTCCAAATGATTTCCACAGATTACATAATTCCATTAGTCCAGCCATTTTGTTTAACGCTTCCTTAGATAGCTGATTGATATGTTTAGAATGTAAACGATGCTAACCAGTATGACGCCTAAAGCGATACTTAATGGGATTTTTCCTCTGCTAGTTTCCAAAGCAATAGTGGTTGTTAACATTCGGGTTTGATTGTAGATATTGCCTCCTACCATCATTGCGACACCCAACTCGGCAAACGCCCTATTAAAACCTGCAAGAATCGCAAGTATCACACCACCAGAAGCTTCTCGAAGAATAGATAATGAAGCTTGAATTTCTGTTGAGCCCAATGTCCTTGCTAAATCTCTAATATCCATGTCAATTGCTTCAATGGCACTGATTATGAAGCTGACAAGTATGGGCGTTATAAGAATGGCCTGTCCAATACTGATCAATAATGGCGTGTAGAGAAGCCCAAACAGACCTAATGGTCCAGATCGTGAAAACAGCAAATATAGTACCAGACCAAGTACAACTGTGGGAAAACCAATAAAAGCATTAAAAGAACCACGTATAAATCGTTTGCCCCGGAAATTCTTTAAACCTAATACAGTGGCCATGGGTATGCTCCAAAGCGAAGCCATAACTACTGCCAATCCAGAAACGTACAGTGATAGACCTGTAATTCTGTAAAGCTCTGGATCAATAGAAAAAATAAGTTGGAATGCTTTGATTATTCCCTCTACTATGGCTGTCACTTAATGCCCGCTCATTTTAGTAATTGGACAATCATCGCATTTAAGGACGACAGGGCAGTTAAGAAAGTTAGGTCGCCTGCCTCGTATCTTTTATCCTCTGGACATTCTGTTCCGTCTATGAATGCTGCGTCTTTAATCCAGCTTGCTATTGTGGGGTCTGTGTTTTCTGCGAGAACCTCAACTGCAGGGTTAAATAGGGCTTGACCAAATTCGTCGACACCAAAATCAGCGAGTATATTTTGAACGTCATCTGACACCAAGAAGTCTATGAATTTCATTGCTTCATCAAAGTGTACATGTGACAAACTTTCGTTTTGGGGATCACATGCTATTGCACTGTAAACATTTAGTGTTTCTTGTCCTGCCTCAACCATTATAAGTAATTCAATGTTACCCGAGACATAATTGTTTAGATAACTACCCATATCACATAAAGTGTATGCCAGTTTTTCGTTTGCCATAGCCAATGTTGCCGTCATGCCCGAGCCGCGTTCTAAGTACCAGTCTGTTTCTCTTAGTTCTGTTGTGTCTTCTCCTCCAGCAGTCCATAGCCTCTTTTCCATTGCGTGAGTGCCTGAGCTGTCGCCTCTGGACACCCAGATTGCATTACCTGTTTCTCCCGCTTCTTTTATTGTCAGCAAGGCATCTGTTGGACTAAGTCCTTTTATGTTTGCGGGGTCGTCTTCTGGACCTACGATAACAAAAAAGTTGTATGCAAGGATTTTTCTGTTAACTCCGTAACCTTCTTCAAGAAATGCTGCTTCTCGAGTAGCGTCGTGGACAAGGATCATGTCTGCGTTTCCATCTTTTGCTGTTTGTATTGCTAATCCTGTTCCTTGTGAAATGAAAGCGACGTCGATATTTGGGTATAATTCTTCGAATTCTGTCTCGATTACATCAAGTAATCCTGTTTCGTCGAGGCTAGTTGTTGTGGATACGGTTAGACTTACTTTTTCTTGTGGTGCATTTAGTGTCCATGCGGCTAAGCCGACTCCAAAGACAACGATTGCGACTAAGATTATTCCGTAATATTTTCTCATACAGTTCACCGATATGCATCATAAAACATAGCAGAATTATTTAACTTTTTAGTTCAATTATGCGTCAAGATGTCACATCATATTGTTATAAAAACAATATTTGGTTTACAAATAAGATCCATTTCATCATAATGTAGTTGTGCCAACTATTTTTTTTTAAAAAAAAAGATGGGTGTGGGTTATGTTTTTGATTTTCTATGAAACTACAATTATCAGTGTATTGCTGTCGTAGTCAGCCGGGTCGCCCATATATCCTACATAGATTGTTAAGTAGAACACGTGTGTAGTGGCAGTATTACAGTATAAGGTATATTCTAATAGTCCCTCTTCCGTATCATCCCGCCAATCGTAATCATAGACTTCCCGTCGATCAAGGTCATACCATAAGTGCTCCATGAAATAAGTGGCAACACAAGTTCCGGACTGTCCTGAATCAGTCCAATCTCTGAAATAGTATTGGGTTCGTATTGAAACAACATCTCCAACATCAACATATATCGTTTTGGCCCCGGACCAACGTATGTCAATTCCGACACTTACTCCCCCTACAGGACTATCCCAACAGTATAATTCTCCAACAGTCACCAGGTGTGTATCTGCTTTTACTGGATTAAAAATTCCAAACAGCGGTAGAAGCATTGTCATGCTCAGTAGAATTGCTTTGAGTTTATTCAATTCTGTTCCCCCTGTTTGTACAAACACGAATTATTATTTAAATATTTTTCCAAATTATGCCTAATTGTTATATTATTTTTAAAAAACATTCTTATTATATGCCATAATAAACAATTAATGGAAAGCGGTTGGCACCACGTTGTTGAGATGTGAAATAATAAACGATATAAATGTACATTCATATCGCTTTTAAATTTTTCGTGCGATGATAGTCAACATCTCAACTGAATTTACGTCTATTTATTCTACTATTCTGTTCCCTTACAATATGCAACCATTATTTTATATGTGCAACATGTTATCTAATATGTTGAAGCCCATGCTCACTGACAATAAACATAAAGTTCTATGCAAGGTTTGGCTCGAATACAAAGGAGAGCCCCTGCTTGGAAAAGGTGGCGCAGAAATACTAGAAACAATCAACGACGTAGAATCAATTTCTAAAGCAGCAAAAAAGGCGAAAATGTCCTACAGGTATGTCTGGAATTATCTGGCAAAAATGGAAAAAAGGTTAGGTGAACCTGTAGTAAAAACATTCAAAGGCGGTAGCAAAGGAGGCGGCGGAGCAACACTCACGGATTTTGGCAAAAAATTGTTGAATGAATATCGTCGAGCCGAGTGTTACATGAGTGAAGTTATGGGTGACCAGACATGTTGGGAGGATATTGGATTGAAAATAAGTGCAAGAAATAGACTAAAAGGAACTGTTCAGAGTGTAGAAAAGGGCATAATAACAGCGAAAGTCAAAATCAAAATTGATGCACCTGCTGTAATAACGGCAATCATATCCAAAGAAGCTGTTGAAGAACTGGGTGTAAAGACAGGCGACAGCATTGAAGCCGTAATTAAGGCTACTGAAGTGATGGTTGCAAAAGACAAATAAAACCATCTTTTGTTACTTTTATTCGTTGATTTCTAGCGGAGCGGATACAAAAGCATCAACAAACTCCTAAAAACAAGCAAAAACAGGATAGTTACAGCCTCTTTTTTCGGCGGTAATGTTTTTACTTCTGGTCGTCCTTTTTTTGTTTAGAGGCAATGGGACATGAAAGTTTTTAGTGAAAAAATTGTTTTTTCGACCAAAGGTGAAATAGAACTCAAAGACTTGACTGGAAAGGTTCATGAAGTTGTACGAACGTCTGGAGTTAAAAATGGGTTAGTTCATGTTTTCGCGCCACATGCAACCGGGGTACTCATTTTAACTGAACATGAGCCAAGCTTAGATAGTGATGTTAGAGATTTTCTTGAAAAAATAATTCCCAAGCATGGCGGATACCGTCATCAATCAAATGCTCACTCACATTTAAGATCGATGCTTCTAAGTCCAGACAAAACGTTGCCCATCATGGATGGTCAAGCAATATTTGGCACATGGCAGTCTCTTGTCTTTGTGGAGACAGACGTATACCCCAGACAACGAACAATCATCATGCAGGTACTCGGAGAATAAACGTTCACTAACGAAGCTTATATGCCAGACAAACGGGCGGTAGTCATAACCAAAAGTTAAGGCGTCAAAAAACAAGAAATCAACTGCAAAACTGTATTTTATGCCTCTTGCTAATCAAACATTGTCTGTTTTACAATGATTCCAGAATGTTTTAGAAAAAAATATCAAATAACAAAGAATTTGTATGCTTGAAATAAAACGAAACATAACGAAAGTCAGCAATATTTACATTTATATGACAATTTTTAAGCATTCAACTATTTATCATGTGCTTTTTTAACGCATCAATTCCAGTTGTTTTATGTTTTACCTTAATTAGAACATCAAAACTGGATTGTAATCAAACGAAAAACGACGAAAAAAGTCCAGAACAGTAAACCGAAATGTAAGGGTGACAATTCCACTTTGTTTGTGACTGGATGGCATATGCAAATGCATACTATTCAATCAAAGCAACCAATAACGGTGACGTTCTCTAGATTTTTTTGACACTCAGAACCCAAAAATGAAGAGAATGTGCCAAAAGTGTCAATTCAAACAAACTCATTTTACAACATACTGTTAAATAATATTGGCTTTCGTCACTCTTCGGCTAATTTAGAAAAACAAATCGTTTGAAAAAATCAGGTGACGACTAGCCAGTTATGAATTCAATAGAAACATCTTATTGAAGACAGCTTTTTTTCAGGAAAATTCATGCTGGAATAAACTAATTTGTTTTTGACTGCAATTTATTCACACTTCTGTGCGGCATATTAGGAGACTAATAGAAGTTCATTGTTGAAAACTAGCTTTTTTTCTGAAATTTTTGCACTGCACAAGTTTGATGTCAAACATTCACACGTATATTATTACATAATAGCTCTGGTCCTCAGCACGTAATCTACTATGTATATAAACTTCGAATGCAATCGCAAAATTTTTTGGCTACCATTTCATGTGTATTTCAACTGTGTCACCGTCTTCAAGATTAAAAGCTCCGCCAACCTTTTGTGGACTAAAACGTAGCCTTTTTGACCATACTTTAGCATATGAAAACTGGTTATAAAAATCAGTGTGAATTCGCTTAGCCAAATCAAACACTGTGGACCCTTTTTTGATTGTAAATGGCCGCATAGAAGCATCTTTCTTATTCGGCTCCTTTGTGTAAACCCGAATAATATCCAGCATACCAAATATTTCAGACCCCAATTTATCTATGCCCTCCTTTGTTGTACATGACACAGCAACAACATTCATTTCTTTTCCCACAACCTTTTTCAGCTGCTCCAACCGCTCAGCAGCCAATGGATGATCCATTTTGTTAGCCAAAATCAGGGCAGGACGATACGCCTTTCCCTCAAAAATTGCCTCTTCAACATCATCAAACGTAGCTTCGCCACGAATCTTAATCGTAGCATCACGTATTCCATAGCTTTTCATAAGTTGCGCCAAATCCTTAACAGTACAATCAACCAGCTTCCCTAAAACAATAAACTTCAATTTCGCACCCATATGCTTCTTCTCAATGTCGATACGAGCCTTGGGCTTTTTTGTAAGAATCTTTGACTTCTCCAGTTCTTTAGAAATAAGCAAAAATTGTTCAACTGGATTCTGAGACAAATCCACCATCAAAACTAAACCGTCAGCGTTTCTGGCAGAGGTCAAAGTCTGCAATCCCCATGCACCACCCTCTGAAGAACCCTCCATAAGTGCCGGAGTTTCAACCATCTGAAGCTGCAGGTCTTGATAATTGAACATCCCTGGTGTTTGCTCGGTCGTGGTGTACGGATAATTCAATACCGCCACTTTTGAGTTAGTTAAAGTAGACAACAGACTGCTACGCCCAACATTGGTTGGACCCAAAATAACAATTTGTGCATCACCCTCTTTTTCAACAAATACTCTGGGTCCAGTTGCTACACCGGTTCGCTTCTGTTTTTTGTCTTCAATTTCCTGTTTTAGCACTGAAATCTTTCGCTTGACTTGAGCCCGAAGATTTTCTGTACCTTTATGCTTAGGAAAAAGACCCATGAACTCTTGAAGCTTCTTAATTTTTTCCTCAGGGTTCCTAGCCAAAGACGCCTCACGATATTTCTGTTTAGCCTCTGCAGGAAGATTAGCGGGCATAGAGCAGTCATCTAGATAGTAACTCACAGTGGAAAGAGATATTATCTTTTCGAAAAATCGATGACTAAACAGTCTTTTAACAGGATATAGCCAACGAAAATCAGTTAATTAAAATTGAACCAAACACATCATGATTATGGTAATTAATGATTCTCACGACAAGGGGAACACAAAGCATGAAGAAATCACACGTTTTTGACCCCAGACACATTGAGGCACTAGAATCAAAAGAAAGAACAGCTTGGCAAAATCCAGAAGAAATAATTCCAATTCTAAACCTTAAACCTTCATATATCGCAGCTGATTTGGGGTGCGGAACAGGCTACTTTACGATTCCACTTTCTCGCAAAGTCAAGAAGGTCTACGGTATCGATGTTCAAAATGAAATGCTAGCTTTTCTTGACCAAAAAATTCAAAAACAAAAAATAAGAAACATCGAAACTATACTCGCAAAAGAAAACAAGATTCCACTCCCAGACGAAAGCATAAACTTTCTGCTGACAGTAAACACACTCCACGAATTCCATGACCGAGACGCGATACTCAAAGAAATAATACGAGTAATAACAACACAAGGACAAGTAGCCGTAATCGATTTCAAAAAGGAAAACATGAGTTTTGGTCCTCCTAACTCAATCAGGGTTTCTAAAGAGAAATCAATTAGACTCTTCGAGAAACAGGGCTTGACCGTTTTAGACTCACATACCCTCAGGTACCATTATCTTATAGTTTTTGGGAAAAAGTAGTGTTCTATGAAAGAAATTTGTTGATGCTTTTGTATCCACCATGATTGAGAAAAACTTGCATTCGTCTTTCATACGCAAAATTGATGTCATTGCTTACGTTTTCACCAATGTAATTTTTTTGTTTCTCATGAGATTTGCGCCAAAAATAACCTGCTTTTGAGCTTTGATTTTGAGAGTAAGCCTTTGTATGCTGCCGCAAGTAGGCAAAACTAGCCACTTCTACCACGTATACCCAACGAATTTAGACAATTTAGTGATGATGGTGCACTATAAAATACATATTATTTTATACATCACCAAGCATTGAATATCCCTCAAGACGGTGTTTTAGGACACATCACCCAAAAATTATTTCATAACAGTTCTCATCAACTGTCAATATTAAATAGAACCAACAACCATAAACAATTGAGCGCACCTAAAAATGGATGACCTGACGCTACCTGAAGTCGAAACAGTAAGAAAAAGAATAGAAACAGCAACAAAAAAAGAGGCAAAGTTTTGCTTAATGGCAGCATACCTTTTTTGTGCAAGGGCATCCGAAGTAATAGGGGCAACAAACCGCTATGACCTAACACATAACCAAACTGTAGCACGCGGACCAACCGGACAAGACGTCAAAATTGAAACGTTTGAAATTGGGGACACAAAAACAGAAGCTGCAATCTTTACAGTTAGAACTGCGAAACGTGACGGAAAAATAAGAAAAATCGCATTACCTCTCGAGAAAAGTTTTGAACCCTGGACTGAAAAATTATACACATATTATATCGATCACGGAAACGACAAAGTCTTTCCATTCACAAGACAGAAAGCATGGGATTATGCACAAGAAACTTTCGCAGGCTTAAGCTACCCCATAGACAAATACAACATGTATGACACAGAAGGTCTCAAACCAAAACCGATCAAGGCACACATGAAACCATTCAGAACTCACGCCCTGCGCCACTTACGGGCAACAGAATTAATTGAAACATTCGGATTTACAGGTTTTGACCTTTCTGTTTATGGTGGTTGGACCCTGCGCAGTATGGTCGGTGTCGGTTCAGCTATGTCTAGATATGCCCACTTAGACTGGCGAAGATACTTCCCCAAATTACTTAAGAAAAGGTTTTAACTTATTCAAAGAAGTCGTGTTTTTAGCATCAATTTCCCGATGGTTTCTATGTAATGAGTTTCTGGAATGTGACCTTGTTAAAATCAGCATCTTAATTGAAGAAAATATACAATTTAATGTTAAAACAATGGTGATGTAACAGTTTCGTCAAACTGTTAGATTTGAAGGCTACTTATAAAAAATCAGTAAATTACACAGAACGCAAACCCAGCCTTCAATATCTTTCAAGTCAACTCTGAGCATAAATTTCAGTTCCAAAAATTTTGAAATGTTCCACAGCCAACAATAAACACTCATGATTTTTACACAAAAAAGGTAGACCTGCAAGACACAAAAAGCACTACTGTTCACACCATTTTTTAGGACAAAACACATTACAGCATTAAAAAATAACGTTTTGAGGCCTCAAAAGAGATGCACTGCATCTAGTGTGGATACAAAAGCATCAACAAAACTCCTGACCTTTAACACTAAAACTCATTTTTGATAATTAAACTTTAGCGGTTCAATGAGTGTACCACAACGTTTTCAAATTGAAAACAATTACAGCTATACCAACTAAGTTTCAGCGAACAGGTAGCAAACGATGACAGACAATGTTGTGGTGACTTCTTCATTGTGCAGGCAATTTGAAATTGACGGCGTAGTTGTTAAAGCGCTACAAAACATAGACCTTACTGTTGAGGCGGGCGACTTTGTTTGTATATATGGTCCATCAGGTGCAGGAAAGACAACTTTACTCAACTTAATCGGTGCATTAGACAAACCGTCAACCGGAAAAATTCTTGTCTTTGATCACGACCTTAGAACGTACAACGAAGATTTTTTGGCTACTTTCCGCGCAGCACATATCGGATTTGTTTTTCAGTCATATAACCTAATTTCAACTCTAACAGCAAGTGAAAACATCTCTTTTGCCATGGAGCTAGCAGGATGGAAAAACAACCGAATTCACGAAAGATCAGAAAGCTTGCTTAAAATGGTTGGTTTAGAACAGCGTAAAAACCATTTTCCTGCGCAACTTAGTGGAGGCGAACGCCAAAGAATAGCATTTGCTCGTGCATTAGCAAACGAGCCCCCCCTTCTTCTCGCAGACGAACCTACAGGAAATTTAGATATCGAAACTGGTTTAGAAATTATCCGAATTCTTGAACAGATTAAAACTGAAGGCAAAACAGTTATCGTTGCAACTCACGACGAAAAGTTACTGAATTTAGCAAGTCGTTCTTTATGTCTTAAGGATGGGAGGCTCACAGACAAACTTGAGTGAAATCAATTTTCCGATAAAAGATTTGTCAAGAAGAAAACAGCAGACAACTTTGACTATTATTGGTTTGACTGTAGCCACAGCTGCAACAATTTTTTTGGTCCTTTTTGGAAGTAACTTGGGTTTTGAAATCGGTTTCATCACTCAAGGAGGGAAATTAACGAGTGGATTTTATAACATATTTTCTCAATTTATTCTGATTGTCAGCATTCTAAATGTTGTAACAGGTCTCATTATAACATCATTTCTTGTTCAATTGACAATGTCTACACGAATACGAGACATTGGGGTGATGAAAGCATCAGGTTGTTTAAGCAGACCAGTTTTTGCGTATTTTTTTACAGAGTTGTCTTTGATGGTGTTAGTCAGCACAACAGCAGGAATAATTATCGGAATTTCACTTTACTATTGTTCTACAATTTTTCTGAGCATTGCAGGTTTTTCTATTTCACAAAACCTTGACATAACCGCAATTCTTGTTGTTTCACTGGTCACAATTGTTTTTTCTCATATTTTTGGAGCGTTACCTATAAAAAAAGCATCAAAAGCAAAACCAATAGAAGCTATGTCTCCCATATACGAAGAAGAAACAAACGCAACAGTGGGACATAAAGTTCCTTCAAAACTTGGGTTTACATTTAAAATGGCGTACCGCAATTTGCTTCGTAGACAATCCACAACAATTCACGCAATAATCTGCTTCACAGCGGTTTTAACCTTGATTACAGTTACAATCACGGGTGGACTGATCGCCAACAACACCACTTCAACTTACGTTGAACGCGCAATAGGTAGGAACGTTGTTCTAGTGGGACATCCAAAAATCACAGAACGTTACGTTAATTTACTCTCACAATTTTTTGAATATACACCAAATGAACAGTTCAATTATAATGATTCAAGTTTTGCTATTTCAGGGCAGTTGGTAAGCGATTTGGGGACAATTCAAGGTGTAACTATTGTTGATCCGAGATTAGTGTTAGAAACATCAGTTAGAGAAAGCCTTGGAGTAGTACTTGACCCCGTAGAAAAAACAGAAGCTATACTAATTGGGAGCAACCGAACAGATACAGCACTGGTTGTAGGGGTACAACCTGAAAACATCATTAACGACTGGCTATTTTTTGGCGAAAAACTAGGGGTAAACGAGACAAATGTTGCAATGATTGGTGATACATTGGCCGTTAACATGTTTGAGGATGCAACAAATCAAAGAATCAAAATTTTTGATTATAGCGAGTCTCCTTATGACATAGTTGGGGTATGTGTTGACACTCTGAACAACGGAAAAGTCGTGTACATGCCTCTAGAAACAATGCACAAAGATACAGGACAATCGGGTTACAATCTTGTTTTTGTTCAAATTGATTCATCAAACAATCCACAAGTTTTTGACCAAATAGAAAAAATGGTAAACGACGAGAATTTGAATGCCATTGAACTTAATTTGGTTTTGGATAAGCACATTAATTTCTTGAACAGCATCTGGTCATTGATTATGTTTTTGCCGCTTTTCACGTTGGTAACTGCTGTAGTTGCTCTTTTCAGTTATATTACATTGTCAATTTCAGGTCAGCAACATGAATTTGGTATTATGAGAGCAGTTGGAGCCAAACAAAAAACCATAATTAAAATCATTTTTTGTCAAGTGACATTAATTATCTTAGTCAGTGGTATGCTTGGAATTTTTGCTGGGTCATCCATTACTTTCGAGTTATTAATCCCTGACCCTGTAATTTCGCAATCAACAATTAGTTCTGCATACACTTTGTTAATCGCAATAGTGGGGCTACTCTGTGTGTTTAGTCTATATCCAGCAGTGAAAGCTGCAAACAAAACAATTATCGATGCCATTTCGTAATATAACAATTGATGAACTAATCACTATTGAGATAATCTGACAGCTTAGGCCCTATTTCGGCTTGGAAATGAGCTAATTCCATCTTATGCCCCACAAACTCGTCAACAAAATTTTGAATTTGCAATATTGGAACAACAGGCACTTTGTTGTAAAACTTGACTGGACCAGGAAACAAAGACAATATCGCAGGGAAAAGTGTTGCTTGTTTCCAATTGCCTAACCCTATTTTTTGTTGCAAGAAATGTAATGAATTTGCTAGAACTTGTGTTCGCTTGGCTTGTGCAGCAGCAACACGTGTTATCGCTGAATTGCCCCAACCTCTCCGCCAACGTTTACAATCTACGCAAACAATAATTGGTTCACTATACGCTACGACATCGATCTCCCATCTTCTTTGTTCCGCTTTGAACCTGAAATTTCGTTTGATTACAAAATTATTTTTTTCAAAAACTTGTGCTGCAAAATTTTCAAACTCTTTCCATTCAAGAACGTTACATACTCTTTCAATATCTGTTCCATGATTGATTGCGTGAATGGCAAGTTTGACTCGTTGGTTCGAAGATAGTTCGATTTGTTCGTTTTCACATTCGATGAATCCAAAGTCACAAAGACCACTCAAAACGTTGTTAATCAAATGAACAGGAACGTTTGATTCACGGGCAATAACCTGCTTAACCGCAGGTTTACCATTTGCATGTTTTAAGATAGCAATTATTACTTCTGTTTTTGCGGTCATTTACTTTCTTTTTCCAAAATTGTTTTTTAGATAAACAGGTCGTCTTCTGGAAGGCGTATCAATTTTTTTGCAGTTGATGTTTCAGATTTTGGATACAAATACCCTCTAACTATCGCTACGGGGATACCTTCGTTTGTTTGTCCAATAACCAGTTCAGCAGCTGAAGCTAACTCGTCGGCAATTGCTGTTCTTTTTACTCTAATGGTATACCCAAATAGGTCTTTTTTTCCTCTTCTATCTAGTAGTGGCTCAAATCCGGAAGTGCCTAAAGCTATGTTGATTTCACCCTGACGGAGGGGACGACCATGGGTATCTGATACAATTACAGCCACATCTTTCTTAGAGATTTTATTCAAAGTCTGCCGTATTGTTTGGGCTGATTGATCAGAATCTTCAGGTAAAAGAGCTACAACAGTGTGTCCAGGAACGTTAGACTGATCAATTCCGGAGTTAGCACAGACCAAACCCTGTTTTGTTTCGGTGATAAATTTTCCTTTACTCATACGTACAATACTTTTGGATTCTCTAAGAATAACCTCTACAAGCCTAGGGTCTTTATTTGTTCTCTCAGCAACTGATGTGGCAAACTTTGAAGGATTAACTGTTTTTAAGTCTACAACGTTTCCTTCAGCTCTCGCAACTACTACATGAGTAATCACTATCACATCACCATTTTGTATAGGTGTTCCCTGCTTTTCGGCAGCTTGACATATCATCAAAGCTAGATTGTCCCCTTTTTTTATTATCGGCAATCCTGTTACAGGATATATCTCAACTTTATTCAATCACAAAGCCTCGTCAGTAGATTCACTTTGAGGGTTTAATAGTATTCGCCTCTTAAAACAAGTAATAATTTCAGATAAATGCTCATTTATATGTTCTGTATGCTATTACTTTTACAGTTTTATAATAAAAAATGTTTGGACACCCTAGTAATTATGTAAGACAATTCGAAACATTTGACCAAAAAAATAAAAAACTAAGCAGATATTTTGCAGCACAAATAATATTTTTGTTAATAATCAATTGAATCTAACATTAAACGAGATTAGTAAATTAACTTAGAAAAGCTTTTTTCCTCTTTAACTCTTGAGATACATTGATGTTTTAAAAGCTCACAAGCTCAGGCTCCAGCTGCCCCAAAACAATATGTTCACTTGTCCATTTTTCAATGCAATTGTTACTGAAGTTAAAGCCAGATTTTGTATCATAACCTGCTTGAAGTGGTTCGATGTAACCAGTTGGCCACCTTGAATTGTCTGTATTGACATTAATGGTGCATCACACGTAAAGTCAATGAATAAGTTCCAGTAGAATTTTCAAATCCAGTTAAAGAACAGATAAATGGGCTTTGAACGTCGACTTTGTCGATAACCAACTGTGCAGTGTTTTCTACAACAATTTCAAAGTTTTTCTTTTTGTTCTTCGGAACTAACTACTATTATGAATTTGGTTTATCCATCAAAAAAAGCAATAGTCATTGCCACTTCCAAGCTTTGGAGAAACCCCTTGGTGGGGATTACTGTTGATTTCTGCATTTCGTGTTACTTCGGTTTAGCATACAGCAATTTATTGTTCAATCAACTATTCAACAACATGAAAATTATAGCATAAATGCCAATTTCGAAATCCAACAGCCATAAATTCGCCGTGAAAAAATAAAAAATGTACAATTTCGTTTAATTTCGCAAGAAACAGAAAAACAAGGAAACCTAAGTTGAACGTCGATACTTCACAACCTGATGGATATCCATAAAATAGAAAGAGGGGAGGGTACAAAAAAACAGAGAAAACAGCTTTCAAAAATTTTGTTCAGGCTAATTACCCCCTATAAGTTCTGAACGTAATTTCAATCACATTTTTAGAACAAAAATGCCAAGTTACACTGTAGTCGTAATGGCCTTTACACAGTTATTTGGTGATACTTTGTATAATGTTTACATCACCATCTGAGTTTGAGGGTTTTTAGATTATCAAAAACTGAAAGTGACAAGTAAAGACTCTATTTTTTATTTTGTTTTTTCACTGTGTGAAAACAAAAATAGTTCAATATATAAGCTTCGAAGATAATCGTAAAATTTTAACACAAAAAAGCTTTTTGATAACGTGATCGAATAAAAAACACTCGGGTTAAAGTAAAAGAACAAAAAACGATGTTTGGATTCTATGAATAATCGGGGCAGACTGCCTCTCTGGAAAAAAGCAGGAAGTCAGAAAAGGAGTAAATGAAAATATAATTCTTATGTTATTAACACTAATCCGAACGTCTCTGGCTTTCCTTTCATTGGAAAAGGTATAGGCATACCTGCATTCGCTAATGTTTGCTTTATGTTGACACCCACTGATTGTGCAGTGTATCGTGCCTTTGTTGGATTAATACAGACTTTTTGTTTGACGTTACATTTGTCACATATTAGGCAAGACCCTGTAGTGAAGCCTAATGCAAGAGTGTAACCTTTATTCATAGCGGTCTTTTCGAGATCGCAAACCATTTTTAACAATTTTAGTTTGTCCTTCTTCCAAGACGCCCAAAAAGCATGTATTTGTTTTTGCATTTCTTTTGTTAAAGATGGGTCGTTTTCGTTTTTTGACAGAAGTTTTGCAACTTCTGGTGAAACATCTATTTGACTTTTAAATTTTAGGACAAGTGCGTAACTGTATTCGCTTAAAGTTTTTTTAAATTCGTCAACGCTTGGTGAGTAAGGTGGGCACATTAGTGTTTTTCCGTAATGTTTGCAGCCTACGCGGCATTTTAGGACAACACGGTTCTCGACAACTATTTGGTTTGCCGCAATCACTTTTGCCTCTGATGCACCAAGCTTCAGTGCTAAATCTTTAAGAAATAAAAATTGTTTTGGGTCTGTTTCATGCTGCATTAGAATGTTCACGTTTTTCCTAGTTTTCTTCTATACCTTGATTTCAGAGCGGATGTAATTTATAATTTCGTCGGCTATGTTTATTTTCGTAACCGACTGCAGTCCTTTCCATCCGGGTTGACTGTTTATTTCTATAATTACTGGTCCGTCTGGTCCTTCTATTATATCTACACCTGTAACTTTGCAGCCTATAACTTTGGCTGCTTTAACTGCAAGGTTTTCCAGTTCCTCAGGTATGTCTAGGAATACTGGTTTTGCTCCAAGGCTAACGTTGGTTTTCCAGTTTTCGGATATTCGTTTCATGGCGGCTATTACTCTGTCGCCTATGACGAAAGCACGGATATCTGAGCCTCCATGGGGAATGAATTGTTGTAGATATAATACCCCGTGATGAAATGAGATTGTTCTGAATACTCTTGCTGCAATGTCGGGGTCATTGATTCTGGTTGCTCCTACTCCTCTTGAGCCAAAGAGAGGTTTTACTACGACGTCCCCACCTAGTTCGTGGAAGCATTCTAGTGCTTCATCGTGACTTTCTGTTACTGCCGTACGAGGTACAGGTAACCCATTTTCGTGGAAGAGTGTTAGGGAGTTGTATTTGTCTACGGAACGTTCTATTGCTAGGGGCGGGTTTATGACTAGCAGTCCTAGTCGTTCTAGTCTATGGAGAAGGTTCATTCTGAACAGTATTTCTTCAAGGGAGCCTCGTCCGATGGGCCGAGTTATCAGGGCATCTATGTCCGTGAAAAGATTAGTTTGGTTTACTGAAGCTTCAGGACTGTAGTTTACGCGTCCAATGATTGGGCGATAACCAAAACAGATGTGAGATATGTTCTGTTTTTCCATTGATTTACGTAGTTGTGTGGAGCACCATCCATTTTGGTCTCGAGTCATGATTCCCAGTTTCAAGCATTATCCCTTCAAGCATCAAAATATTATGCTTACAGATTAAAGTAATGCTTACAAACTTTTTGTTAAACAATTTCGAAAGATTCTGGAAACAGCGTTTTGATGGCGTCTTGTTTTTTGAACACACAAACTATTTTTCAACAATGATGGTTCGTTTATTATAGTCTACTATCTGGCGTGAATTTTTGGTATCAAACTGTTGTGGTGATTGAAATTTCAGAAAAAAAGCTAGTTTTCAACAATGTACCTCTATTAGGATACTAATATGCGGATGATTGTGTGAATGACTAGACCCGTTGATTTTTTTGAAACAAACTGGTTTAATGTAATTTTTAGTCTCAAGATCAGATATTGTTTTAGAATTTGTGAATTAGCTGTGAGAGATTTTGTGGCGTTTTTTGTTTCGCCGACAGGTTGAGTTGTATATAGGCGCCGTGCTTATTGTTGTATGGTTTGCCTTTTCGAGAAAATAGTGTTATTACTTGTCCGCTGTGGATGATGTTGTAGCCGTTTGGGCATGATTGGTGTCCACGAATCAGTGTTTTGACGTTGAGCATTCTTAGAAGCTTGTTTGTGATGTCTTCACCGAATAGTTTTCCAAATCCTCTTGGTGAAGCGATAGTTCCGGTTATTCCTGTCCAAGGGTCATTCCATAGGATTTCTTCAAGGTGGTGTGTTTTTGGGTGTGTTTTGTGGGCGTAAGCGATGGCATTGATTGTTTTAGCTTGACTTGGGGCTCCGCCGTGAAGCAAAACGTATCTATCCTGTATGATTACAGCAGTGTATAGATAGTTGAAAAGTTTTCGTAGTTCCAAGTAAGCCTCTGAACTTCTTTCGCCGAACTTGTTTTTTAGATGAAGTGAAAGGTCATGAGGAGATGCACAGAGGTCTATGGGTCCTTCGTGGTTTCCTCTCATTAAGATGACTCGTTTAGGAAACATTGCTTTGAGTTTCAGTACAACATAGTAAACTTCGGGAGAATTGATGCCACGGTCTCCGTAATCACCAAGAAAAATTAAAACAGGTTTATCCTGCTTTAAGCTATACAAAAAATGGCTTGTTTCCAGTATGTAAACTAAACTTTTCAAGTCACCATGCAAATCACCCACAATGATTGCTTCACCAGTAGCGGGAACTTCAACAAGCCTACCCGTGATGTGTAGAGTCCCAATCTTTCCGTCTTCATCTCGTAATTGCGTACAAACATACCTGATGAGTCTAAGAAACTCGTCAATACTGATTTTGGTTGACTCTTCAGCTAAAACGGAGGCAGTATTCATGTGAGATTTCATGTTGCTCACCTGTTCAGCCAGATTAAAGATATGGTGAGCCAACCTAAAAATTAGGTTGCTGCGTGCTGTAGAAGAGTTACATTACGAATGGTATTACAACAATCATTAACAGAATGAAAACGATTGTAGCAGTCACAGTATATGTTATTCGAGAGATTGACTTCTCGCTTAGTTTTCTACCAAAAATGCTTTTTAAAGAGATGTCCAGCATTCGTCCCCCATCCATTGGATAAATCGGTAATGCATTGAATACGGCAACGTTGACGTTTACGAACCACACCCAGAAGAGAATGTTTGCATATACATGCCAGTATGTTCCCAGCGGATGAGTGTAAAATGGAATCAGAGAATCAGAGAAAGGAACAATTCCAGAATACAACGATGGTGGAAGCAGATACAGGTAAAATGAGTCGGGAGTTAATGTTAGATAATAGTTTACAGGACTTGCTGGGTCAAACAAACCTACACCCATGACAGTCCTGTTTTCAAACTCAGTTAACGTTACATCTGTAGAAAACTGTTCATCAAACTTTTCTCCCCTAATTACAGTCACATGAACAGTATCTCCAGAATTTTTACCTGCAATTGACGAATTCAAAATCACATAATTGTTAACAGGTACATTATCAACTGAAACAAAAACGTCCCCAGGCAACAGCCCCGCCTCATCAGCAGGCATACCATCAGTAACACTGGAAATGTATATTCCATCAACTACTGGAGTCAACCCATTAACAATAAGAAGAAGAGCAATGAGACAAGCTATAGCTACAATAATGTTTCCTGCAATACCTGCAGCCATAACTCGCAAGGAATCCCGAGGTTTTGCTTTTGCAATCTGTTTTTCATCAACATCGACAAATGCACCAATAGGAATAATCAGAAAGAAAAGCAGCCCACTTGAGTTAACGGTTAGCCCACGATTTCTTGCTATAATTCCGTGAGCTCCTTCATGAATCACTATTGCACAGACTATTGATAGCCACCCATAAAATATTGGAAGAATGGGATTAATTCCGGGTAACATAAGATATGATGCTAGACCCAGTTCACTTGTTGCCTCCCGAGCAACAGGAGTCCACAATAACGTAACTAGGCTACTGCAAAGCAGGTATAGCCCCAATGCGGCAACAATAGGCACAACAACAAGAGAAAACCAAGAAATCAACCGTGAAGACCTAAATGAACCAAGACGATCAAAAACTCCACTAAACACCTGTGTTCTAACAGTCAACAGAGGAAAATTGAACTCGACTCTACCTGGTTGTTTTTCTTCTTCTTCTTTAAATTCCTTGTCAGCCAAATGATATCCACCAATTACTCAGCCCATAATACAGAATGCCCCTATAAATCATCTGACATTTTCCGTTATTAACAGATGGTAAATTTCAGTTTTTCATTTTTTCTAATTTTTTCTTGACAGCATCGCTTTCCAGTTCTCTTAATGCATTAGAGGCTATCCATCTGGAGGCTTTAGAGTCAATTTCTAAAATCTCTCGGGCAACAGTTATGGCAACCTTATTTAGGTTAGAGTTTCTTTTTCCGATGTTTCGAAGTGCCCAGTTGACCGCTTTTTTCACATAGTTACGATTATCCGTAGATTCACGTTTTATTACCGAAAGAAAGTCAATGAATATTTCGTCTGGAGCATTATAGTGTACAGCTAAACTAGACAAAAGCGCAAAAGCAGCTCGTTTAATGAACACTTCATCGCTTTTGGACCAGTCAAGAATTTTCTGCCACACAAGAGAATGCCTACTGAAAAAATTATTACAAACTTGATCACAGACATCCCAAGAGTTAAAGTCATTCACCCATTCGTCCATTTGACGTTCTGTCAGTTGCTCAGGTTCACCAATCATTGATGCTAAAATCATTGCATCTGGAATTTCAGTCTTCCACAATTCAAGCGCTAGAGCATGATTTTTTCCATGTTCCCTCGCCATTTTTCGAAGCTCTGGAATTGATACACCCAACCTGTTTTCAGTTACAATACCATACCTAGCCATTCCAACTAACTGATCAGGTCTAGCTTTAACATTTAATTGCTTCAAAATTTTATTGACCGAAGACATTATGCTTTTTCACTTCAAGTTATTAAATGAATTTCCTTGCTAAATGTCATATCCTTCTTTCGTTCTTCAGCAAATTAAAACAGAAAATACAATAACATTAATACTCAATAATGCTCTATCAAAAAGCAAGCAGCAGATTTAATTCACCATAACTCATGATTAACCGGAAGCGTGACCAAAAATGGACACCATTGAAGTCAAAGAATTGACAAAATTTTTCGATAAAGATGTTAAGGCTGTAGATGGCATTAGCTTTAGCGTACAAGAGGGAGAGATACTAGGATTTCTTGGTCCTAACGGAGCAGGTAAAACCACAACCCTGAACATGCTATCAACATTGTTGCGCCCAAATGGTGGCACCGCAACCATAAACGGTCACGATATTCTTACAGAACCAGATGCTGTCCGTCGTAGCATAGGCTACGTATTTCAGGACCCCACACTAGATATAGAATTAACTGGCAGAGAAAACTTGGATTTCCATGGTCGCTTATACGGTCTTGATCGAAATACTCGACAGCAAAGAATCAAAGAGGTACTGGAGCTAGTTCAACTAACTGACCGTGCCGACAACTTTGTAAAGACGTACAGTGGCGGAATGAAACGCAGACTGGAAATTGCGCGAGGCTTATTACATTATCCAAAAGTTCTATTCCTAGATGAACCAACACTAGGTTTAGACCCCCAGACTCGGCGTTCAATCTGGGAACACATTTTGCGATTAAACCAAGAAAAAAAGGTCACAGTTATTCTAACTACCCACTACACTGAAGAAGCAGATTATCTTTGTAAGCGCATACTCATTATAGACTTTGGCAAAGTTGTAGTGTTGGACACCCCCAACAAGCTGAAGGAACGCTTGCAAGGGGACGTCGTCAGCTTAACTTTCAAAGACACTGCAGCAATAGAAAAGTTTCGACCACTTTTAGAAAAAAAAGAATGGATACACAAAATCAACGTTGTCGCTTCAGGCAACAACTACGCTGCAATGAGCCGAATGATGCAAACATCGCCACAGATGGTAAACAGTATGGTTGATAATGAAAAAACAATACAAGAAGAGACCTCGCCTCCCAAGGACACTGAACAGGCAGTGTTTGAGAAAAACATCCAGTTTAGTGGTGAACAATGCTCAAAATGCTTGAATCTACTTTTAGATAATGGTGGACATAGAATACCAGAAATCGTCAAGTTAGCTGAAGAAGCAAAAGTCATCTTGGAATCTGTGGAACTACGCAAACCTACACTCGATGACGTCTTTTTGTCAGTGACTGGGCGCAACATACGTGAAGAGGAAGGCAGTTTCATAGACATGGTACGCCGACACAGAATAATGCGACAAGCACGTGGAAAACCAACTAGAAATTAACAATAACCAATAGAGAAGGAAAAAATGAAATGGTGCAACCAATATCCAAACAAGCAATATATGTAGTGTTCTTACGAGAACTGAAGCGATACTGGAGAGCAAAAGCAAGGGTAATCTCATCAGTAGCCCAAAGCATCTTCTTTTTAGCTATCTTTGGTCTAGGATTGGGAAGTTTCGTTGGCGATATAGGTGATGTAAACTACCT
This sequence comes from Candidatus Bathyarchaeum sp., assembly GCA_026014495.1. Taxonomy (GTDB): domain Archaea; phylum Thermoproteota; class Bathyarchaeia; order Bathyarchaeales; family Bathyarchaeaceae; genus Bathyarchaeum. Next base: position 31,866 of record JAOZIF010000103.1, read on the forward strand.
CTCATACATGGCACCTGGAGTAATTGGCATGGGGCTTTTGTTTGGTTCTGTGTTCTCAGGAGTCTCTGTAATTTTCGACAGACAATTCGGATTCATGAAAGAAATGATGGTTGCCCCTGTCAGCCGAACCAGTATCATACTAGGAAAAATTCTTGGAGGCGCAGCCACCGCGACAATACAAGGCATAATTTTGCTGGTAGTAGCTGCAATCATGGGAGCGTTCACGCCATCAATTGCACTAGTTACAGGAGCATTTGCTGCGATAGGAGCAATGCTTCTTATTACATCAGGTTTTGTCGGACTTGGAGTAGCAATCGGATCAACTCTAAACGATTTTCACGCGTTTCAATTATTATCCACATTTGTAATGTGGCCACTATTCATGCTATCAGGAGTATTCTTTCCTATAGACGGAGCACCACTAGCTCTTCAGGCAGCTATGCTAGCAGATCCCATGTTTTATGGGGTTGAGCTGTTACGATGGTGTCTTTTAGGTTCTGGAACAGCTATACTTGGGCCCTTTGGTTGGCTAATTAGTTTGACAGTTGTCATTGGTTTCAACGCTTTAATGATTGGTTTAGGCACCTATCTTTTCTCTCGTGCCCAAATCTAAATCAACGCCTTTTTATTGCATCAGTAACAATCAATTGAATAACAAAAAAGGGATTAAAGAATGACAATCATCATAGATGACGCTGGAATGGGTGACCTTCTTTTTGGTGTTGTTATCGCAGCATTTCGAGATTCAACACAGGAATTCAAATACGGCATTATTGACGTGAAATACTTTCGGGCAAAATTTTTTACAAGTAAAGCATACTTGACACAATGCTCAAAGATTGTAGATAAACTACTTACTGAAATGAAACCAGAACCCGAAGAAGAAATTCATCTTTGCCGAGGCTACATTTTTGATGATGCTATCGAGAAACTAAAACAAAAATATGGCGAAGATCGAATTCATCGAATCAAAGTCATTGGAGAAGCACAGGACCTTGCAGAAACAGCTTACCTTGATGAGATTAGAAACTTAGGTTACGAACCTATTGAAGAAAGAGAAAGTAAACGTGCAAAAAGCTTTTTTCACATGATGAATTGGCTGAAGAAAAATCCATCCATGGTGAAATATGCCAAAACAGGTTGGCCAAGGCTGCAAAGATATAAATTTTTTAGGCTAAAAAAATAGTTGAATTCGATTTTTTCGAGAGCTTTATTAATGCTTAAAGATTTATTGCTCTAAAATTGAGGCACCAGCATTGGCTATAATCGGTATTTCTCTGTTCGTTATACTCTTGCTGCTGGGATTTATTGTAGCTTTACCTTCATCCATGTGCGGTCTTGGAGGAGGATTCATCTTGGTTCCTACTCTGATTATAGTTTTTAATTTGGCGCCACAAAACGCGATAGCCGTTAGTTTAGTAGCGATGTGTGGAACAACCATCTCTGCATCAATAGGATACATTAAACAAAAGAGGGTTGATTACAAACTTGCATTAATTTACGACGTGTTTGATATTCCAGGCGTGATAATTGGGGCATACCTGACAACTATTCTACCCCAAAACTTTTTGATCGGTTTATGTGGGGTTGTAATTCTTGTTCTATCCATGCTTATGTTAAAGAATCTCAAAAAAGTTTTGAAGACAAATGAGGAGTCAGATGTGCAGTGTAATGGATGGAAACGAAAAGTAAGTGACTCGATGAATAAAGTGTTTGAGTATCAAATACGTAAACCAAGTTTAATAATTGTAAGCAGTTTGCTAAGCGGTCTTGTCACGGGTTTAGCGGGATTAGGTGGAGGAATTACAGATACAACAACAATGATTTTATTGGGCATACCTGCACACATAGCTGTTGCGAGTTCCGAGTTTGCCATGGCATTAACAAATG
>JAOZIF010000153.1:0-9670 GCA_026014495.1 Candidatus Bathyarchaeum sp.
GTGATTTAATGCCATAAACAGCTTCTATGTTTTCTTCAGTCAACACTGAATCTGGAGGTCCAGCAGCAAAGATGGCTCCTTTTTTGAGTAACATCAACCTGTCTGAGAATCTGCTTGCCAAGTTTAAATCATGTATTGAAATAATTACGGAGCAGTGTTTGCTTTGAGCTAATGTCCTAAGGATGCACAGGATTTCTAGTTGATGCCTAATGTCTAGGGAACTTGTTGGTTCGTCAAGAAGCATTATTTCTGGTTGTTGTGCTAGGGCTCGGGCGATAATTACTTTTTGTTGTTCGCCGCCGCTGAGTTCATTAAAGTAGCGCATGCCCAAATGAGCAATACCTAGGTATTCTAGGATTTGAGCAACTATTTCTTTGTCTTTGCGACCTAAACTCCATTGAATGTAAGGTCTTCTTCCCATCAAAACAACGTCAAACACTGTGAATGGAAAAATGTTTTTAGAGCTTTGGGGAACATAGCCCATTAGTTTAGCTAATTCTTTGAGTCCAATAGTTGAAACGTCTTTGCCATCAATCATTACGGTGTTTTGTTTGGTTTTCAAGACTCTGTTCATACATTTTAGAAGAGTACTTTTGCCTGAACCGTTTGGACCAACGATTCCGACTACTTCGCCAAGTTCTACTGTTAGGTTCACGCGGTCTAGAGCGGAAAATCCATTGTAACTAAACGATAGATTGTTTATTTCTAGGTTCAACCCCAACTTTGCCTCCTTCTACTTAACAATATGTAAATGAAGAATGGAACACCAAGCAGTGAAGTTATAATTCCAACAGGAAACTCCACGGGCGGCATCACTGTTCGCGCCACAGTATCAGATGCCAAAAGCAAACAAGCACCAATAACAGTGCAACAGGGCAAAAGGAATCTGTGGTCACTGCCAATTATCATCCGCGCCAGATGAGGAGAAATCAAGCAGATAAAACCAATTACCCCTGTAAATGAGATAATAGTGGATGTTGCGAGTGTCCCTAAAATCATGGACACTAAAAGTACTCGTTTAGAGTTAACGCCAAGACTGGTTGCTACGTCTTCACCTAAACTCATAACGTTCAAGTCCCAAGACTGTTTCAGCATCAAAATAATACAAAACACAACCACAGGGAGTGTAATCAAAACACTGTCCCACGATGCCTTCTGAAAAGACCCCAAAAGCCAAAAAACTACGGACCGAACTGCCTCATGCTCAGGAGCCAAAAATTGAATCAAAGACAACAAAGCAGAAAACAGGAAACCAACAGCAACGCCAGCCAAAATTACGGTCTCAGAACTTATCCCACGTATACTAGCAATACCCAAAACCAGCATCATAGCAAGAAAACTAAAGAAAAAAGCATTAACAACGGTCACGTAATTGGCATATTGCGCGAGAATACCTACCTGAAACACAATCGCCAACGCTGCGCCAAAACCTGCGGCTGACGAAATTCCCAAAATATAAGAAGAAACTAAAGGATTTCGCAGCACTCCTTGCATCACAGCACCAGAAGCAGCAAGTCCAGCACCAGCAATTATCGCTAGGGCGATACGAGGAAGCCTTAGGTCAACAATGATTATCTGAGTTACTGTTGACCCAGGGTCAAAATTAAGAGAAGAAAAAAGCCTATGCATAATAACATTAAAGGCCTCATCAAAGCCAGGTGACCCAGCACCAATACTAACGGACACAACTGCAGTTAGAAATAAAACAATTATAATAGAAAAAATTGCAAGAACCTTTCGGCTCTTGCCTTTGGAATAAAGGGTTTCAAGTTCAGCAGCAGTGCTCATGGATAAGCATAGACTCCTGGTATGTCAGTTCCAAAGAACAGTTGGTTTATTTCTTCGTTCACAGCAGCGGGGTCAATATCTTCGAAGAGGCTAGGTTGACACCATTTTGCCCAGTAAAGATGCCCGACTACACATCGTATTCCACCTCTTGCATCAAAATCGTAGACATAAACTTGTCCAGTTTGAACTGCAGTAATTTCACTTAATTCAGCGCGACTCATTATCTCATCTCTCATAGCGACGAAGTCTGCTTCAACGTGTCCAATGCTGCTAATCGCACGAATGATTATGTCGGGATTTTGTTCCACCACAAACTCAGCGCTCAGTGTAGGTGCATATTCTGTCTGATTTTCTGCGATGTTTATTCCACCCGCCTGATCTAAACCAGGAGTAACGAAAGTCTGGTATGGTTGATACCATTCGAGAAGCACGGTAGGCATATCCGCTTCGGTTATGTTCTCAAGGCGTTCTTTAACAAGGTCATTGTAATACTGCACATATGTGATGTAATCATCAGCTGCCTCCGCGTCACCGATTATTGAGGCTATTTTACGCACCAAATCACATGAAAAGTCTATTACCGTTGTATTAGAATGTGCAGTTGGCTCTGGGTCGGTTGTGTCTGCAATGAAGATTGCTATTCCAGCAGCTACTAATTGATCATAAAGCTCTGTGTTGTAGGGCAACATTGAATCAGCAACTAGTAGATCAGGTTCTAGTTCTAGTATCAATTCCACATTTGGAATGTAGGAACTTTCGGCAACAACAGGTACGTCCAATATAGATGGAGGAGATATAGAAGTTTCATCGCGACCTACTATTCGGTCTTCACTCCCTAAAGAACAAAGGATTTCTGTTAACCCAGAATTGATGCTTACAATTCTTTCCACGGGCAAATCAATAGTCACTGCGTCGCCAGTTCCGTCCACAACTGTAACGATTTCTGGGTATGCATAGACGTCTTCAAGTTCTACACCAAAGAAGTCCTGAATCATTTGTTCATGAATTACACCAGGGTCAATGTCCGCAAACAGACTAGGATTGAACCATTTTGCCCAATACAGCAAACCAATGGGGTATCGAAGACCTTGGAACACCACTGAAGCGTAAACATAGACGCGATCTTCAGCAACTGCAGTTGTGCCACTTAATCCTGACCGAACAAGCAGTTCTTCTCTTAAAGTTTGAATTCCAGTGAAGTTACTGCCAGAACTTGCCATTCGAATAATTACATCAGGGTCCTGTTCAGCTACAAACTCGGGACTCAAAGTGGGAGAAGAGTCGTCTGATGTTCCCGAAGCGATGTTTATTGCGCCAGCTTTGACAATAATGTCATGACTTGAACTTCCCTCAGCAAAGCTTAACCAATCGGTGTTCCATTCAATGTAAACTGTGGATTTTTCGCTTTCAGTTAAGTTTTCAACGCGTTCAATGACTAGATTCTCGTAATACTGCATGAAGTCAGTAAGTTCAGCGGCTTGTTCTGAGTTGTCCAAAATAGTGCCAAGATATTCTATAATGTCGGGCATCCGCGTAAAGTTACTAGCTGACTCCATCAAAACAGGTATACCAGCACTTCGAATTGTCTCCAATTCTTCAGTTTTATAAGATAACATTGTATCAGCAAATAACAAATCAGGCTCTAACTCCAAAATCAGTTCCAGATTTGGTGTGTAAGAAGTTTCGCCAACAACTGGTTTTTCTAAAATAGAATCAGGAAAAAGAGAGTTTGAGTCGCGACCTACTATTTTGTCTTCGCCGCCGAGTGCACATACAAGTTCAGTTAGTCCAGGATTCATGCACACTATTGTTTCTACAGGAAGAGTTAGAGTAACTTCATTTCCTTTTGCATCTACAATACTAACCGTTTCTGGTTCAGGTTCAGGCTCTGTAGGTTCATCAGGATAAACAAATACACCAGAAACACTTGTTCCAAAGAATGTTCGAACATACATTTCATGTACTCCAGCAGGATCGATGTCTTCAAAGAGTTCAGGATGGAACCATTTTGCTAAGTAGAGCAAACCGATAGGCCGTCGTGCAACTAAGGCTGTGTTTTTAATTATGTAGACCTGTTCATTTTTGACTGCATTAGTTTCATTTAATGCGTCTCGGGTTAGCAGGTCATCTCTTAGAGTTTGATATGATTCTAAATCTTCGCCATCATAGAAAGTTAGCATTCGAACAATCATGTCAGGATTTGCTTCAGCTACATATTCAGCGCTTAAAACTAGCGGTTCACCTGAATCTTCAGATGCAATGTTTATTCCACCGGCAGTGCAAATCATCTCATTGTATGACCCGTTTTCGCCACTGCTATACCAAGGCATATACCACTCAAAGAAGACAGTGGGCATTTCGCTCTCAGTTAGAGTGGAAACGCGCTCTTTGACAAGATTTTCGTAGTATGCTTCAAACTCAAGTAAATCGTTGGCTTCATCCTCTGCGTCTAAGATTAGACCCAGATTTTGAATGTAGGTTTCACGTCTTGGGTATGTTGTGCTTTCTTCAAGCACGGGCACACCAGCGCTTTCAAGTTGTTCTCTGATTTCATCATCTAAGCCTTCGCTAGCCATTACCAAGTCAGGTTCCTGTTCTAAAATTAGCTCCAAGTTAACGCTAAACGATGTTTCTGCTACAACAGGCGCATCCAAAACCGCGGAAGGAAGGATAGCTTCTTCATCTGTTGTTAATTCAGCGCGTCCAACAATTTTGTCTTCACAACCTAAGGCACTGATGAACTCTGCGCCAATGATTGCAACGATGCGTTCTACGGGTGTTGTTATGTTTACTTCGGCTCCGGTTTTATCGACTATAAGGATGCTTCCTGTTTCGGGTTCAGTTGGCTCAGTAGGCTCCGTCGGCTCTGTTGGTTCAGTTGGTTCGGTTGGTTCTGTGGGTTCGGTTGGCTCTGTAGGTTCTGTTTCAGGCTCAGATGCAAAGTAGAGAGCATAAACGCCATAAGAAGCGCATATAATCACTACAAGAAGGATTACACCCAAGACAATTTGTTTGTTTTTAGTATTGAAAAATTTACTCATGCATTTTCACATCCAAAATTCATATTCATACTTCCATGATTTTGAGGCAAGTTATTACGGACAGCTGAAGCAAGAGGCGCAGCGCTCAATTCTTCTAAGCGCAAGTATTTTCCGCCCATCTCAGAGCAGATTTGGTTCACCAAACCAAAAGTTATGAAATCGCGTTCAGTGTCTATGGCAATCGACTTGATGCCTGCCAACTTTATGGCACGAGCAATTGCTTTTGCTTCTTCAACGGGGTCGCCATCATACAGCTTGACGTTTGCTCGACCATCAGAAACTAGAGCTAAAAGAGGAATAGCTTGCTTGTCTCTTCGCATACAGTCTCGAATAGCGTCAAGCCCAAACTTTAGCCCATGAGCCAGTGGTGTGCGTCCGCCAGTAGGAAGCTTAGATAAACACCGTTGAGCCAACTCTACACTGCTGGTGGGAGGAAGCACCAGTTCAGCGCAGTTTTTCCGAAAAGCAATCATTCCCACGCGGTCTCGCCGCTGATATGCATCAAGCAAAAGGGACAAGATGGCTCCTTTGGTGGCACTCATTCTTTCTTGAGCAGCCATTGAGCCGCTAGCGTCAACAACAAACATTATCAAGTTGCCCATCTTCTTTTCTCGAACCTTCTCGCGCAGGTCACATTTTTCGATAAGTAACGCGTGTTGACTGTCAGAGCCTTTTTTTCGTCTGTTTTGAAACGGAGCAGCTGCTCGTAGTGTAGCGTCAAAGGCTAGGTCTTGGATTTTTCCTTTCGGGAGGGCGCTGTCTACGTAGCGTCCAGTTTTTGAGTTAGTTCGAGTTTTTGATCTTCGTCCTGACCCGCTGCGTTGCATCTGGTCTAAGACAGGTGTTTCAAGGGCTTTCACTTTCTGAGGAGGGTCAGCTTCAAAAATTTGTTCTTGTTCAGGTTCCTCTTGTTCTAGAGGTGAATTAGAGGGTGAATCGTCAGGAGGGGAATTGGATTCGGGAGGTTGTTGTTCTTGGTTTTGCTTCCATTTTTTGATGTTGTCTTGAATTTGTTGGTGCTCTTGTTTTGGTTCTTCGAAAGGTTGGCGACGAAGCCGATGCGGAAGTGCCAGTTCTGCTGCTTCTCGAACATCTTCTTCGGTGACTTGTGTTCTTCCTCTGAAGGCGGCTATTGTGCAGGCGGTTTTGTAGATTGTTATGTCTGCTCGGTGTCCATCAACGGCGAAGTCGACACAGATTTGTGTTATTAAATCTAGCATTTCGTCGCTTAGTTTGACTTTGGGCAAAAGATTGGTGGCATCTACTATTTTTTTGCGGATTTGTTCTTGTTCTTTGTGTCGGCTGGCAACAAATTCTTGAGGGTTAGATTCGAAGGCTATTCGTCTTCTTACGATTTCTGCTCTGGCTTCTTTGTATGGGATGCCTTTGACTTCAACTGTGAGTCCGAAGCGGTCTAAGAGTTGTGGGCGCAGGTCGCCTTCTTCGGGGTTCATGGTGCCGACTAAAACAAATTGTGCAGGGTGACTAAAGGAGACGCCTTCGCGTTCTACGAAGTTGATGCCCATTGCTGCGGCGTCTAAGAGGACGTCAACTAGATGGTCGTCTAGTAGGTTTACTTCGTCGATGTAGAGGATGTTTCGGTTTGCTTCTGCGAGAAGTCCGGGTTCGAAGTGTTTTTCTCCTGTTTTGATTGCTTGTTCTATGTCGATTGTGCCTACTACGCGGTCTTCTGTGGCGCCTATGGGTAGGTCAACTACGGCTACTGATCGTTTTGTGACAGAGAGTTTTTCTTTTTTTGCTACTTTTGTGCTGCATGTGTCGCACATTTCTTTTTGGGTTATCGGGTCACAATGAAATGGGCAGTCAGCGACTACTTCTACTTCTGGGAGTAGGTGTGCTAGTGCGCGTACTGCTAGGGATTTGCCTGTTCCTTTTTCGCCTCTTAGAAGGACTCCGCCGATTTTGGGGTTTATTACGTTGAGAATTAGTGCCATTTTCATGGTGTCTTGTCCCACGATGGCAGAGAATGGGTAAACGGTTTTGGTTCTCCAGCGCATTAGGAGTCTTCCTTTTTGTTTTGTTGTTGTATTGAGAGGTAGTCGTTGACAAAGGTGCTGCTGTGGTTTGTGTTTTTGCGGATTAGGCAATAATGGAGTGGTGTTTGTATTATTTTGTGGCGTGTTTGTTTTTGTGTCAATGCTAACTCTCCGATTGGATGGTTTATCCATCCAAACCCATATAAAACTTGTTTTAAGCAAAGTTGAAGAAGGGTTGAATAAACTATTTGACATTCCAAACGAATTATTAAAAAAATAAAGGCGAAATAATCAGTTTTCAAGCCAGTTTAGAGGACTGGAAAAGATAATCATGTCAAAAAAGGGAAATCATGCAACAAGTGGTCGGTAGAAAACGGGGACGGGTTTGTCTTAGTTCGTCACATCAAAACATAGTTGGATGGTTAATCCATCCAAAGACTTATATTTTATTAAACAACACCTAAAGTCGAGTTGAACAAAAACAGACGGGACCCCTCCATGAATCTCTTAAGAGATAAAGGCGAACTAACAAAGTTCCAAATCCTTTTTGAATTAAACAAGAGACAACCACACGTTAAACAAGAAGAAATAAGCAGCAGCCTTGGAATTACAGTGCAAGCAGTCTCAAAGCACTTCAAAAAACTAATAGAAGAGGGACTAATAGAAGCTGGGGCAGAAAAGGCAAACTATAGGCTGACCCCAAAAGCGCTCGAAAAGCTGGAGGAAGGCGCTAAAAGCTTAGAGCGGTATGCTCTTAAAATTGAGAATGGCTTGAAGATAGAACGTGTTTGGCCAGCTATAGCAACTCGTCCCATAAGCGCTGGAGATCGTGTTGGGCTTATAATGAGGCAGGGCGTTTTGTATGCTGTAGAGTCCAGCAATCCTGATGCCAAAGCATTTGGTGTTGTAACAACTGACGCTGCTGCTGGGGAGGACTTGGGTTTTGAGTACTTAGAGGGTAAGGTGGAGATTGAGCGTGGGCGGATACTGATTGTCAAGTTGCCGGGCATAAAGGAGGGGGGTTCGAGGGCTGTTGACTTGGTTAAGGTTCGAGCGCTCTATGAGGAGTTTAAGCCTGACAGGATAGGTGTTATGGGGTCTGTTGGACGGGCTGTTTTGAACAAGTTGGGTTTGAAAGCAGATATCGAGTTTGGCATTAACAGGGCTGCTGCGGTAGCTGCTCTAAGAGGGTTGAATGTTTTTGTTCTTGTTGTTGGCAGAATGGCAAACCGTATGATAGATGAAATAGACCAAACCAACATCAAACGCACTATCGACATAACATACGAGATTAAGGATGGCAGAAGGCTTTGAGTGAAAGACAAAGACCTCTCCAAACGCGTACACCCCGCAGCAGGCAAGTGGACGTTTATGATACTGTTTTACGGCAAGAAAAAGCGCAGCCAGAACTGTTAGCTGTACTTGAAAAAGTTGGAAGTAAAATTGCGCGTGGACCTGCACCATCATTTAATGAAGCCCATGTGATTAAAGCGCTGGAAATTATTGCGAACAACAAAATTGTGGGCAGAACAACAATCTCAAACAAGCTTGAGTTAGGAATAGGAACAACAAGAACCATACTAAAGCACCTCAAAAAAGAAGAGCACATCACCAGCTCAAAACATGGATATGCACTTTCAGAGCAAGGAAAAGACTTGTATTCAAAGTTGCAGTCCAAAATCAGCGACAGAATACAAGTGCCAAACAATCCGTTTGCGGTGGGTCCTGTAGTTGTTGCAGTTTTGGTAAGGGATAGGGGTCATTGTGTTGGCAGAGGAGTGGAACAGCGCAACACGGCAATCAGGGCTGGAGCCTCAGGAGCATCCACGCTAGTTTTTTCAAACAACCAGATAATTTTGCCTTCAAAGAAAAAACACAACCAAGAAGGCATCAAACAGCTACAAGAAATAGTTACAGCAAAACTAGACCCACAAGAAAACGACGCCCTAATACTAGGCAGCGGACAAAACCAAACAAACGCAGAAATCGGAGCACTAATGGCAGCACTAAAACTACTAAAACAACAGCAAACGGGTACAATAAATCTAAAAAAAGTATGATTTGAGCTTAAAACAAATTTCTTTAGCACCTACTCTTAAATTTTGTTTTGAGTCTTTTCACGTTGCTTTTTCTCGTTTTCTCCGTTTTTTACTTTTTTCAATCTTGCTGAAACTATGATTTCTTTCAGAAGAGTGACACAAATTTTTTAAACAATTCAACTTATAACATTTTATTAATGGGGGCAGTTGGTTGGATAGAAAAATATCAGCACTAATTATTATTGTTGTTTTAATTGTGTTTTCTGTTGTTGTATTTGTTTTAATTAATAATCAAAATAGTCCAACATCCAGTCCAAATGAAATAAATTCTAATCCTGAAGATAACTCATCCAATGCCTCAGATGAAGCAAACTCTGATCCTGATGGAGACGGTTTATTTACTGCCCAAGAAGTGGAATTAGGCACTGATCCTCAGAAAAAAGATACAGATAATGATGGAATAGATGACGGTGATGAATTAGGTCTTGGTACTAGTCCCGTTGATTATGACACAGATGGCGATGGCTTAGGGGACGGAGATGAGCATTACACAAATCCCCTAGACATTGATTCAGATGATGATGGTTTAGAAGATGGTTTTGAGGTTAACAGTTTTGGATCTGACCCTACAAAACTTGACACAGATCAAGACAGACTTACCGATGAGGAGGAACGAGACTATGGAACTAATCCACTGTTAATAGATTCTGATGGTGACGGAGAATCAGATTACAATGAGATTTTTGTTAGGCATACTGATCCGCTTTCACCGGACTGCAGTGTTATGTTGACATTATTGGATGAA
>JAOZIF010000153.1:9680-33458 GCA_026014495.1 Candidatus Bathyarchaeum sp.
GAAACAACCAATTCAAAAGTTAGAAATGTTGAAGTTTATGTTGACCAACAAAAAGCGGGAACCACTACTGAACAAGGAACTATTGCATGTGAAGCAATGCCTGTTGGTCAGCACCTCATTTCAATTTCGTATTCAGGATATGGAAATTTAGATGTAGGGTACATTACCATAGAAACTGACACCACCTCTTTAGATTTGTTTGTTGATATGCCAAATCCTAAACTCACGGTTTCTATAACAATGGATACAAGATTGACGTTAGGACTACCACCAGATGAGGTGGGAACAGCAACAATAACTGTTGGTAACCAAGGAAATCTTGCTTCAAAGGATACTATGGCACTAATTACAGTTTATGAACCTGAAAGTGAAAAAGTTCTTGATCAGGATTTAATCAGATTAGGAAGCATATCAGCAGGTGAAATTACAACACAGGATTCGAGAGAACTTGACACATCATACTGGAATGATGAATGTGTTTTGGTAGTTTTATTCGATGGCAGTGATTACATTTCTGAAGAAAATTTAAGGAGTCTTATTAACGCTCAAGGATCTACAGTTGACGATTTAGTTTATGCTGTTACTGACTATTTAGCCGACAATCCTGAAGTCATTGGAAAAATTATCGATGCTGCACTTTGTTTCATTTGATTAACTACATGTGTATACTAAGACAACAAGAAACTAAGAAAACAAATGAATTTGTGATTAAAAATGAACAGAAAATCCGCACACAAATAGATAAAAAGATTGTACAAACCTGAAAACGCAAACAGCACTTAGTTTATTCACATGTTTGTGCGGCATATTAGGAGTCTAATAGCAGTTCATTGTTGAAAACTAGCTTTTTTTCTGAAATTTTCTGCACAGCACACATTTTCTGAAAATGTTCACATGTCTGTTAGTATGCCAAATTGTTGTTTAGTGTTATTCGTTTGCGCCTTCTAGTATGCCTTCGGTTTCTAGGTAGAGTTTTTGGAGTTCTTTTTTCATTTCGTCTGTTGCGTTCCATAGGTTGCGTTCTATTGTTTCTAGGAGCCGTTCAACCATGTTTTGTAAAGCGTAAGGATTAACCTCTTTTAGCCACTCCTGCATCTTCTTGTCCAAAACATACTTGTTGGCAAGGTCTTCGTACATCCAGTCCTCAACAACCTCAACCGTAGCATCCCAGCCCATAACATCATCAAGAGTCTTAGAAAGCGTAGAAGCCCCAGCATAGCCATGACGCACCAAACTGCTAATCCACTTGGGATTAAGAAGGCGCGTACGAAAAACATGGCACGTCTCCTCTGCAGTGCTTCGAACTTTAACTCTGTCAGGGTCAGAACTATCACCACAATAAGACCGAGGCGCCTTCCCAGTTAAAGTCTTAACAGAAACAATCATGCCACCATGAGCATCATACCAGTCATCACAGTCAAGTATGTCAAATTCACGCGAATCCTGATTCTTCACAGTCGCCTCAATCTCACAAAGACGAGCCTTAAACCGCTCAGGAACCGAACTACCATAAACCTTACGGCTGTAAGCATAGCTGCCCCACGCAATGTAGATGTCACTCAAATCCTGTTGAGTTTCCCAATTCTTAGAACTCACCAACTCACTAACCCCACAGCCATAAGCCCCCGGACGATCACCAAAAACCCTGTAATGAGCCTCATCACGCGCCTGCTCCGCGTCAACACCCTCAGCAACACGCTCACTAACCTCCTTCTCCACATGCTTTCTCACAAAATTTTGGTCTGAACTCTCATCCAAACCAGCAACCAAAGCCACAGCCTCATCAATAAGATGCACAATATTCGGAAAAGTATCCCTAAACAAGCCACTAATACGAACAGTAACATCAATACGCGGACGCTTCAACTCCTCAAGCGAAATAGCCTCAACACCAACAACACGACCACTCGACTCCTCCCACACAGGCCTAACACCCATCAAATACAAAATCTCAGCAAAATCATCACCCTTAGTCTTCATCGTATCCGTAGCCCACAAAATAGCACCCACACTCTCAGGATACTTGCCATCCTCCTTCAAGTAACGCTCCAACAAACTATCAGTCAAAGCAACACCCACACGCCAAGAAGCAGTCGAAGGCACAGCCCGAGGGTCCACAGAATAAAAGTTTCTACCCGTAGGCAAAATATCAGCCATACCCCTTGTCATAGAACCTGAAGGACCAGGAGGAACAAAGCAGCCTTCACAAGACGCCATAACATTGTCTAACTCATCTGTAGTCTTCGCCAAAGCAGGCACCAAAAAACCAGACACATACAACAAACACTGCCTCACACTAGAACTACCACAACCAAGCACACCCTCAATAACCTCATCAACAGCACAATCCACAAAACCCCTAGCATTAAACTGCCTAATCAACTCCAAAGCAATACCATTCATTTCCTTGATTACATCACCATTTGTCCGCCCATCAGACCGCAACTTCCCCTTATTCGCAACCAAATCCTCATAATCATAACCCTTCAACTCAGCAAGAGAACGCCTCAAAGAAGGCACAGACCCATTATCCAAACGCGTCAAAGTAACCAAAAACTCTTCAAGACGCTCATCAACTGGCGGCTGACCCAACGTATGCAAACCATCACGAAGCTGAGCATCCGACAAATCATGCAAATAAGCATGCAAACGCTCTAAGAAGCCATCAAAATCAGCAAAAACATCCTCTTTGGTAACTTGAAGGTCTTGGTCCAGCTTACCAGAAACTACAGTTTCCCAAATCACATTCTGCAAAACAGGCAACTTTCCCTCATCAACAAGCTTTGTATGATAATAGTCCTGCAACAAAACCTCAAGCTCCGCCAACTCCTCATACGTGTCAGCATTATGCATAACTGGAATTAAGTAATCAACAATGCAACAGTAACTGCGACGCTTAGATTGCGTACCCTCCCCAGGGTTTGTAATAACGTAAGGATACACATTAGGCAAATCAGAAATCGCCACATCAGGAAAACAAGACCCAGAAAGCCCAACAGACTTACCCGGCAACCACTCCAAACTACCATGCGTCCCAACATGAATCACAACATCAGCCTTAAACACATCCCGAATCCAACGATAATAACCATAATAATGATGCGACAAAGAAAGATCAGGACTATGAAGACTAGCCGAATCATCCCCCAAAGAACCACGCGGAGGCTGAATACCCATGAAAACGTTCCCGTTAATCACGCCAGGAACAATCAAACTATTGTTGTAACAAAAAAGCTTACCAGGCGGACAGCCCCACTTCCCCTCCATCTTTTCGCGAGCATCAGACGGCAACTCACCAAACCATTCAGCATACTGTTTACACGAAGTTTTACCCACAGCCCGTTTTGCAAGCTCTTCAGTACTCAACCAACGCAAATCATTAGTCAAACCGTTAATTATTCCATCTATAAGCTCCTGACCGCTTTCAGGCAAACTGTCTAAACTGTAGCCAGCAACTTTCATGTTCTTTAGCAAATTCAAAACAGAAACGGGAGTATCAATTGCAAAAGCTTTACCGATAGTGTCATTTCGCGGAGGATAATTATGAAAAATTATTGCTACCTTTCGCTCACTGTTTACAACATGTTTTAGTTTCGCCCAATTTATGCTCAACCGAGCCACTTTATCAACCCGTTCAGGAATCGGCTCAAAAGCAAGTATCTTAGTTCCCGTCAAAGGATTAATTTTAGTGGAACCCATCGCAGCCATAGGCACACTAATAAGAAAACCATCAAACTCAGGCATAACAACGCTAGCAGGTATGTCAATAAAACTAAGACCCTGCATAGTATCGCGCCAATCTTCAAAACTGTTAACGGTTGTAATCGCCTTTATGACTGGAACACCTAACGTGCTCAAAGCCTCCAAAGCCTTACTACTAGAAGAAGTCAACGAAAAACACATAACACTCACCACAGAATCCACAACAGGCTTTCCATCCTTCATAAAATAGGCCTCAACAACCTGACTCAAATTACCACCAAAAGAAACAGCAACAACATTCACACCCCTACACTCAATCGCCCTGACCAAACTGTCAACAAAACTGGTATTCTCGCCACGCAACTGACTAACATGAAACAAAATCCCTACAGTCGAACGACCAGACACAACCTTCAGTTCAGAATACTCATCCAACCCAAAAATTCTGTCAAAATCAGGATGATACACACCCTCCCACTGAATTTTCTCAGGAGGACACACATCATAACATGAACCAGTAAAACGATTAGCCAAATACAACAAAAGATTCTCAAAATTCATTTTTCCACCATACATAAGATACCTCAAAATCCTCTGCTTATCCTTCGGCTCAACAGTACACACACTAGGCTGATCCTTATTTGGAGAAACAACCAACATCGGAACATTAACACTCCTCAAAGACGACACAAAAACATCATACGCCTGAAACGTACCCATCAAATGCACAACAGCCACATGAGACTTTTTAGCAAACCGAATAAACTCATCCATCCCATCAAAATCTTGAGAAGAAATACCCACCTTAACACGCACATCCAATATGTCACCAAATTTTTGGTTCAAAGACGTAACAGCCGAAATAAGAGGCGCTGCATCAGTTATCATAGTCGCAACAAAAGCTAGCTTAAGTTTAGCCATATTCTTTCAACTCTATTTTCAATGTACCTTCACACAATTTGGATGGAGTATCCATCCATTGACATATAACAGTTGAGTTAAATCAAGTTGAACACGAGTTGAACAATACATTCTTGTCTTCGAATAGAAGGCGAGCTGTCGTGGATTTGAATGATTACAGAAACGTTATTTCACAAGTGAACAAATTGCAGACCAAATAGCGCTTAATGCGTTTTCAAACTGCAAAGCATTAAAAACATGGATGGACAATCCATCCAAATATTTATACTGTAGCCAGTGTAACGATAAACATCATAGAAACAAAACGATTGATAACAGGTCCAAAAAACTGAAAGGTGAACTAAACGTGAGATCGACATGGGAACTAGCAAGAGACAGCATCAAATCTCTCAAACCCTGTGTGCATGGAGGAGAAGTGTGGAATGCAGAAAAAAAGGTCAGTTATAATAGAAACGAAATTGTGGATTTTAGTTCAAGTATCAATCCTTTAGGGCCATCCCAAAAAGCGCTTGAAGCTATAGGAAAAAATCTTGGCAGTATTCAGATTTATCCTGATTCAAATTCTGAATGGCTACGAGAAGCGATTGCAACCAGTTTTGGGGAAATTGGCTCAAACAATGTAATTGTAGGCAATGGTTCGACAGAACTCATTTACTTATTTGCCGAGACATTTTTAGAGAAGGGTGAAATGGCATTGATACCTGCACCCACGTTTGGTGAATATGAGAAAGCAGTAAAAAAGGCAGGAGGTGAACCAAGACACATAAAGATGACACGGAATTTGGGTGTTGAGCCAAACATCTTCACGCGCCAAATCAAGGATGCAAAGATAGTATTTTTATGTAACCCGAACAACCCCACGAGCGCTCTTATTCCCCATGATACGCTGATTAAGATAATTGAAGATGCCCTCAAACATGATGTTCTTCTTTTTCTTGACGAGGATTTTTTGGAATTTGTTGATGAAGGAAAACAAGTTTCATTAGTAGACAAAATAAGTGAATTCCCCAACCTTTTTGTTTTACGCTCATTCACAAAGGTTTTTGGATTAACAGGACTTAGAATAGGATATGGAATAGCTTCTGAAGACACAATTGAAATCCTTTCAAATGCTAAGACACCATGGAACGTTAACTGCTTGGCTCAGGTTGCAGCTTTGGCATCGTTAGCTGATAAAGAGCATATAAAAAAAAGCAGTCAAGTGGTCAAAACTGAGCGAGCGTTTTTGACTCAAGAAATAGCACAACTGAAATGCTTCAGTCAATATCCAGCCGATGCAAACTTTATTTTAATAAACATCAAAAAGTCAGGTTTTACTGCAGCACAACTCAAAGAAAAGATGTTACAACAGGGCATTCTGATTCGGGACTGCAGTTCTTTCAAGGGACTTGACGAGCATCATATTCGGGTAGCAGTTAAATCGCGTCAAGAAAATGAAAGGTTGCTTGAAGCTTTTAGAAAAAATTTGGGAATTAAAACATAAAAATTGGACGAAAAATGTTCACAATAAACGTCTCTTTAGTTTTGGATTCGTTGCTCATATTTTGTTTAGCATTTCTTATCGACTACACGTTTGGTGAACTCCCAGACAGATTTCATCCAACACTATGGATGGGAAAGATTACAGATTATCTAAAACCCAAGTTCAGAAATAAAAATTCAAAAAATGAAAAAATAAATGGTATCCTTCTTTGTTTATTGGTTGCAACAATGTTTGTAGTTCCTACAAGCTTGGCGCTGTTTTGGATTCATGAATTGCTTGGCTGGTTACCGTACATTGTTGCTTCTGCTATTGTGTTGCAGACTACATTTGCCATCAAATGCATGAAACAGTATACTCTGCCTGTTGCAAAAGCAGTGGAAAATAAAGATTACGACAGAGCTAAGCAACTGTTGCCATTCATTGTAAGACGCAACCCAGACAAACTGACTGAAAGGCACATAATTTCTGCCACTGTTGAAACAATAGCTGAAGGAACAACCGATGGTATAACTTCACCCTTTTTTTACTTCGCACTGTTTGGGGTTTCAGGTGCAGTTGCTTTCAGGGTCATCAATACGTTGGACTCGATGGTAGGATACAAGGACCCTGCAAACATCAACATCGGCTGGTTTTCAGCAAAAATGGATACAATAACCAATTACATTCCCGCAAGACTAACGGCAATATTGATGATATTAGCGGCATTAATTTTAAGAGAAAACTGGAGGAAAGCATGGAAGATTCTGCAAAGAGACAGAAAAAACACAGTAAGCCCTAATGCAGGATGGACAATTTCAACCATGGCTGGAGCATTAAACATTAGACTAGAAAAACCATCAGCTTACATAATAGGAGACAATAACAACTTGTCGCCAGCACATGTGAAAAAAGCTTTGCAAATAATGGTTTTAGCAGCAATACTTTTTGGAATCTTGATATTGTTCCCGATACTAATTCTAAAAGCAGTAATAATCATTTGATGGTTCAATGTATCAGAAAATTCAATTAATTTTTTAGTTTCCTAACATGTCCAAGAGATTTTGGCAACAAATAATTATTTTACTGTGAACGGCTTAAGGGTATCTTCTACAATAGGGCTCTTGTAATACAAGGTAGGACAAAATAATCATGATTAGTCAATTAAAGGAACAAATCAAAAAGCAGCTTGACCGAATGAATAATCCCTCTTTTTTGCAGTTTGCCATCTTCTTTGCAGCTTTTGTTGTGCCAGTGCTGGCGCTCTACATCAGGGATGCGAGCATGAATGCAGACTCCTTTGATTACCTTTGGAAAGGCAGAGCACCATATTTTCTCTTTTTATGGTTGCTAGTCTTAGAGGCTGCGCTTGGATGGAAAAAACTCAAAACTGAGCAGACTTTAGTCTGGACTAAAAAAACAGTTTTAGTAGCAGTAACCTTGATTCTGCCGACCATATATGCAGTGGGTTTGAACTTCGGGTTGTATGATGGTATTGTAGAGCTTGGAAAAGCTGTTGGCGTACCCGTTGAACAATATGGCGAATGGTACTTAACGCATTCTTGGCCATTCTCGTTTGAATATGTTCTTTTTGCATTGCTTTTTGTAACTTCAATTTGGCTCATGTACAAAAAGCAGGGACTGAAACTCTTTGCTGTATCCTCATTTTTCATCGGGGGCGTTGGCATATTCTACATGATTGACACATTCTATCCTTACGGAACATTTACAGTTTTACAGGCTTTTGTTCCAGTTACTGTCTCTGGAGCAGTTCTTATACTGAACATTTTGGGTTACGGAACCAGAACATTCTCGGGAGGTGGAGATGGACTAGGACTCACGGTGACTGGAGCAAACAGCAGTTACTCTGCAATTGTATCATGGTCTTGTGCAGGAAGCCATAGTCTCTTTTTGTACTCATTTATGATAATGCTTTTTCTTAGGGGCACAAGCATATCGCGCACAAGAAAAATAATTTATGTTCTTGTGGGAGCGGCGGGAACCTTTTTTGTTAATATTCTCCGAATTGTAGCGATTCTTTTAGCAGGAGTCAACAGCGGAGCCTCATTAGCAGCAACATTTCACGAATTTTATGGAGAATTCTTTTTCATCGCATGGATGTTCATTTATCTGTCCATTATCTTCCTCGTTGAAACGCGTGTCATCAACAAAAAAGACGGCAAAGAGGAACCCATCGAAAAACACAGTGATGAATCACAGTTTGGTTAACACACAAATAGGAAAAACCTCAGACACACTCATGCAGTTTTTTTTGTTGTTCCTACCCTTTCCAGTGAACCCCACTTTGACTCTCTTTTAAGAATTACATCAAAAAGACTTTTTATTTTAATGAAATTCCGCAATTCTTTGTAGCCCACCACAAAGAATGGAGCAAAGACTACGAGTTTCACATCTTCGTTATCCAGCTGTACTGCTAAGAAACTGTATGTAATTTGAATCAACATGAAAACCAGCATCACAACTAGAGCCTGCAATCCGTAACCCCCAATCACTGCAAGTGCAATGACAAATAGAGACACTATTGAAACAAATGGGACAAAAATCATGGAAAGGATAACATATTGGAAAGTCAAGTTACGCAAGTAACCGAATCGTGCATTGCTGAAAACGTTTCTATGTTTTACGATTGTTTGGAAAGTTCCCTTGTTCCATCTTGTTCTCTGTTTAATAAAGTCCTTCCAATTAACTGGTGCCTCAGTATAAACATAGGCTTCAGTTAAAGCTTGCACGACTCTTGTTGTTTTCAATAGTTTGATTGTAGTATCAAAATCCTCGGTTAGAGTGTCTTTGTCATAAAAACCTATTTCTTTCAAATCTTTTTTCCTAAAACTAGCTAAAGGACCTGGAACAACAGGAACAACCCCAAAGACATCGAAAAGCCTTCTCCAGATGTTCTGGTTTACGATGTACTCAAGTGCTTGACATTTTGTTAGCAAATTAGTTCGATTTAAAACCTTTACATTCCCTGCCACAGCACTAACCTGCGGGTCATGAAACCGCCGAATAATCATTCGCAGGGCACTTCTAGCAATCATGCTGTCTGCATCACAGGTGATAATAATTTCACCTTTTGCAATCAATATGCCCGTGTTCAAAGCAGCAGATTTTCCCCCAGCTGTCGCTCTATGTAGAACCTTCACACCATTTGATCGGTATTTAGATGCCAACTGGTAAGTTCTGTCTTTTGAGCCATCATCAACTACAATAACTTCTTTTTTTGGATAGTCTATTTCTATTATTGCTTCAATGCAACGCTCTATCACTTTTTCTTCATTATGAGCGGGAACAACAATTGTAACAACTGGCCAGTAGTTCATGTGTATTGCAGGCATGTTCATCTCTAGATGCCGATGGTAAATGGTTAATGGAAGTGCAAGGAAATTCGAGAAAAATTCAACAGTTAATGCCGTTGCCAGAAGAGCTGTTGCAATAGAAAGGTATCCAAGGTAAACAGTGAGCCACCCAACAATTATTGGAAATATGAAAAATGACAGAAGAGAAAAAATAGTAATCTGCCGTGAAGCTCGTCTATTTCGATTACGTGCACTTCTAGCAGCAAACAAAAAATATGCTGCGACAGCAGCCCCTATGCCAAGACATATCCAAGCTATGAATCCAGGTATAATAACAGCTACTAAAATGAGCTCAAATACTAGTACAACAGTAATTGTTACTAATTTCTTTGTACCCATTCATAAACAACCAATTTTTTCACATTTTTTGGCTAGATTGTTTATCTTGACTTTTTTCTGTTAACCCAGTGGTTTTCAAACCGAGTTGAAGATTTTGGCGACCAGTTTTTGTTAAGCTGTAGTTATGAAGCATCTCCAAGTTTGCAGTTTCGAGGTTGAATTTTGCGGTGCATTTTGAACATGCAAAGCTGAAGTTGGGTTGACCGAAAAAGTGATTGTTTGAGCATCTGTACCAGTTTTCTATTTTCCGGTAGTCAACACCGATTACTTTCAGTTTTTTTCCACATTTTGGACAGACAAGACTGCCTTCACCTTTGCTGAACTTGGTTCTGAAGTCAATGTTGCCACAATCGAAGTGTTCTAGGGCTTCTTCTTTTGTCATTTTTGTGCTTTCACATTCGGGGCACTCAATGTAGAGAGTAGATGTTAGAGATTCGCAGTCGGGACAGGTAATTACTGAGCGTGATGGTTCTGCGTTTACTATGTCGAGTTCTGTAAGTGTTTTTAGTGTTGCAACAAGTTCTTCTGTGGGAATTTCGGTTTTTGGATTAGATGTTAAGGTACTGATGGAGTCTATTCGCACGATTGGGTTTTTATTAAATAGGGTTACGAGGGCTTTTGCTGTTTCAAGGTTTATTGTTTCAGGCAGAGACGATTCTAGCAGGATGTCTGTGATGCTGTCAATTAGACGCTGTGATTTGACCTCTTCTTTTATTATGTAGTCTCGGACGCCAAGTTTCATAGCTTCTACTGCTATGTTTTCGTTTCCTTTTCCAGTGAGTAAAATGATTGGCGCTTTGTTACCCGTCTTTTTTAGTTGTCGAACAAAATCGATGCCTGTCATGTCTGGTAATCTGTAGTCCATAAGGATCAGGTCGAAGTCTTCTTTTTGAATTTTAGCTAATCCTTTTGTTGCAGTGTCGACAATTACTAAATCATAATTGATTGAAAGCTTTTCTTTCAATGATCGCTTCAGAATAAGTTGGTCGTCTGGGTTGTCTTCAATATACAATATTCGTATTTTCAAGTCACTCAACATTAATTCCTCATAGTTCACGGTATTTTTGAGAGCGTTAACCAATAACGCTTAATTTCCATTACAGCTTCAACAAAGTCTTCAAACGCAGCAGGTTTTACGATAAAACTATTTGCCCCGAGTTTGTAGGCAAGATCAATATCTTCGGTTCTACTCGAAGAAGTCAACACTATTATGGGGACACTCTTTAAATTTTCATCACCTTTTATTGTTTTCAAAACTTCAAAACCATCAACTTTAGGCATGTTCAAATCTAATATAACCAATCCAGAGGCAGGAACATCTTTGTAATCGCCTTCTTTACGTAAGAATTGAATGGCTTTTTCTCCATCGTCAGTCACATATACCTTGTTTCGAATATCGCATTTGCTAAACGCCCTTTTTGCGATCATCACGTCATCGGGGTTGTCGTCCACCAAAAGAATTGGGCGTTCACTCATTGCAGCTTTATTTTTCAATTTTTATTTCTCCTGTTCTTTTTTTATTTCTTTGGAATTGTGAAACTGAACACACTACCTTTACGGGGTGTGCTTTCAACCCAGATTTTTCCTCCGAGATGCTCAACAATTTTTTTACATATCGACAACCCAGCTCCAGTTCCTTCATACTTCTTTTCGGTTGGAGCTCTCTCAAAGAGATTGAAAATACGCGTTAGGTATTTTTCTTCGATTCCGATTCCATTGTCAACGACCTTAAACAGATGCGCGGTCTTGGTTTCTTGATACAAAACTTCTATTTTCGGGTTTTTGGACTCGTTAAACTTTAATGCGTTACTGATCAAATTCATAAACAGTTGCCTCATCCAGACCCTCTGCGCTAAGAGTGAAGGAAGTTTGTCGACAACAACTTTTGTTTTAGTTTCCTTGATTGTTGCCTCAAGGTCAGCTAGAATTTCAGTTAATAGTTTGTTTAGGTCCACTTTTTCGAATTCTGTGAATTTTCGCCCAACACGTGAAAGAATAAGCAAGTCTTCAATCATAGTATCCATTCGGGACGACGCACTAACCATTCGGTTCAGATAATCACGACCAGTCTCATCTAGCTTATCTCCGTAATCTTCCAACAAAAATGAACCGAATGATTTTACAGTACGGAGAGGCGCCTTCAGGTCATGAGACACAACATAGGTGTAGCTCTCCAACTCAGTGTTAGACTGCTTCAATAAACGCATAGCCTCATCTACTACTTCTTCAGCCTTCTTTCGTTCAGTTATGTCGCGTGCAATACTCAAAATAGCATCTTTTCCTTGATAACTCACAAGACTGGAACTAAGTTCCACAGGAATTTTCTTTCCAGCTCTAGTAATGTGCGTTGTTTCAAAAACCTGTAACTTATTTTTAAGTACTAATTTGATAAGCCCTTTTACTTTTTCCTCTGTTACATCTAAAGCAATGTCTGTTGGCCCCATAGAAAGCAACTCTTCCTTAGAATACCCCAAAACCCTAACAGCAGCATCATTCGCGTCAACAAGTTTCCCATCAAGAGTCATAACCAAAGCAGTGTCATTCATTGCATTAATTAACTCACGGTACTTCTCTTCACTTTTCCGAAGTGCTTCCTCAGCTTTTTTCCGTTCTGTGATGTCTCGAGCAATACTCAAAATAGCATTTTTTCCAGCATAAGTGACAACTGTCGAGTTAATCTCAACAGGAATTCTTTTTCCATCTTTCGTAATATGGCTAGTTTCAAAAGCCTGCATTTCATCGGCTTTCATACCTTCAATAAGCCCTTTTATTTGTTGTTCAGTTAAAGAATCATCAATGTCTGTTGGTCCCATAGAAAGCAGTTCTTCCTTAGAATACCCCAAAACCCTAACAGCAGCATCATTTACATCAATGAATTTAGAGTCAAAACCAATAACCCACGCAGTATCATTCATTCCATTAATTAGCTCTCTGTAATTCTCTTCACTCGCCCTGAGAGCTTCCTCAGCCTTCTTTTGTTCAGTAACATCCCTAATGAAGCCTACCAAGTATTGTTCGGTTCCAATCTTCATTAGCCTAGAACTTATATCGCAATAAATTACGGTGTTATCTTTTCTTTGAAGGGCTACGTTTCTAGTAAGACGAACTTTTTCGTCCAAATGCTTTTTGAACTGTCCAAATGCAAAAGCCAAATCATCTTTGGGAACAATATCAGCAAAATTCAAGTTGGTTAGCTCACCAAAAGAATAACCCAACATTTCGTGCATACGAGGATTGGCAAAAATAAAGTTTCGAGTCACAGGGTCTACAGCCAAAATACCATCAGTTGCGCCTTCAAAAATTGTTCTGAACTTTTGTAAACTCTCTTTTAGTTGAATCTCAGTATTTTTACGTTCAGTTATGTCTAATGCCATCTCTGATGCTGCAACAATTTCTCCTTTTTCATCTCTGATTGCAGCTGCAGTAAGTTCCATCCAATGATGTTTACTGTCCCTCTGGTCAATTACTTCCTGCTCACAAATAACCAAGTCTTTTCCGGTCTCAAAAATTTCTTTAACCCCACACTTGGGACAAACGCTTTTCCTCTGATTAATGGCTGCGTAACATGTTGCTCCTTCTACTTGCCCGACCCAGCCTTTGAGAACATTATTTGCCCACAAAATCTGGTAATTCTTCGAAATAACTGTAAGCCCAGCGTTAATGTTTGCTGTGACTGTTTCTAACATTTCTCGTTCCTGACGTAGAGCTTCTGCTACTTCCTTTCTGTCGCTAATGTCCACAGATAAAATAAAGAGTCCCTCAGGCACGGGCTCAATACTGAGCTCAAACCAAGCGGTCTTCCCGTTTGGGTATGTGAATTCATTCTCAGTTCGTGCGGATACACGTTCTTTCATACATTTACTAAGAACAGAAAATAACGTGGTTGTATCAATATATGGGTACAAATCCATCATTGTTTTACCAATGAAGTCTTTTTTTGCAAAGCGTCCATGCTTTGCTGCAGCATCATTAACGTAAATGTAGCGCCAATCATAATCAATGAGTTGGCAGCCTTCCATCATATTATCAAGGGTGCTACGGAAACGTTCCTCGGACTCCTTGAGCAACTCTTCCGCCCTTTTACGTTCGGTGATGTCCACACTAGATTCTATTATCTGAACAACGTTTCCTGCTTTGTCAAAAAGTGGGTAGCCACGAACCTCAAAAGTCCTCGGATTTCCACTTTTATCGTAGTGAATGTGCTCCAAAACGATGGGCTTTTTTGTTTTCTTTATTTCCTCAAGTGTACAAGAATGTTCTGGTTTTGTACATGGCTTACTTCTGTTGTGTGTTAAAGCGTAACAAGTTGTGTTTTCTGCAATACCCCCAAAAACAGCAGCAGCAGAATTTGCCAGCTTAATTGTATAGTCGTTGGCGTCAATAACGTAGAATGGATATGTTATTGTGTCTAGAACTTTATTCAGAAATCTATTTTGATCTGAAAGTTTATCTTCCATCTTTTTGCGTTCAGTGATATCTACATCTGCGCCCCGATAGCCAACAAGCTTTCCTTTGTCATCTAATAGCGGAACTCCACTTGTAGATAACCAAACAATGTCTCCATTTTTGTGCACATTTCGATTAACGAATTCTTGAAAAGACTGTTTTTGTTTGAACGCTGAAAGGGCGACTTTCTTAAGGTTTTCTTGGTCGTCAGGATGGAACAGGTCATAGAACCGCTTTTTTCCAACAAGTTCTTTGGCTTTGTAGCCAAGCAACTTTTCTACCGTAGGACTTGAATATGTATACAGTCCTTCAGCATCTACGTCCCAAATCCACTCCGAAGCATTTTCTGCCACCTGTGAGAATCGTTCCTCACTTTCTTGCAAAGATTTTTCTAAGGCTTTACGCTCGGTGATGTCTACAATAATTCCCCTTAATCCCACAGTCGCATCTGCATGACTAACTGGAGTAGAATGTATCATAATCGGAAAGGTGCTACCGTCTTTCCTCAATGCTGTATACTCAACAAAACCTATGTCTGTTCCATCCGCTACTGTTTCGAAGTCTGTTTTAGCTCTGTTCCGATCTTCAGGAACTAACATCTGAAAAGCATTCAAACCTTTATTCAAATCTTCTCGAGCATAACCAAAACGATCAAATGCAATATCATTCACGAATGTAAGTTTCCCAGTTACATCCGTTTCAAAAACAGTTTCAGGAAGTAATTCACTTAATTCTCTAAACTGCTTTTCACTTTCTCGAAGGGCTTCTTGGGCAGCCTTGCGTGCGGTTATATCTCTTGTTATACCTATAATCTCGATTTTTCCGTCCCGTTCAACGGGAATAGTTGTTGCCTCAATAGAAACTAGTGTTCCATCTTTTCGTATCAACTCTAATTCTGTTGGTCCACTTATTTCTCCAGGTTCGTTTGCTCTGAACGCCTCCATAAGTCTAGGTATAGAGTCTGATGGAACAAAATTTAGTTCTAACATGTTTTTTCCAATTAATTCTTCTCTCTTGTAGCCAGTCAACTCTTCTGCTCGTTTGTTTCCATCAAGAAAAGTTCCAGTAAGGTCTTGCACCCAAATTGCTTCAGGAGCATTCTCAATAAAATATCTAAAACGCTCTTCAGACTCCTGAAGTTTCTCTTCAGCCTTCTTTTGTTCAGTAATATTATGAAATATAGCAATTACAGATGCCTCGCCCTTGTACCTTATTTTTGCAGGTGTCAACTCATAAAGCAATTTTTTGCCAGCCTTCGAGACTGCCTCAATAGGGTGCGGTCGAATGTACAGTCCTTTTCTTATCTTAGCCAGATTTTTCTTCATGATTGCTTTGCTTTTAGCAGTTGCAATATCTGTTTCCAAAAAATGTTTTCCAACAAGTTCCTCTCTGGGGAATCCCATTATTTCTTCCGCCGATTGCGACAAATCTAAAATGTTTCCATTCAGGTCTACAATGACAATAGGGTCTACAATAACCTCGAACAAACGTTGAAAATGCTGTTTTGACTGCTCCAGTTCTTCCTCAGCACGCAAAAGGGTTGTGAGGTCTTTACCGGTTGCTTGAACGCCCAAATAATCCCCGTCGTCATTAAAAATTGCAATTGCGTTCCATGCTACACGCCTAAATCCTGTGGGGCTCTTCATTCTGACAATAAAGCCTCTAACTTGATTCTTGTTTTCAATCAGGTCTTGAAGAGCAGCAATTGCTTTTTTTAGATCATCAGGGTGCAAGTATTCGGCAAAATGTGTTCCAATAATTTTTTTGTTTGGCTTATCCCAGAATTCAACGGCTGCATCATTCACAAAAACAAAGTTGCCATCCTGATCAATACTCACAATGAGGTCATGCATGAGGGCGCTAAGAATAAGAAGATAGTTGTCTCGCATCTTCTTTACGTAATCGTCTCTAACTGCCTTTGCATCTTTTTTTGATGTTTTTACTGCGACGTTGTCTAAAGGCATTCTCACGTCTCCTTCTGTGAGTCTTCGATGAAAGGATAACTGTTGGTTAACTCAATATTCATATACCGTCAATGTACCGTCAATAGCTATTTACTTTTTCGGTTTCCAAAAAACAAAAACAAAATAATTGTAGAACAACACATAATCACACAAAACACATAAAAAATAACACGCTTACTAAACCACAAAATCTAAAAGTATAAATGACGCTGAGAACTTCACAAAAGCGTCCCAGATACATTTCAAATTGAGGTAAACAAAAAAAGAAATGGAGCAAAAAACGATGGCAGACCTTGAAGTATTAAAAAAAGAAGGCAACGACTTTATCGTAAAAGTGCCTGAAAGAGAAGACCCCGTAAAAATAGATGACACTTTCGCCGAAATGTTCCCCATGTGGGCAGGCAGAATACTGATAACTGCCGCAAACGAAAAATGGGCATTAATAGCAGCAAGAACCGCAAGCGGATTTGCATCTTCAATCATTATGTCCCCCGCAGAAGCTTCAGTAGAATGTTTAGTTTCAGCTAAAGACACCCCAGATGGACGCCCTGGAGCAATCATCCAAATCTACCACAGCTCAAGAGGTGAACTCAAACACCAGATGAGCCTAAGAATTGGACAATGCATAATGACCTGCCCAACAACAGCAGCTTTTGATGCCCTACCCAAAGCAAAAAGAAGAGTCAAAATAGGCAGAAGCTTGCGCCTCTTCGGAGACGGTTTCCAAAAAAGCGGTGAAGTTGCTGGACGAAAAGTTTGGCGAATACCAGTCATGGAGGGCGAATTCTTAGTCGAAGACGACTTTGGAATAATGAAAGCTGTTGCCAGCGGAAACATGCTTATTTTAGCAAAAGACTGGAAATCAGCTCTTAAAGCAGCAGAGGATGCAAAAGAGGCAATCACCAAGAACGTTCGTGGCGTAATCATGCCATTCCCAGGTGGTCTTTGTAGAGCTGGATCAAAAGTTGGTTCACTAAATTACAAGCTTCCTGCATCAACAAGTCATCAATACTGTCCCACAATCAAGATACTGGTGCCAGACTCTAAGCTTACAGACGACGTTAACAGCGTCTACGAGATTGTAATTAATGGTTTGAACCAAAAAGTTGTGAAAACTGCAATGGGAGTTGGAATAAAAGCTGCAATCAAAGTTCCCGGAGTTTTGAAGATTACTGCTGGAAATTATGGCGGCAAGCTTGGTCCATTCAAAGGAGTTCTAAAAGAAGTTTTGAATCTAGAGTAAACCCTTCTTTTTTGG
This sequence comes from Candidatus Bathyarchaeum sp., assembly GCA_026014495.1. GTDB lineage: Archaea > Thermoproteota > Bathyarchaeia > Bathyarchaeales > Bathyarchaeaceae > Bathyarchaeum. The sequence continues at coordinate 27,144 of JAOZIF010000153.1, forward strand.
GGTTTATTTTACCAATTTTAGGTATTCTTTGCCTTTACCTTCAGCAGAGCCGACAAGAACACGGTAATGTTGTTGACGGGTTCCTGTTTTTGTTACTTTTTCCAGTTTGCCTTTAACTTGTATAGTTTCACCGTTTTCAGCTAGGCTATCGTAGAGAGTCTCGTAAGCAACTACTTCAGTGATTGGCCCCCATTGTTGACAGTCTATGAATTCTACATCTTTGATTTGATAGACGGCGGGAAGAAAAAGTGAATCAGTATTATCGGATACAACTGCTTGGATTGTTACTTGACCACAGGGATTATATGTTTTTTGTCCATATTTTTCGGTGACTTCGCTTTCAAGCTTAATTGGATGTATAGAAACCCAAGTGCCTTCGAAAAGTCCTAAATTCCATTTCCGTTGATAGAGCGTCAAAGCTTCCTCAGGAGTCAATGGATAATATTGAGCCTTTTTGGTGCACCATTCTTTAAGAGCTGTTCCGAGCAACCGTTTTAGCGGTGCTTTTGTGTCCAATTTAGTTAGGGCGTCTTTTAGTGCCCAACTGTTCTTTACGCCATAAACAGTTATGTCAATGTCCGAAAAGTTCGGGTTGTGTATGTCCAATAAAAGTGAGCCGGTTACTCCAAACATTTCAGGGGAAAGCTCACTTTTTTGCTCCAAAAACTGCGTGAATCTAATTAACTTTTTTTGTAACGCGTCTAGTTGTGGGACTCGTCTAATTTGAGCCAACTTTTGTTCGGGCTTAAAGTGCTCTTTGATTTTTTTGTGAGGAACCGCAGTTATTGTTATGTTATCTACTGGAGAGCGAAAAAGGTAATGAGGATAATTTTTTTCAAGATAGTTGAATGTTTCTAAAAGATTAGGGATTGTGTACTTTTGCAGAATTCTGCTGAATTTTTCTTCATTATGTCCCCAGAGCCCAGACTTGGATGGAACATATTTAATGTAAGAGATGGCACGATCTGATGGATGTACAGCGCCGACTACACAAAAAAAGAATCCTTCGGTTGTTTGAATGAAATCTCGGTCCCTGAACCCTCGCATACCTTTACCAGACTCAAATTAGACTATTAAACGGTTTTTAGAGATATGCAAAATACACTAGGGCTATTGTTATTGCATCGTATATTCCATGTATCCAAGCTACGGCAGTTGTATTTCCGTTTGTTTTCTGCCAAACATAACCTAAAAACAAGCTAATAATAGTCACAGGAATAATAGAGCGCAAAGAATTCAGTCCATGCAACAGGCCAAACAGTATAGAAGCAATGATCAGTCCTGTTGTCTTGCCAAATGATGTTTCAAACCCGCGTTGAACAAAACCTCTGAAGGCTAACTCTTCAGTGGGTCCAACTAGGGCTATTGAGATGCTAATTAGGGCAATCAGTTGTAACAAGTTTCTGGGCAGTATAGCGTCTATGATAAGTTGTGCGTCAGGGTCTGGGCCAAGAATGATTTCTTCAATTATAGAGATTCCCATAGCCAACAAAAGCAGAAACAGTGCAACAAATGATGCAATCACCAAGGTTTTGAGGTTGGGTTTTTTTAATCCAAGTTTTGTCAAGTTTGCGCCGTTTTCTTTAGCGAAAATGAGCGTGATTACTAAGAGTAGTCCCTCGTTGATTGGAAGAGACAGCAATGCTGATGGAAACGTTAAGTTTTGAAGGTCTACTCCAATGCCAAGCAGAACTGCTGCGGTTATGATGCTGCCTAATAGAATTGCCGCAAGTAACAGAAGGTAAAGAATTAGTGATGTTTTTGCTTTCCAAAAGTGCTGATTTTCCATGTGGGGTGTTCACCAACTGGTGTAATAGAGGGTTAAGTTTTCTATTAATGGTTGCCTATTTTTTGGTCAAGTGTGTGGTTTTGTGGGTGTAGTTTTGAAAAAATAGTTAGGCACACAATTACATAGTCAAGTATACAGCATTTTTATGAATGAATGTTCATTTTTTATCCATTAGAAAGTGTTTTTCTTCAATTGAAGGAAAATATTTATATGTAAAATTGTAATATTTTCAGGTTCTATTGAATGATGGTGTATGATATGGTAACGAGCGCTGCAGAAAATCAAGAATTGTTATCAAAAGTAGATGATGTAGCAGCTGAACTACGTGATTTACTTGAAAAATCTGTTAAGAAAAACCTGACAAAAGATATGCTATTCTCAGGAGGCATAGATACAAGCATCCTAGCAACCATAGTAACAAAGGATGTACGCATCAGAGGATTCACATGTGCATTCAAAGAAGCAAATGCATTGGATATTAAATATGCCAAACTGATGGCTAAACGCCTTAACATTGAACATTACATGAATCCATTTGGTGAAAAAGAAGTCTATGAAGCCATCCCAGATGTGGTCAAAGTTTTGGACTCTTTTGACCCTATGGAGGTCAGAAACAGCATAACCATCAACATTGGATTAAGGTTTGCCAAAACTTACGGTTCAACCAAACTAATCACTGGAGACGGAGCTGACGAACTCTTTGCAGGATATCACATGTATTACAAGCATGTTGGAAACAAGGAAAAATTAACCGCCATGCTCAAAAAGATGTGGAGCATAATGGCGTTTTCAGCGGGTACTCTAGGCAAAAATCTAGGCATTGAAGTTAAGCAGCCATTCTTGGACCCAGAGGTTCAAAAGTTTGCAATGACAATGGACCCCAGATATAATGTCCAAGAAGAGAGGGGCGAAGTTTGGGGTAAATGGATTTTGCGCAAAGCTTACGAGGATGTTCTTCCGCCAGAGGTCAGATGGAGAGACAAGAACCCCATTGAGGTTGGTTCAGGCACAACGATTCTTCCTAGATACTTGGCAAAGAAAATCTCTGATTCAGATTTTGCAGCTAAAAAGAAGAAGATTCTAGAAACAGACAATGTTACCATCCGCGACAAAGAACAGCTCATCTACTACGAAGCATACAGAGAAGCTGTAGGTGTACCCCATGCTAAAGACCCTGACGCACGAACATGCCCACAATGCAACTCTAACGTTGCTGACAACGCTGTTGTGTGCAGAACTTGTGGAGCATATCCAATTGCAGCAGGCGGCAGGTCAATAACCAACGAAAACGCTTACGCTGACGACAAATAAGCACGGGCACACTTTTTGTGTCATAACATCATCTGTGGATATTATTCCACATCTTCTTTTTTTGTTCGTCTTTTTCAGGAAATGTTTAAAGGCAATAATAGTCTGCAAAGTTTGCTGTCTTTACATCGAGGCGGAGTAGTGTGGTAGCAAAAGATTGGATTCCTAGAGACGGTGAAACTCTTCTCACTAAAGAGGGATTTATTTTCTATGTTTTTGGGTATGAGCACCCAGAGAATCGTGTTTTTGCTTTTCTGAAATACATTCCTTCTAATGTGGCGCATCATTTTCCTATTCGTTTTCTTAAACAGAAATGGAATTTAGAGGATATTGAGCTGTCCAGACCTGAGAAGTTGTACACAGCCAAGAATTACCAAAAACTAGTTGAAACGTTAAGAAAGAATTTTCCTCATTACCTATATTGCTGCCCATTCAGAGGTAAAGAGGTTTTGAGCGTTCCATTAGACAAAATAAGAAAAGTGTATCTTCCAGAAGATTGCTTACAAGCGATATTTGAAAAAGAAGACAAAGATGCCATACAACGTGAAACAGTGGAGTTGGTTTCTCTTCTCTCAAAAGAGTCCAAAGTGCCCATTGAAGAGTTTGGAATTCATGGGTCTGTTGGCTTAAACATGCACTCAGAATATTCCGACATAGACCTTGTAGTTTATGGTTCTGAGAACTTTAAGAAGTTGGAAGGTGCAGTTAATCGACTTGCAGATGAATGCGTGTTTACTCATGTTTGTACCAAAAAAATCGATTTTGCACGTAAGCATCGGGGGCGTTATAATGATAGGCGTTTTGTGTATAATGCTGTAAAAAAGTATGAAGAGATAGATGCTCCGCATGGGAAGCTGAAGTATACGCCAGTTAAGAATATTAGTTTTAGTTGTGAAGTTGTCGATGATAACGAGAACATGTTCAGGCCAGCAGTTTATCCGATTAAGAATTATCAGCCAGACGATTCTGCCTCCGAACTAGCTGAGGAGCAGGTTCCAGCAAGAGTGGTGTCTATGATTGGGTATTATAGGAATGTTGCTCGAGTTGGTGATGTTGTTAAGGTTTCGGGGACTTTGGAGCGTGTTGAGAATGTTGAGTCTGGTGAGGTTTGCTATCAGGTTGTTGTGGGCACGGCTACACGCGAAAAGGAGTATATTGAGCCTGTTTGCGGTTGAGTTTTCAGAAAAAAAGCTAGTTTTCAACAATGTACCTCTATTAGTATCCTAATATGCTCAAGATTTTTGAGGAAATCGTTGCCTTGCGTGAAATTTCTGAAAAAAGCTATTTTTCAACAATATTCTGCTATTAGTCTCCTAATAGGTTCAGAGATTTTGGTGGCAAAATGTTGTTTTGCACGGAGTTTGTTGAAACAATGAAGTAATATTAGTCGCCTAATATGTTGTAGTTGTGGTGTGGTTGGTTGAAGCTTCGGGACCGTGATGCTATTCTTACAAATGACGGCTTTATTTTTCGGGTTTATGGTTATCTTCATCCGTCAGGCTCGTATGTTTGTGACCCAGAGTATGCGTCGCCACAGGTTTTTAGGTCAACTAATTCTAGGGCTCGAAGGGGAGAAAATGAGCCACTTTACTACAAGTTTTTTGCAGACGAGGGAATGAAGCTTATTTTGAACAAGTTTCCGCAGTATACTGTATTTTATGAGCCACTGCAAAAGTGTCTGGTTGGCGTAAACGAGAGTGATGTTGCGCAGGTGCGTAAGCCTGAGGTTGGGTTAGAACAGGTTCTTGCAAAGGAGCCTTCGGATGCTTTGCTAAAGGCGTTGCATGATTTGTTTGGCCGTGTTTGTTCGCAGTCAGGCTTGAATACAGAAGATTTTGGGGTGTTTGGTTCGCTGTTGCACGGTTTTTATCATCCAAACTTTTCTGACTTGGATTTTATTGTTTACGGCAAAGAGAATATGACTAAGCTGTGCAACGCATTGGAAATTCTTTACCGGGAAGACCCTTCTTTGCGTAACGAGTTTGACCACATGAAGGCTGTTGAGTCCAAAGACTGGAAGTTTGTTAATTACAGTTTGCAGGAATATGTTTGGCATCAGCGAAGAAAAATGATTTATGCTTACTTTGATTCCAAGGATGCTGGAAGGGTTGTTAAGGCAGAGTTTGAGCCCGTGAAGTGCTGGGCAGAAAACGTTAATGAATTCAATAATTTTGCGCGGATATCTCATGTAGGCTGGATTAAAGCAGTAGTAGAAATAACTGACGACAAGGATGCGCCGTTTATTCCGTCGGTTTACCAGATTGAGGTTAAGGACATCCTAAAAGGACCAAAAGTTGAGGGCATCAAACGAATATTTTCGTACATGGAAGAGTTTAGGATGCAAGCAAAACAGGGAGAAACTCTGCTTGTTGAAGGAAACCTTGAGAAAGTCGTAGATGGCACCAACATTTACCATCAAATTACATTAAGTTACGGTCCACGCTACTACGAACAAACCTTAAAGGTTATCAACCTTTCACAAGTTTCTGACTGATTACCTAAACTTTTTCGAAGACAACACAACCCTTTGAGGTTTTTTTCCGAAAAATGGTTTACAAAGAATCATGCCGACTCCAGAAAACTTAACAAGTTCGCGACATAGAAATATAGCTGCATATACGACACGCCCTATTTGACAAACACCCACATTTGGGCATAGTGACTTTTGAAGACCCAAGCGATGAAAAGAAAACAACTTTTCCATCTTTTTTGGGTATGAGAAACGTCAATATTGTATTATGAAAATACAATTATCAGAAAAGAAAGAATTTTTTGCTCTTTTTTCAGAAGAACGGGGTTTGCTGAGGCTCATGCACAAATGCATTAGAGGAGAAAAAAATGAAAAACAACAAAACAGCTACTACCGCTTAGTTATTTTCACTTTTTGTGCCTGAGCCTTTTCAGCCCCCATTTTTCTTCCGTTAAAGTTTTACTCCCAAAAAAAGAAGGGAGGGAAAATTTGGTTTATTTTCGTTTTCGTAGTGTCCAGAAAGCTGCTACGCCGATAACAGCGGCTACTGCAACAGCCACAAGGATTGCTACTTCTGTAGAAATCAGAGCTGTTTCTGCTGTTGGTTGCTCTGTGTCTGGTGTCTCTGTGTCAGGTGTTTCAGTGTCTGGTGTTTCTGTGTCGGGAGTTTCTGTGTCAGGTGTCTCTGGCTCGATTGGTGTTGAAGCAGAGACAGCAGGATCTACGCCTATCGCTGTTTCTGCGTATG
>JAOZIF010000017.1 GCA_026014495.1 Candidatus Bathyarchaeum sp.
AGCTTTCAACTTCACGTAAGCATCCTTTGAGTTTCCAGAAGCTATAGCCAATTTCTCGAATGGGCACACGCCAGTTTTGTCGCGGTTCATGATGTTTGAAACTTTTTTTTCAAACTGGCACACAATATTGTTGCCGCTAAGTACCTTGATTCCTTGTTCGCTAATGGTAAGCGCAAACACAGAAGACACTTTAGAGTAGACACAAAGCATCGCCGCAGCAACCCCAATAATTTTGTCGGCAACTGAAGCCTCAACCAGATCTGGGCTAAGGTAATCTATGGCATGTAGAAAACCGCTTACGCCCTGCTTTTTTGTTTCAAAAACAACGTTTCCATTTTTCACAATAACTAGGCTAAGTTTGTCTTCTATTAGCTTTAGTTTGGCAAGTTCCAAGTCTTGGTTTTTCATGTTCTTACATAAACTAAACAACAAGGACACCACAAAAAGGTTTACATTCTAAAAGTGATTGAGCACTGGCTCTTACATAATATAGCTGCCTTTGAAGACTGTGAAATCACAAATTCTCTGCTTTCTTAAGGGACAAACATAAATCATTAAATACACTCTGTATTCTTCGAAATAACATCAAAACTGGAGACCGAAACCGTTGGGCTTCTTCAAAATGTTCAAAAAACCAAAAATTGCAGTCAAAGTTGAACTTGACAAAAAAACGTTAGTTCTCGGAGCAAACACAAATGGAACAATCACGGTGTCCTCAAAAGAAGAATTTGACGCCACAGAAATACGAGCCGAGCTCAGATGTATCGAAAAAATACGACGAGAAAGAATGGTCTACACTGGACGCCACCGACGCCCTATGCGACAAGTGTACTGGGAATCAGCTACACTTCTTGCAGATGATTTGAAGGCAAGCGGTTCAATGCATATTGTACCTGGACTCAAGAAGAAGTTTCCAATCAAAGTTAACATTCCCGCAGGCGGACGTGAAACATTAGAGGGCATGGACGCGAACGTTTCATGGTTCATCAAGGGCGTAGTGTGTGTTGATGGTCGTCCTGACGCCACTAGCGACACAATTGAGTTACAAGTAGTCAGGGCTACATCAGGGACAGTAGTTAAAGAAGATGTTGAGATGGTGCCTTGTGAGTACTGCAGGGCTTTGATGCCTGTTACATCTAGTTCATGTCCAATCTGTGGTGCACCTAGAAAGAGCTAAGTTAGTAGTTGATTCACGTTGACTATATAAGACAGGCATACGAAAGAGTTTGTGATTAAGATGAAGCCAAAAGTCAGAAAACCCACTAAAAAAGAGTCACAAGATGCAGAGTCTTGGCCAATCTGGGAAAAGGAAGAGTCAGAGTTTCCTTGGGAGTATTTTGACCAAGAAACTTGTCTAATCTTAGAAGGCAAAGCTGCTGTGAAGACGCCCGACGAAACTATCGAATTTGGAACAGGCGATTATGTTGTGTTTCCGGAAGGCCTCAAGTGTACTTGGGAAATAAAAGAGAGAATCAGAAAACACTACAAGTTTGGCTAACAAACTTTTGACATCTACATAACTTTGCGGCTTACTGTCCGCGGCGCAGTCTTTTTCCACTTACCCGCAATAATGCATTAACTATCTTTCCATTCTTTAGTAACCTATGAAAGAACTCGCCGTTCTCAGTTTTAGAATAAAAAGTGTGTTTTTGTTCACAGATTTCCTTGATGAATTTGTCTTTCACCAAAAAGTTGGTTACCCAATGATGAAACTGGGACTCGTTTCCAAGTATCTTGATTAAATCCCACTTTGAAGCCTTTCCACCTTTTTGGTCTATGCAATCAAGCAGTTCTAACGCAATTTTGCTGGGTGGTCTCCTAGGAAAAGACATGATGGGTTCTCCTAGGATTTTTTCAGTTCTGCTTGAACCTTAAACAGCCTTGCGTATTTGCTTCTAAGCCTGAAGTAATTTAGTATTTGTACAATTCCGCTAAACATCAGGACTCCTCCAATAAACAGTGGAATATATAGGCGGTCCTGAAGTAAGTCAATGTTGTAAACAATTTCTTGGACACCAAAAAGCATTGTTATGAGCCCAAAGAACATGTATGTTTTCACTCCCCAGTAGAGGTCTTTTACAAGATCCGAAGCATCAGTGACCAAATCCTCGAATATTGTATTTAGAACAGAGATTTTTTCAACATTTTCCTCATTTTGTTGATTTGATTCCTCCACTTTGATTCCTCCAGATATGAGTTCTCGGCTGGAATTTAAAACGGTTATTCTAGAAGTAATTGGGGCATTAGTTCCAAAATCAGAACATACAATGGAGCTAAAATCATAAGAAGTGACAAAGCAAACGAACCATAAATGCAGCTGTTTGAGTGATAAAGGTTTTATGAGTATTACACTAAGTTTAGTTGGGTTTATTGTATGACCAAGATTGTTCGTGTTGGGGTTACTTTTCCGCCAGAACTGCTAAAGGACTTGGATGAAATCATCGGGGAGATAGGCTATGAAAGCAGGTCTAAAGCAATTCAGGACGCGGTTACGTTATTTGTTACTGAACAAAAACTGCTCCATAAGCAGAAGGGAAAAAAGGCTGGCGTGCTAGTAATGGTTTACGACCATGACGTAAAAGGCTTAGAAGATGACCTTATCGAATCACAGCACCATCACCGCAACGTCATAAACTCAGTTCTGCATGTTCACCTAAGCGATAAAGAGTGCCTTGAGGCGGTCGCAGTTAAGGGCGATGCTGATGACATAAAAGAGCTTGCTCAAGAATTGGCAACAAGAAAAGGAGTAAAACAGGTCCGATCAACCATAGTTAGCTCATAAGACTGGCCGAAATGGGGCATTTTTTAGTCCAGTTTATTTTCTATACGCAACTCTCTTATGATATCTAAAACCATTTTGTAATAGCAAAAGCCAATTAGTGATTAAAGAACAGGTAGCAAACAAAATGGTCGTCAAAAATGTCAGCATAACAGTTTTACTTGAAGACACAAAAAATAGCGCTAAACCTAAACTTCAAGCTAAACATGGTCTTTCTTTTTGTATAAACGCAACAGTCAACGACAAAAACGTTAAGGTGCTAATGGATACGGGACCCTCACCAGATGTGCTTCTAAACAATGTGGAACAACTGAACGTGAATCTGGAAGATGCTGATGTAGTTGTTCTTAGTCATGGTCATTATGATCACACAGGCGGTTTGATTGTTGCCCTGAAGCAGATAAAAAAGCGTGTCCCAGTTATTGGGCATCCAACTCTTTTTGATCCAAAATTTAGTATGATGCCTCATTTGAGATCGATTGGTGCACCATTCAGGCGTTCTGATGTTGAATTTGTGGGTGGTGTGCCTCTTTTGGTTACAGGTTCTGTAAAGATTGCTGACGGAATTACTACAACTGGAGAGGTTCCGAGAACCACAAGCTTTGAGGCTGTTAGAGGTTTTTGGACTGTCCCTGACAAAAGTCTTGTTGACGACATTGTGATTGATGACCAATCATTAATCGTTAATGTTGAGGGCAAGGGTTTGGTTGTTATAGCAGGATGTGCGCACGCGGGAATAATTAACACAATCAACTATGCCAAGAAGATAACAGGAAACAGTAAAGTCCACGCGGTTCTGGGCGGTTTTCATCTTATAAGCGCAGATGACAAGAAAATTCAGACTACAGTAGATGAACTAGAGAAGTTAGACCTTAAGTTTGTTGGACCATGTCACTGTACAGGCAAAAAAGCGGTCAAAAAGATGTGTGAAACATTTGGAGACCGTTGTCGTGTTCTTTGCACTGGAGACATTGTTGAATTATAATGTAAAGGGTTAGAGAGCCTGCTTGTTGCAGCAGGTTTGGTTACTAGCTGTCCGTGTTTTCTTTGTTTTCGACGAAAGCCTTGATTTTTTCTACGATATCAAGAAAGGCTTTGGCGGCAGGTGAATCAGGATTCTCCATCACAAAGGGGTGTCCTAAGTCCGAGGCTTCGCAGACTCGTGGGTCGAGAGGTATCTTTCCTAAGAATGGAACCGCGTATTCTTGGGCAACTTTTTCGCCTCCTCCCGTCTTGAAGATGTAGGTTACTTTTCCACAATCTGGGCAAACAAAGCCGCTCATATTTTCGATGATTCCAATCACTGGAACCTTTAGTTGTCTGGAGAATGTAATGGATTTTCCTACTACGGTTTGGGAAACCTCAGAGGGAATTGTTACGATAACAACGCCGTCCATCTCTGGAAGGAGCTTGAGTACACTTAGGGGTTCATCTCCAGTTCCAGGAGGCAAATCTATGAGTAGAAAATCCAGCTCACCCCATGCAACCTCAGATAAGAATTGTTCTATTGCCCTCATTTTTAGTGGTCCTCGCCACACGACGGGGACTTCTTTGCCTTCGAGCACAAACGCCATAGAAGCAACCTTCAAGCCTAGAGGACCGGTGGCGGGAAATGCTCCTATTGGTCCCACTTTGAGTTTTTGGTCTTCCATGCCCAGCATCTTTGGAACACAGGGACCATGAAGGTCAGCATCCAAAAGACCAACTCTGTTTTCGTGTCCTTGCATGGCAAGAGCTATTGCTAAATTGACTGCAGTAACGGTTTTGCCGACGCCTCCCTTGCCGCTTATGATTGCTATTTTGTGTTTAATTTTATTCATTCTTGTTCTAAGAACAGTCTGTTCATCAAGGGTACTACTTTGGGGAGTTCCTGTTGTTTGCATAAAATTTTCCTCAGAAGGTTTGCATTACTTTTTTGGTTATTGTTGCGGTTTAATAACTATTTCCTAACTTAATTTAGGATGAAACGGGGCTCGGTTAACTGAAGTTGCGTGAAGCTGAACAAAAATCTAATCAGCACAGAACCCGAAAGTGTGTTAGAAGGTGAAGTGCAGTTGAAACTTTTGTTTGTGGAGCCTCCAAAGGATTACTGGTTTGTAATGGGAGAATACTTACCTCCGCCATATGGAATTCTTCAACTCGCATCATTTATCGAAAACAAACACAAGGATGTCGAGATTCAAGTTTTGGACTGCAACGCCGAAGGCTTAGACTGGAACGGACTAGAAAAACGAATGGAATCATTTAACCCCGACATGGTGGCTTCAAGCGCTCTTGCCACATGTAATACTTACGTTTCCGTTAGAACCTTAGAGCTTGCAAAAAAAGTGAACCCTGATGTTGTAACAGTTGCTGGGGGGCAGCATTTCACGGTTATGACTGAAGAGAGCCTGAAGACCTATCCTGAAATTGACGTGATTGTACGAGGCGAGGGCGAACAAACACTAGCAGAATTAACCCAAAGAGTATCGAACGGGCATCCGTTTTCGGATGTGAAGGGAGTCTCTTTTCGAAACAAGGGTCAGATAATACATGAACCTGCGCGACCGTTAATTGAAAACCTTGACAGCCTACCGTTTCCAGGATACAAATTTGTTGAAAATTTGGTTCATAAATATCACTTCACTGCCATGGCTGGCAAAAAAACTAGGTATGCTATGATTGAAGGCTCCAGAGGTTGTCCTCATCAATGCACATTTTGTACCCAATGGAGACATTGGGGAAGCAAATGGAGAATAAAGTCTCCTAAAAGGATTGCAGATGAGTTCGAATTTTGTTACGAAAACTATGGAAGCAGGTTCCTGTGGCTCACTGACGACAATTATGGTCTGGGTAAACGTGCAAACGAGTTGTCTGACGAGCTGATAAGCCGAGGATTCTCTGATGATATTATCTGGTTCATGCAGGTCAGATGTGACGATGTTGTTAAACATGCAGATGTTTTGCCTAAGATGCGAAAGTCTGGGTTGCGTTGGGTTCTTTTAGGTGTAGAGAGCAACAGTTCATCTACATTGGATTCCTTCAGAAAAGAGACAGCTCCAGAAGACTCAAAAAAGGCAGTAAGACTTCTAAAAAAGAGTGACATTTTTTCTCAGGGCATGTTTATTATTGGACAACGAAAGGATACAGCCCAATCAATAGAAAATTTGAGGGAGTTCTCAAATGAGCTGGACCCTGACTTGGCGATTTTTGCGATACTTACACCGTTTCCGGGAACTGCGGTTTATGAAGAGGCTAAACAAAATGGCTGGATAGAAGATTGGAATTGGGCAAACTATGACATGGTTCATGCGATTATGCCCACTGAGAGATTGTCTGCAAAGGAAGTACAGGAGGAGCTCTACAAGTGTTACAGAAGCTTTTTTGGTTCTTGGAGTAGAAGAGTGGGAGGCATATTCTCAAGAAAGGCGCTAAAAAGGCGGTTGTATATGTACATGGCTTCTCAAGGTATAGTAAATCAGGTTAAATCATTAATCTGAGTGGCGAGCAACGAATGGTTCAGCAACACACAATCCGATGGGATATAAAATATAAAATTCTAGTTTCAATAACAGGTTTACTTGTTATTGTAGCGCTGACAGTTTTTCCGCCAACAGTCACTGGAGATTTCTCTTGGAGAAAAACAGTAATCGGCTTAGTTTTCAGCATTTTTTGTAGCTCAGGAGTTCTGGCTGTATTTTCGCCCAGCAACTGCGGGAAAATCATTGAAGGAAAAAAACAAAGCGTTATCTCAGATTCATCTAGTGCTCCTAAAGAAGCAGTTGTTCTGCTTGGGCATCATCCTACCTGTGGAAAGTTCTTTGCGCACACGTTTCAGATAGGAAACAAAACATTCTGTGCAGCCTGTATTGGTCTTTTGCTTGGGGGGCTGTTAGCCTTAGTTGGAACAGTAGGATACTTTTTTTGCAACTGGAACATTACTGGGCATAGTGTAACGATTGTATTGTTAGGAGTTTTTGGCATAGTCTTTGGGTTGTTTCAGTTCAAATTTAACAAGGTGTTTAGGTTGTTTGCGAATACAGTTTTTGTTTTAGGAGCTTTGTTAATTTTGATTGGAATTGACGAGTTGATTCATAGTTTATTTTTTGATTTGTTTGTGGTTAGCGTGATTGCTTTTTGGCTCTTCACTAGAATATCACTTTCTCAGGTGGATCATGAACTGATATGTTCTGGCTGTGAGGCAGCAAACTGTAGCGTTAGAGCATAAAAAAGAGGGAAGTTAGTGTTTTCGGCTCATAGAGTATAATGCTCCAGCAACCATCAGTGTCCCAAATATGACTATTACTAAAGCCCAAAGGTAACTTCCAAAGGGTATGTCGAAAATAGAAGAGATACCCCATAATACAATGATTAGCCCAAGAACTAAACCTGCGATTGATCCGCCATGGGGTAAGCCAAAGCATTCATTCTCTTTTCGCCGTCGTTCGCGTCTAACTGTTTGGGTGGTAGCTAAAGGTTCTTTGCAGTTAGTGCATACTGTTGCGTTATCATCGTTTTTAGTGCCACATTTTGTGCAGTAAACCATTTTTTCACCAACTTAATTGTGTGTATACCTTCCAACAAGAAGGAGATAGTTACAATCCAGAAATCTATTTCTGTATTTTGAGTATAAAAGATATTTCATCAAATGTTGTTTAGTTGCCTTTGCGGTTACATGCCAATTAGGCAACGGGTTTACAGTTTGATTTTTACTTTGAACTGGTTAGAAAAAGCTTAAAGTTTAACTTAAAGAGGTTAAGATGCAACACTCGTTTTACCTTGAACTTTATATCAGAGTAAACGACAAAAGGTAGGAAGTTTGTTGGACGGGACACAGTATCTCTAGACCAGTTTAAGGATGTTGAATGATGGACGAATGTCTTGAGGAGTCAGGACCGAGAAGACTAATTTCAGGTGGCGCTTGGTTTTTAGCCCTCATGATTTTAAGTGGCGTGTTCTGGTTTTTGCTAGGGATTCAAATTACGAGAGCATACGGAGCTTCGGGTTATGGCTTATTTAGTATGGCACAATCGTTGTTTGATTTCACGTGGGCATTCATTTTTGGAGGAATCTTTGAGGGACTAATCCATTTTGGCACAGGATATTTAACAAAAGAAGACTCAAATCTTGCCAAATTCTTTTCCAAGTATGTAAGATATCTCACTGGAATGAGTATTGTAGCATTCTTAATCATAGCGTTCATATCGTTTCAGATGTCAGACGCTTTGCTGAAGACGATAGGTCTTTCGCTTGCCTTTGCGTTTTTGTTTTCAGGAACAAAAGATGCTCTTTCCTCGATACTTGGGTCGTTGCACAAGAGCAAGCAGCTCTCGATAGTAAATTCCGTTGGCTTTTATGTTGTCTCAATTTTGGGAATGGCTATTATAATGTTGAAGCTTCCAGTTGAGCTTTTGCCAGTCTTGGTTGTTTTTGCGCCCATATCCCAGTTGCTGCTCTGCATGTATTTTTTGAGAACATGTCTGAAAGATTTAGCTGTATTTAACATTGATTTTTTCAAAACTAAAAACCTAAAAAATGCGTTAGTTGAGGATTTCAAGAACTTCAAGCACATACTTGTTTTTGGTTTTTCTGTGTCTATTGGAAAAATATCGTTTATTGTTATGAAGAACTTGGATATACCGATACTCAATTTGTTTTTTGATTTCACAAATGTAGGGATTTATAGTGTTGCTGATGCAATTTCTAGTGTGCTTTTTTCGATGACTGCTTTTTCGCTTCCTATTATTTCGTCTATCTCTGAAGCATGGACAACAAAAGATGATGTGTTGATAGAAAAATATACGAAAATTTCTGTGAAGTATCCTCTAATCTTGGGAATACCTTTAACGGCGATAATTTTTACCTTAGCTGAACCGCTTGTTATTGGAGTTTATACTAGTGAATTTCAAGGAGCTGTAGTTCCGCTTCAAATTCTTATTATTGGAACATTTCTTCTAATGCTTGGATACACGCTTACTTCTATTTTGGTCGGTATTGGAAAAGCCAAATTGTCTGGGACGTTGATGGCGGTTGGTGCTATTCAATATCTCATATGTCTTTTTGTTTTTGTTCCAAGTTTTGGGTTAAATGGAGCCGCTATTTCTCTTACGCTTACAGGTGCTACATCTCTATTTCTCATCCCAGTTTTTATACGAAAACATCTAAGGGTTGACGTGTTTTCGGGACTGCATAAAGTCCTATTTTCTGTTGCGGTCTTGTTCGTGTTTTTATATCTCATACCAAAAGACAACATTTTTTTGCTAATCTTTGGAACCGCTATAGGTGTTGCAATCTACGTTTTGTTGCTTCGTTACACCGGCTATCTTACTCAAGAGGACATTAACTTGTTCAAACATGTAAGACCTGAATCATAAAATGAGATGCCGTTTAGATTTTGTCTTGTACCCATCTGATTAGCAAGTTAGGATGCTTAATCAGCGATACAACATACATGCAATTGATTGAGCAGTATTTGCAGAAGTTAAATTTGCCGCAGTCTTTGATGATTTTTCTGGCTTTTTCTGAACTTAGACTTTCTTTTAGTTTTTCTTCTTTTTTGATTGTCATTAGGGTGAAAAAGGGGCAAGGTAAAGCAACGGAGGCGTCAGGTTTTAGTGCAATTGAGGTTGATGCAGAAGAACATCTAATGAATCTGTTAAATCCGCCCAGAGTTTGGAACCTGAAATAGTCGCGTTCAAAGTGGATTTTTTTGTACTTCTTTTTTTCTTCAGCTAATTTTTCTAAAATTTTGTTTGTTTCCTTTATCTTCAAGGTTTCAGATTCTGATTTCTCAACAAATTCTCTGGGCACATTATCCACAGAAGAGAAATGGATGGGCTGGTCAAGCGATTTTGCGAATTCAATTGTTTGGTCTATGAATTCAAACGTTTCACTTGTTATAACGGAGAGCAAATTAATCTCAAGCCCCATTCGTGTAGCAAGTTCTATGTTCTTTTTGACTGTGTCAAAGGCGTTAACGCCTCTAGTCCTGTTGAATGTTTGTTTATCGTTTACATCAAAGGATACTGCAAATAGTTCGCAGTATTTTGAGATTGCATCAATTTTTTTGTCCAACAAGATTCCGTTTGTGACCAATCCAGTGATTAAGCCGATGCTGCTGGAGTATTGTAGTATTTCGTTGATGTCTTCTCTTAGTAGTGGTTCGCCGCCTGTGATGCCTAAAATCAGGCAACCTAAGTCCCAGCATTCAAGTAATTTGTTCTTTGTTTCTGTGGTGCTTGCTTCATTGGTTGAATTGCTTTTTCTCCAAATATTGCAAAATGAGCATTTCATGTTACACCTGTAGGTACATTCAAAGTTCAAAAACAGTGGATTAAGCAGCTTTCTATCAAAAGCAGTATGTACTCGCGAGCGCAAGAAATTTCGCAGTATATTTGTTTTGTTTAGCACAGAAATAATTTTGCACCATGGATATTTATGTTTAAGTACAGTTTGAAGTGGTTTGTTTCCAGTTTGTAAATAGTTATTCTATGTGTAAAACAGAAAAAAGACTGTTTTCAACAATGTACCTCTATTAGTCTCCTAATATGCTCGGGATTTTAGCAGTGAATAACCAGTTAGGTTAAAAAAGGGTTTTTGGTTTTGACAACTTTTTGGGATAAAAGAACTTAAGCGATTATGTGTATCTACTCGGTTAGAATGTGAATTAACTTTGGATGTAAAAGGATTCGTTGACATTAGTTTTGTGGATTGGGACGGACAGATTGCTTCCGTAGTTTTTCTGCCAACCTGTAATTTTCGTTGTCCGTTTTGTCATAACGTAAATCTTGTTTTGAATCCTGAAAAGATGGAGACTATTCCTTTTGAGTACATCGAAGATGAGTTTAAGAGACAAAATGGTTGGACTGACGGGGTGTGCATTACGGGTGGGGAGCCGACACTTCACAGTGACCTGCCAGAGTTATGTTCTAAAATAAAGCAGATGGGTTTTTTGGTTAAGTTGGATACAAACGGAACTAACCCCGTGGTGCTAAGAGAGCTTATGGATAGTAAGCTCGTGGATTATGTTGCTATGGACGTAAAGGCGCCGCTTACTGGTGACAAGTACTCGAAGGCAACGGGAGTAGACGCAGAAAATTTATTGGAAAATGTTAAAGAAAGCATCAGGCTCTTGATGCAGTCTAATATTGCTTATGAGTTTAGGACAACTGTCGTTCCTACAATACACGATTTAGCTGACATACAACAGATATGCCGCAGCTTAAAGGGGTGCAAAAAATATGTTTTGCAAAAGTTTGATGTCAGCATTGGAAAGACAGTTATAGACCCAGAGTTTATGTCGAAATCTTTAAGCGATGAGGAAATGCAAAAATTTCTGGTTGAGGCTCAGAAACTTATTCCACACACAAAACTTAGGTGAAACTCTAGCACACAGAAACAGAGATAACTGGAAACAAAGATGGGAGCTTATTTGTGGGATTGTGTGCTCTCACCTGAGCCTGTGCCACGCCACCCGTGAAAGGTCAAATTTTGGGTATCTCATTATGTGAGATGATACAGTTATGGGATTTATGCGTGCAGAGCAGGTGTTCTCTTGGTGAGAGCACAACATAACTAAGGGTTGCCATCAACTAAAGTTTTGAATACATGAAATTCTATATTTCCACAAAAATTTGGGCCTAGTTTTGCACGATTACTTTTTTCTTCCTACAGAAGTTAGTTGTGACATGCATCTTTAGATGACATGCAGATGCCAAAAACCAATAAAATCTATTTAAAAACAACATGCATCGCTTTTTGCTCCAGAAACTGTTGGTGCAGCACTGAAAGTATACTTGCAGGTATTGCCCGTAGTAACTGTTGAAGCCACAGCAGGAGCGTTATTGGATATCGAGTTTATCAAAGAGTAAAAACCATGGTGCTAGCAAACAGCAGTTCATAATAAACAGGATAAGGAAAACAAACTTATAGAAGCGGGCTTTGAATATGTGCGTTATAGCAACAAGATGAAGTTGCTGTCTATAAGAGACACAAGCGACCAGTTCAGTGCTCCGGTAGTATAGTCCGGTTAAGTATGGTGGCCTCTCGAGTCATCGACCCGGGTTCGAATCCCGGCCGGAGCACCAAACATATACTTTCGAGTTTTTCATGAAAAAATCATGTTTTCAATGAATGTGTTCTGTAAGGGGTATGACAATGTGTGTGAATTTTTGGTGGTAAATGTGTGCTGTGCAAAAAATTTCAGAAAAAAAGTTAGTTTTCAACAATGAACCTCTATTAGGAGACTAATATGCCGCACAGAAGTGTGAAATAATTGGTGTTGCTTTGATTTTTTTGAAAAATGTGAGTTCACCAATGGAAGGCTAGTAGTCAGCTAAAATATTGATTTTGGCTTGCAGGATGATGCGGTCTTTATAAGTTTTGTTGGGCAAGGTATTTATCCTCATTTTGGCTATGTTGATATTTAAGGTAGAAAATTGTAGGAGAATGTATGTTATGCCTATGGCGTATGTTTTGATAACTACCGAGACAGGTGCAGTAGATAGCGTTTTAGCTTCCCTGAAAAAAATGGACTCTGTAAAAGAGACATACATGGTGTACGGGGTTTATGATATTATAGCCTTGGTTAAGGCAGACACTATGGAGAAACTAAAAGAAATGGTTACTTGGAATCTGCGCAGTTTAGATAAAGTTCGCTCAACCTTAACAATGATAGCAGTTGAAGATACAAAGTGAGAACAGGGAACTCACTCCATTTTTTCTTTTTAGTTTTTTAGTGAATTTGAGTTTTGGACATTAAGATTTTTTGTCAGAAGCACGTCTGACGTTTTCTGAAAAAGTTTTGAGAATATTTTTGCGGCGTACCATGATAAATATTGGTTGCGAAACCATGATGATGCCACCTAAGGATATGAAAACTGCTGTTAGTGGAAGAAACAATGTGTCGTAAGCGTTTTTCCACCAGTTAAGTGAACCTTCATAGTGCCATAGTTCCTCAAGTGATAACTCGGTGTTGGCTAGCATTTGTTCGCGTTCTTGAATTGCAGAAATTGAATAACCCAAAAGGCTGATTCCAGTTATTAAAAGTATGACACCTATTATGGCAACTAATCTAAACTTGTTTGCTTTTAATAGGCTGTTTAGTTTAGGCACGTTTTTTGACCTTTCCTGCGTTTCAATTGTTTCGTTTGAATTAATATAGCTGTTACTTCAGCTGCGAGTATATGTCAGGATTTGAAACAGCCTTGAAAAAGCAACATAATTCCGTTTTAAATACAGAGCTAAAATCAATTAACATAACATTGAAAATGTTATATAGGTCAATAGTGTCTGTTGTAGTTGAGTATCATGGCTGAAATTTGCCCGACTTGTGGACTACCCTCAGACATATGTGTCTGCGAAGAAATCGGTAAAGAACAACAACGAATAAGAGTGCGCTTAGAAACCCGAAAATGGGGAAAAGCGGTTACAATTGTTGATGGAATCAGCGAAAAAGAGGCAAACCTAAGTAGGCTAGCCCAAAAACTCAAATCTTTCTGTGCTTGTGGAGGAACAGCAAAAAATGACGAAATTATTCTACAAGGCGACCACAGAGACAAAGTCAGAACATACCTAATCCGTCAGGGCTATCCCGAAGCAAACGTTGAAGTTCAATAGTCAAATAAAGAGAATACAGAAATGGGTATACTCTCAGATTTTCGTGAAGTAATTAAAGGACTAAAACACAAAAAACGAGGCGAAGCTACAATCAATCTTTGCCCAAAATGTGAAAGCAACAAAATATCAATCGTTAGCAGTGTTGATACATACCCAAGACTGTATGGAATAACGCCTACAAAATATGTCTGCTCAGAATGTGGCTACAGGGGACCCATAGTACTAGAGCAAACAAAAGACAAAAAAAGAAAACAGGTTAATCGGGCAGTTCAATACCTAGCTGTCGTCTTAAACTCTTGTATCGGTTACGAACAGTAACCTCAGTTACACCAGCAGCCTCAGCAATATCCTTCTGGGTCTTCTTCTCGTTCTTCAAAAGACAAGCAATATACAACGCAGCCGCAGCCAACCCCATAGGATCTTTACCAGCAGCTGCACGTTTTCTTCTAGCCTCATGAAGAATGTTTATTGCATGACCTTGCGTTGGACCGGAAATTCCAGTTTTTTCAGCAATTTTAGAAACATACGTAAGAGGATTGGCAATTGGCATCTGAACGTTTAGTTCGCGCAGCAGCAGACGGTAACAGCGTGCCACATCTTTTTTGTCCACAAAACTTGCTTCAGCTATTTCTCTAAGAGTTCTGGGAGTCCCAGTTGTTCGGCAAGCAGCATACAATGAAGCAGCGGCTATGGCTGCGATTGATCTGCCCCTTACTAGTCCTTTGTCTAGGGCTTTTCGGTAGATGATTGCTGCTTTTTCTTTTACTGGACCTGGAATGTATGATTTGTCAGATAGGCGGTCAAGTTCTGCCATGGCTTGGGCAAGGTTTCGGTCCACTGAGGAGTGAACTCGTGATCTTATTTGCCATTTTCTTAGTCTCCACATTTGAAGTCTTGTGGATAGGGGAAGTTTCCGTCCAAAGGCATCACGGTCTACACGTCCGATGGCTGTGGATAATCCTTTGTCGTGAACAGAATATGATGTGGGTACTCCAACACGGCTTCTTGATGCCTTTTCTTCTTGGGTAAAGGCTCGCCATTCTGGTCCTTTGTCCATCATTTGTTCCCTGACAACTAGACCGCAGCCTCCGCAAATAGTCTCTCCAGTGTCGTAATCGTGGATTAGATTAGGACTTCCACATTCTGGACATTTTTCATTTGTTCTACGTGAAATTCCTTCTTTATTTTGCGTGATGCTTTCGCCTCTAAAGTTTTCTGGCGAGAATTCAGTGCTAACGTGAATCGTCTTCCCTTGTTAAGGCTCAGAAACCGTCCTTTCTGGACCCGCCGTAGTAACCCTGAGGCTATGTCTTGATATATAAGCGTTACGATTTTCCGCCCTTTACTTGGCATAAAGTGAACAAATACATACACAAACCCCGTTTTTCAACAATTTCCTTGCGAAAAATGCTAATGAGAGAGTTATTAATTACCAGATTAACTGCTTAAATTCAAAGAAATCATGGTTTGCGCTTCAAAAGAATTGGGGTTTGCTGAGGCTCCTGCACAATGCATTAAGAGGAGAAAAAAATGAAAATAACAAAACAGCTACTATCGCTTAGTTATTTTTCATTTTTGTGCCTGAGCCTTTTCAGTCCCCGTTTTCTTCCATTGAAGTTTTACTCCCAAAAAAAGAAGGGAGGGAAAATTTTGGTTTATTTTTGTTTTCTGAGTGCAAAGAAACTGACTAGCCCAACGATTATGGCAACTATAACTGCTGCTAAGATTGCTAGGTCTATTGTTGTGTATTCTGCTGGGGTTTCTGTTGCTTGTTGCTGTTCTGGAAGTTTGTTTACAACTGCTTGTGCGACTTCTTCGGCAGTAGGAACGTCTGGGTACTCTGGGTCTGCAGGTAATTGATTTACGATTTCTTGTGCAATATCGTTAGCACTGGGATTAGCTGGCAGGTTATCTAAGACTTTTTGTGCAATCTCGTCAGCTGTAGGGTATGTGGGTTCCGGTGGAGACGTATATTGTTCTGCTGGAAGAGCTTCTGTGAAACAGTGGATACCGAAATTCATGCTGCTTACGTAGAGTTCACCATTATATGGTGTTGGGCTTGACTTTGACATCCCTATATCTGCGTAATAAGAGAGTTTTTCACCAGTTAATGCATCAAGAACATAGAGTACCTTTGTTTCAGTTACAACATATAACCTGTTGTACGAGTAGGTTACGCCTTGGGAATAAGTTTCTCGTGCAAGATATGTATACCATAGCTCACTTGCATCCGTTGCATTGAGACAGACAATTCCGTAGTAGTCATTAAAGTAGACTTTTCCATATTTGTACAAAACTGCATCATAAAGACCAGTGGCTCCGGCTTGTTCTGGAGTAGAAGGATTATGTCTACCATCATACATCCATATCTCCTCGCCTGTGCTTGCATTGACAGCAAAAGTATAACGAAAATCACTTCGTGCATAAACAACTCCGTCAGCAACTGTTGGCGATGCATAGATAGCTGAAGAATAGAAGTAGAAATAAGGAAGTGTAAAATTCCAGATTTGAGTTCCAGTGTCCGCGTTGAGCTTAATTAGTAGACCCTTTACGTAAGGAATGGCTGCAGTAATATAGACTTCGTTGTCGACCACAGCTGGCGTAGCATGGACAGTTCCACCTGTTGCATATGTCCATATTAAATCTCCAGAGGAAATTGAATAACAGTAAACATTCCCGTCAAGAGAACCAACATAGAGTTTATCTCCAGAAACTGTTGGAGAGCTACGCACAAGACTATTATGTGTCAAGCCATCTGCTGGCTCGCTTGCTGTCCATATTAGGTTTCCTGTAGCCGCGTCTAAACAGTAGACGTTTCCATCATCAGCACCAGTATATACTCTGCCATTTAGAACTGCCAGTTGTGACCTAACTTGATGATCCGTTTTGAACCTCCACAATTCGGTTCCATCTGCGGCATCGATAGCATATATGTTACTATCTAAACAACCGAAATAACATACACCATCCACGAGTGTGGGTGGAGATACTACTGCAGCATCAGCATCGAATTTCCATTTGAGCATTATATCTGTTGGACCTGCTCCATCAGCCGAGTTTTCTGGGTCGCTGAGTAGCATTGACCAATCTTTAACTTCACTGCTGATACACCAGAGCTCACGTCCGAGAGCATATGAATAGGTATATTCACCAGTTTTTGTCGACGATACTGTCGGTATAACATAGAGGTTTCCGTAGGCAATACAGTGATAGCTCATTGGTGCATCGTTCTCCATAGGCAGAGTCCATATCAGTTCTCCGGTGTACGCATCGTAGCAGTTATACTCTGAATAAGCATACTCGCCGGTGTCATAGTCGCGATATATGTTCTCACCCATTTGGGCGTAAACTTTGCCGTCTGCAATCACTACAGTGCCTGGATAGGCGACACCTGGTCCTTTAGCTCTCCATATCAATTCGCCAGTTGTACCATTTACTGCATACAAGTGTGTATCTGTGTTCATAGAGTATACAATGCCATAGGCGTAAGCTGTTGATGAAGAGAATGTGCTAAAGAAAGTGTTTGGATCGTATGTCCACAATAACTTGCCAGTGTCGGCATCCCAGCCGTACATTTTGCCATCTATGGCAGCGTGAAATACCTTTCCATCACCATAAGCCATTCCATAAATCCACTCTGTTGAAGTAGTTGGTGTTTCCCAAAGTAGTGCTCCATTTGTAGCGTCATAGGCTCTTAGGAAGCTATCTGAGCAACCGAAAAACAGTTTTCCATCACCGTAAGCTACGTATCCTGAACCGTCTATTGAGTCAGTTCTAGTCCAAACTTTGGTTGGCGGTTGCGAAGGATCAGACAGGTCCCAAGCATTGGTACCATCGAGCAACAATTTGAGCTCCGGTATATATCCTGCTCCAGTCCACATTAACAAAGGTGTAGAAAAGCCAGCTGGACCGGTCCAAACCACTGTACCGTCTGCAATTTTAACGCATTTGTTATAAACAAGCATATAATCATCATCGATTTTTGATATAGCGTGTCCCCATCCGTATCCGTATTGATCTCCGCCGACTCCTTCTGCAATCCAAACGATGTCTCCCGAAGCTGCGTCTACTGCAACAGTTGAATTATTTGTTTGAAGGAAGACCATCCCATTAAACGCCACTAGCGGTCCAGTTAAGAACTCGGCATTAGGAAGATCTTCACTCATTGTTACTTTCCATTGGACAGCAGATGATGTGGGGGCAGGTCCTTCAACGAAGCACGCGCCGTCAGGCGCACCAGATGGATGTGGCCATTCATATTGAAGTAAATCACTACTGATAGCTGCTTTAACATCAGTGATTCCAGAGTTAGAGAGCATTAAGAATGAGGCAGAAAACAGCAATGCAATAACAATAATGGTTGATGTCTTTTTAATGTTCATTTTTTTTATTTTCATATTTATTTTCACAATTTAGTTTTAAAGGACATGATTTGTTTAAAAATAATTGTAAGAAAATTAAATTCAGACAAGTTTACAGTTTAAAGGCTTAAATCCTCAAAAAGCAAATTAAAAGCTAATGAAAGAGGAGCAGCATATGGAAGACATTTTACAATCTTTGACCGAATTAGGCTTAACCACATTACAGGCTAGAATTATATATGCCCTTCAGAAGGTGGACAAATCAACCGTAAAAAGCATATCAAAGGATTTAGACATTCATCGGCAACAAATCTATCCATCACTGACTGCGTTGGGAAAAATGGGTTTGATTGAAAAACACCTCGGCAGACCAAACAGGTATAGCTCTTTAGAATTAGAAGACATTTTTACAGTTCTGCTTGAACAGAAATCCAAGTGGATTGCTGATATGAAACAAAAAACTTCAGAATTTACGAAAGAATTCAATAAAAAAATGCAAGAACTAAAAAACGACGAATATTCATTCACACTTGTTACTGGAAAAGCACAGTTTAAACACGCATTGAATGAGTGGTCACAACAGGCACAAACAATAGACATGGTCATTAAATTTGATGCTCTTTCAAAACATCTGGAAACGGAATTAGAAACGCACAAAACAAAATATAGAAAAGATGTTAAGTGGCGAATAGTTACTGATGCTCTCCCAAAAAACAGTATGGTCGTCAAAGCGATTGCTAAGGGGCAAAAAATTAGATTCAGCAAGCTCACTATTCCGGTTGAAATTGCAGTTTACAATAAGTGTAGAGCGCATTTGGCTATTTTTTCAGACAGAAATAACGTGTATAAAACAGATGTGGACTGTTTAACTTCGAATCACCCTTGCTTCGTGGCAATGCTTCAAAGCTACTTTGACACATTATGGAAAACTGCGACACCACCGTAATAACATTGCCGCAACTCGATTAGTCCAATTATGTTGAAAAATGTCCTTTTTTGGTTTTTGGCTAAATCTAAAGAAAAACTGAGTTGTTAAACTTTTCATTTTTTCTTTGTTTTGAGACTTCACAACTAAAACCGGAAAAACGATTTATCAAACAAAACCCTTATTTCTCTACGCTGTGTCTAAATGAAATTTGTTATTTGAAGAATCTGTCTTAGGTTAAATCCCATAAAAAATTGTGTTGATTTATTAATGAGAACAGAACTTTCCTGTAACAATACACACTAAAGCCCGGTGGTGTAGTGGTCAATCATGGGGGCCTCTGGAGCCCCTGACGGGAGTTCGAATCTCCCCCGGGCTACCACTTGAAATGCTTTATTAGTCATTTTTGTCTAGTTTTGTTGGTTCACAGGTTTTTGTGTTTGAGGTTTTGGTTTTGGTTGAGCGTAAGTGTGAGTGTTGTGGTGCTGCTTTAAGTGACGATGATGTTATGAAGATTATTCTTGAGGATGGTTCGTGTGAGGTGTTTCCTTTTTCTAAGTGTCCTGAGTGCTTCAAGAAAGAGCTGTCAAAGAAGGCACACCGTTAGCAAACAGGTTAACATTGTTTTCTAACTTTAAATAGTCAATAATGCCAAGACATTTGTTGGAGTGTGGAAGAACGAAAAAACCTGATTTTGAATCCGCCGAGTCCCTTCACAATAACTGGCTAGCGTACAGCATCAAATATGACATCAACAAGGACATCGAACCCCTGTATCCACTACTAAATGACCCCTCAGCATTCACGCGAACAGAAACACAAGTATTAGATGCACTCTACAACGCAACACTACTAGTTTTAGAGTCAACACCACACATTGACCCTGAACAAAAAACCCGCGCCTTATACTTCCAGTACAATCTGTGCTCATGCGATGCATGCAAAAAAGAGTGCGCAGCACACATAAACAAGAAAGGACAAATTCGCATATCCCAAAAAGTTTTCCAAAACAAACTAAAATCTCCTCCACCAGCAGGACTTTTAGAAATTATGTACATACTGCTCCACGAAATGATGCATGGCATTTTTCCAGAACTAGACGAAGAGCCAATAATAGAAAAAACAGAGCAAACATGGAAAAGTGGCATGTTTGAATTAGCAAAAGAAAAACTCAACAAAAACTAGCTGTAGTGTGCACAAATGCAAGTGTAGTAAAAAACACATTTTTGATTAGATGTTGAGTTAAAATCTCGTCTATGCACCATTAACAGAATAGCGCACTGAACCAAAAAATAGTAAAAAGACAGGAAAGGGGTAGAGCAGATAAAAAACGGGTTATTTCCGTTTTTTAAGTGCCCAAAAGGCTACTACGCCTATAATGCACGCTACTGCAACTGCAACTATGATTGCCCAGTCCATAGACAGTAGAGCCTCTTCTGTGGAACCCTCAACTGGTGTGTCTGTTTCTGGACTATCTGCGGGCATTGCTGCGTCAGGGTCTATTGTTTCTTCATCAAGGGATATGTCATTAGCACCAGTAAATTCTATTACGTGGCTGCTGTGGATGTAGTTAACGTGAAAGATGTAATGTGTTCCATTGTACTTTTGGGTATAGTCATCACCTCGCACTAATTCGTACCCGTCCATGTTTAATGAGAAAGTGCCCCAAAGCAGATCATCGGGAACAGCAACATAACAAGAGCCAGATGTTCCAGTTTTACCGGTTACATTCAAAAACAAACTTTGCTCGGTTTCATTGTACGAGAAACGCAGTATATCGGAGTCACTGCTCACTGCCACAGGATACTGTTTAGAATCAATTAACGGATAAAACACCTGTTCTAGTCCAACATCTTGAAAGTGAATATTCAAAGTTTGTGTAATATCATCAGCAACCCCTGAACCTGTTATTCTATATTTAACAAGTATCCCTGTTGCTTTTTCCCAATAATATTCCTCGTCATACTGCTGACCATCATCAGACGTGTACGATACAGTAAGACGATTAACTTCCATGTGTGCGCTCCCATAATTCAGAAAAAGAGTTTCTGTTACACGTGGAACATTTTCAGTGGTTCCATTCTCATCAGTCAAATCAGGGTACACAATGTCGCCTTCATTGAGGTTTGCTGAAATAATAACAAAAAATCCTGATCCATCACCATCACTTACGTCTATCCAAGACAAACCTGATTCTTCAGTTCCATTAAAGAAATCTCTTACAAAACTAAAAGTAACGTTAGTTCCAATAACTTGTTGAATTGTAATTGTTTCAAGGTAACTAACAGTGAACGGCACAGACATGTTCAAAGTCCCATCACTGTACCTTTGTGTTCCACTGAGCGCATAAGTATAATCAGAGCTTTGCCCAACAAATACTCCAACGGTTCCCTCAGCCAATGAAGATTCTATACCTGAAAACAGCATGACAACAAGTACAAAAACTAGCGGCAATATAATTTTTCTGTTCATATCTGTCACATCAACGATTCGAATAGTTTTTGATGTATAACGGCATACAGCTATTAAGTTTGCTATAAAACATCCAAAAATGAGCAAACAGCTAGAATTCAATTGTGTCACACAAACATTATATGTTAAACTACAAGTTGTATTAACAGTGAATCTATAATAGCACACATTTTACAGAAAAAAGGGGGAAAAATCAAGCCAAAAATGTCGTCACACAAATTAGCTGACAAAAAAAGCGTAGATATAGATGAGCAAATTCTGATACTGGTTTTGCATGTCGACGACGAAACAGGCTTTTTGGATACTACAAAAAAAATCCTAGAAATGAACGCCCCAACACTACACGTGTATGATGCCGCATCTGTTAATGAAGCAAAACAAATTTTGCAAACAAAAAAAATCGACATCATCATTTCTGATTATGAGATGCCAGATGAATCTGGTTTAGAATTTCTTACAGAACTGCGCAAGACAAAAACAAACACACCATTTATACTGTTCACGGGAAAAGGCAGAGAAGAAATAGCCATTGAAGCACTTAATATTGGTGCTGACGGCTACTTGAACAAAATGGGCAAACCAGCAACAGTGTATGGTCAATTAGTGCATTCAATATATTCATGCGTAAAAGCCAAACGCTCAGAAGATGAACTGGCAAAGTTTAAGACAATTTCAGACAAAGCAGGCTACGGAGTAATGCTAATAGAACTGAACGGCAACATAATTTATGCAAATGAATCGCTTGCAAAAATGCACGGATACGCCACAAATGAATTGGTAGGCAAAAACCATCTAATTCTGCACACAAAAAAAACGCACACATATATAGAAAACTCAAAGAAACAGCTTTTTGAAACAGACTATATGGTGATGGAAGAGAAGCACCTCAAGAAAGACGGCACACTAATACCTGTTTTAAGTAATATCAGCATAATCAAAGACAAAAAAGGCGCTCCATCATTTGTTGCAGTTATAGTTACAGACATTACTGAAAAGAAAATCGCTGAACAGAACCTGAAAGCATCAGAAAAACGGTTAAGAACCACACTTGATACCATGCTGGAAGGCTGCCAAATAATCGACTACAACTGGCGTTACATATACGTTAATGATGCCACAGTAAAACATGGACGCACAACAAAAAAGAAGCTTCTTGGAAAAACAATGATGGAAGTATACCCTGGAATTGAAGAAACAAAACTATTTTCTGTTCTTCGCAGGTGCATGCAAGAACGCACAACAAAACATGTTGAAAACGAGTTCACATACCCAAATGGCGAAAAAAGTTGGTTTGAGCTCAGAATTCAACCAGTACCCGAAGGCATATTCATATTATCAATAGACATCACCGAACGCAAAAAAGCAGAAGAAACCGTGAAACTATCAGAGGAGTGGTACAAAACAATTTTTGAGACAACTGGTACCTCAATGTGCATTATTGAAGAGGAAAAAACGTTTTATCTGGTCAACCGAGAGTTCGAAAAATTATCTGGATATTCTCAAAAAGAATTAAAAAACAAAAAGTGGACCGATTTTGTTACCCCAAAGTACTTGGAGCGCATGAAGAAATATCACGAAGCAAGAAGAAAAAATGGAGAACCAGCACCTAAACAATACACATTTGATTTCATCAACAAAAATGGGCAAATAAAGAATGTTATGCTCAGAGTTGACGTAATTCCTGGAACAAAAAAGTCAGTAACTTCCATCATAGACCTAACTGACCGTAAGATAGCACAAGAAAAAGTGAAAGAAAGTGAAAGGATATTTAGGCGCCTCTTTGAAAACATGCAAGAAGGCGTGGCTATTCACGAAATCATGTATGATGAGAAAGGAAGACCAGAAAATTATTGGATATTAGACGTAAACAAAAAGTTTGAATCAATACTTTCTCTTAAAAAGAACAACATTATTGGCAAATCCTCCACTGAAGCGTATAAAGTAAAAGAGCCACCTTTTCTTGAGATATATTCCAAAGTGTCAGAAACAGGAAAACCAGTACACTTTGAAGAATATTTCCAGCCAATGGACAAACATTTTAGCATATCAGCGTTTTCAATAAAAAAAGGAAGATTTGCAACAGTTTTTGAAGACATTACTGAACGCAAGAAAACGGAAGAAAAAATTCAGAGCTTGGCGAAGTTTCCGTCTGAAAACCCTAATCCAGTGTTGCGTATACAAAAAAATGGAAAGGTACTATTCACAAACAAAGCCGCAGAAAGCGTCATCAGCGAATCAAAACAAGACAAAAAACATCATACACTCAAACTGATTAGAAAAGCAGCCATTGATTGTCTCTGCTCAGATTCTGCCAAAGAGATTGAAATTAGTCATAGAAACAAAATATTCTCGTTTGTATTTGCGCCAATAACTGATTGGAACTATTGCAACGTGTATGGTCGAGACATTACTAAACTTAAGAAGGCTGAAAAAGCTTTGACCGACGCTGTTGCCGAGTCGGCATTAGTTAATGAAAAGCTAAGTGTAGTTGGCAAGTTGACTAGGCATGATGTTAGAAACAAATTGTCAGTTGTTGCTGGAAACATTTTCATAGCAAAAGAGCTATTGCCGCCTGACCATGATGCAACACAATACTTGAAAAAAGCAGAGCCTGCCTTTGAACAAATTGACCATATTTTTGAGCGCGCAAAAATCTATGAGCGTTTAGGTGTAGACAAATTATCATATATTGATGTAAAAAAAAATTGTGAAGAAGCACTTGCAATCATAGATAATTTGGACAACATAAAAGTAGTAATGGATTGTAGAGGATTGACTGTTTATGCGGACTCATTACTGGAACAGCTTTTCTACAACCTAATCGATAACTCGATCAAGCATGGCGAAAATGTCAGCAAAATAAGAATATACTACAAAGAAAACAAAGACGGGCTGAAACTGATTTATGAAGATAATGGTGTTGGCATAACTAAAGCTGAGAAAAAAAAGATTTTCAGAGAAGGCTATGGAAAAGGCACTGGAATTGGGTTACGAATGATACAAATGATGTGCAGTATATACGATTGGACTATCCAAGAAACAGGCAAAAAAGGCAAAGGTGCGCGGTTCACAATAATGATTCCAAAAAAAACCAAAAACGGAAAAAAAGCATACATTCTTTCTAGTGAAGAAAACTAAAGCGCCTTCAGAACCAAATTGATTGTTTTTCTGTTAGTTAATTTTCAGCCAAGAAGGTCTCAACGGCTTCAATGAAATTCAGCGTTTCAATCTCTATTTGTTTAGTTAGATTATCTAATTTGTTGAAATCGGGGGCATCAGTTAAGGTGCATTCTATAATTGAATCAACACCTTTCGTTGTTGGTGGAAGGTAGTATTTTTCCCAATTATTAGCTTTTATTAGTTTCCAATATTTTCTCTGAATTTTTTTGTTATATCCTACTAACCATACTTCAAACCTAAATGCTTCATGAAGATATACTATGGCAATTTTCAATTTTTTTGATTTCAAGGATTTTGGAGTGAAGGAAAAATATGTCATATCCATATAGCCGTAATAAACACTACCAGACACAAAATAATCAGGATACTTCGTTTCAAAGTATAACCTTAAAGAATTGAAATAATCCATTAAACCTCTATATGCTTCTTTAATAGCTCCCTTTTTCAGCTGTTTTCTGTATTCCTGCATATTTTCATTGAAGGATTCCATTTCAATATCTCCATCAGAATACGGGCTCAATTAATTGTTGAGTAATCATAATAAAAATATAAATTTGAAGTTAAAAAAGGACTTCTGCAAAACCTAAGAGATCGCTCATCATGCAGGGGATAAAAAGCCTAGCTTCAGTTCGAGCTATTTTACAACTTGTTTTCCATTTGACAGCCCATAACCCTTATCTGCAACGTGTAGCATGATGCGCTAATTCACGAGGGATTCACATGGGAAATCTGACAGTTGCAGTTCTCGGCAAACTAGGTTACAGTAGTAGTTTAGGAAAAAAGGGCACTTCAACAGACATCACGCTGTATAATCTAAAGAAGGGCGAAGATACGATAACCTTTGTGGAGCCTACACGCTACCCTGAGCGTCTAGCGCCGCTATTCTACGTTTGTTCCTTAGCCAAAAAAGCCGTAGTTATAGTTGATGAACTAAATGCAAACTTAGGGGAGCAACTTGTGATGCTCCAGTGTTGTGGAATAAGTAGTGGCTATTTTGTACTTCGAAACTATATTTCTCAAGATAAAATTGAACCTCTCTTAAAGGGCACAATTCTGGAAAAATACACATTTGTCGCCGACGACCCAACTGAACTAAAAGCCGCACTTTTAGCTGAAGCAGAACAAATGAAGCCACAAACATCAGTGGATAATGAACAAGTTTTGGGAATTGTGCCCGTGGATCACACTTTCAACGTGAAAGGCATAGGCGTTGTAATCTTGGGCGTAGTCGCAAATGGCGTAATCAAGAAGCATGACGTAATGAATGTGCTACCAGGAACAAAGACAACACAGATTCGTTCCATTCAAAAACATGATGATGATTTTGACTCTGCATCAGAGGGCGACAGGGTGGGGCTTGCGCTCAAAAACGTCAAGGTAGAAGATGTTGATAGAGGCACAGTGCTAACAAACGACCCAGCAGTTAAAGATTCCAAACTGATTAAAGCACGTGCTTCGCTTGTCAAGTACTGGTCTGCCCCATTATCTGCTGGAATGGTGCTGCATGTGGGACATTGGATGCAGGTGCTTAACAGCAAAGTTGAAGCAGTCAACGATGAAGGTGACTGGCGCAAACCGACTTTAACGTTGAGCTTGGAAAAAGAGATTGTGCACAGTCCGGATGATGTGGCTGTTTTGATGTATCTAGAAGGCGGAAAACTGCGTGTAGCAGGTACCATCGGTTTGCCCTAAATGCTTTTGTTTTCTTGTTGTTTGCAGTGTACAAGATAAGCTAGTAGTTTAAAAAACAAAAAAATCGGATGATGAGGACTACAAAATGTCCTCATGCGTTCTAGATTAGAGGTGTTTTTGGTGTTGGGGTTACCACGGCAGTTTGAAGCGTCCTAGCTTCTTTTTCTGCGTTTTGAGGAATGCGCTGTCTACTCCAGTTATGACTACCATGACGTTAGCGCGGCCTTTTAGGTTCGGATCGACTTTTGCTCCCCAGATAACTTTTGATTTTGGTGGCATGTATCGTTTGATCAGTTCTCCTCCACGATGGACTTCTTCGAGAGTCATGTCTTCTCCGCCTGAGATGTGTATCAGTACTCCGCGAGCCTTTGTGATGTCTTCAACGTCAAGTAAGCGCTCATTCAAAGCTCTTTCAACTGCGTGCTCTACTTTGCCTTCATCTTTTCCTTGACCAATTCCAATTGATGCAAGTCCTGCATCGTGCATGATTGCTCGTAAGTCAGCATAGTCTAGGTTGATTAAGCTTGCACTGGTGATGGTTTCAGTTACACCTTTGACGAATTTTCCAATGGTTGTGTTGGCTACACCTAAAGCTTCTTGGAAAGGCAAGTTACCTGCAAGATGGTTAAGTCTGTCGTTGTCGATTATGACTACTGTATCGCAGTACTGTTTGAGTTGTGTTATCGCGGCTTTTGCTGCACCCATTCTTGCAGTTTCAATCTGGAAGGGAAGTGTTGCTACACCAACAACCAGACGGGGAACTGGATCGTTCTCGAATTTTTTGTGTAATTGTCTTGCAAGCTCAACAATGCCTCCTGTTCCGGTTCCTCCACCTAAACCAGCTACGATAAATAGGATGTTTGAATTTTCAACTTCAGTGAAGACCTCTTTGATGCTTTCGTTCATTGCTTGTTCTCCGACTTTTGGGTAACCTCCGCATCCTAGGCCTTTGCATGTTTTTTCGCCTATCAAAATTCGTCTGTCAGCTTCACTAATACTGAGATGGTTTGCATCTGTGTTAACTGAAATTAGTCTGCCGCCAGCTACGCCTTCTTGTTTTACCCAAGAGATGATGTTGCATCCGGCTCCACCGATTCCTATAGCCATGACTGAAGGCTTTGAAGCTGCTGCTAATTGTTCTAATTTTTCTTGGTCCGCACGCATGTTTGCTCGCGCGAGGATTAACTGTCTTTCTAAATCTTTCATTTCATGTGTTGTTTGTGACGTTTGAGTCTCCCACCTATGATTGTTTTTGGTTTTATTGTGATTAGTAATCTTGCCGCAGGATATAAATATTACGTCTTAAGACTTAAGATAGGTGTAAAGGTTATAAAATCCCTTTCACATATATCGATTTTTGATATATTCTAGAAAAAGAAATGTTTTTTTAAATGTTACAAACACCTGAACCAATCTAGGGAAACGCTATGAACAACCTCAGTCTGATGAAAGACTTTGCAAGCACATTCGTAGGGGACGACTTCTATCTAATCATCAAATCAGACAACATTGGCGTTATAGTTCACACAATAGAAATAATACAAAAAACAGACAACACATGCCAACTCAAAGACATACCAATAGGAGAGTACTTTTTCAGAATACTAGCAGTTGACGTAAACAACAAACAAGCATACATTTTGTGCACATGGAGTGAACAACTCTTGCAAAACTTACTAACGCAACGCCTACGAGCCAAGGAGGCAGGCTATAACAAAATCACCATGATTAAAGACACACGTGAAAACTCGAACGACTGGATTTTAACATGGGGCGATGTAGCAATAAACAGCAGAACAGACAAGGCACCAAAAACACAATTAACCTACATCTATTAGCGGCTTCACTTTTTCTTTTTTTCCACTTAAAGGGCTGTTACTAACGACTAACACAGGATTTAATGCGTAAAAACAAAAAAAGGGAAAAATAAAGGGAACCCTTGGCTCTTCGCGAGCTAAAGGGTTTTTTAAGAGCATGTCAGACCGCTTTCACAATGGTTTCTGTAGCGTAGAGTGATTGCCCCGTAGAGATCGTTACTCGCACAGGCGTGCCTACGTCGTAGACTATGAGATTTCCCGGGTTGACAATAAAGAACAACATCGTCCATCCTGGCTGAAGAATCAAGTTTTCTGAAACCACAGTGAAGTCATAGGCCACACCATCTAGTGTTAACGTGTTTGAACCTGTTTGATTAAAGTTTGAAACGTATTCTATGTTAGTAGATAGAACGCCCTCTACTTTGGTATATAGTACGAAAGTTTCTGTTCCATTCCAGGTGCTCTCTTGCCCTTTGATTGTGACTTTGTTAAGTACAATATCTGTTTCACCCGTGTTGGTTACAAGCAGACTGCCAAGAGAAGTCGTTGTGTTTTTGTACCATACAGCAACGTTTGACAAATACATGTCTTCTTGCTGTATCCTTGTTCCTGCAATGTTAAGCGCAAAGGTTGACCCTACGCCCGCCAACAGCACACCAGCTACTAGCAAAATCAAGCTTGCTACTGCAGTGCTCAAAGCTTTCTTGTTTTTGAGAAGTCTTCTCATTCATGTTTCCCCCTATACGTTCGTTGAAGAATCTAGTTTGGTCAGAAACTCCGGAGGCGCTGTTTTGCATTTCTTTGGGTCTTTGTTGGAGATGTAAAGGTACGTCAATGATCTATTTTGGTAGATTATTCTTGCTCCGTTCTGTTTTTTGGCGTATTTTAGCAGGTCTAAATACTGTTGGGCAGTACCCTTTAACACGAAAGCCATGTAGAAAAATGGCTCCGCAGTGTCTTCTATATTGTTGACTGTTTTCAATCTTTCCTTCCTTCCTTCAATCGTCCCTTGATGCGGCATCTTGTGCCACCACCCCAAAGGCGTAGCATATCTTAAGACATAATACTTAATAAATATTTCTTATTCACATTCACAATCAATATAAAAAATACAACAAAAAACAGAGAATAATCGACTACACTAAACAACTCTGTCCACATCGCACACCCAAAAAACACAGACACAAACAACAAACATAAAACAATGAAACCCAAAGTTCAGGCTTGAAAATTCGCCTAAACATAAAAGCAAATAGCTTACAGTTTTTTGACTGTTTTTAATATAGAAACTTTGATCTGGCTGATGTGCTCATTTGTTCGAAAAGCTTCCACCAGTTTTCTAATGTTATCTGCTTCTCCTTTCACTACTATTACTTCTAGACAGTGGTC
Organism: Candidatus Bathyarchaeum sp.; assembly: GCA_026014495.1. Lineage (GTDB taxonomy): Archaea > Thermoproteota > Bathyarchaeia > Bathyarchaeales > Bathyarchaeaceae > Bathyarchaeum. The sequence continues at coordinate 29,212 of JAOZIF010000017.1, forward strand.
TTCGTCTATGTGTGCATGAAGAAAAGTTGAGATTATGTCTCCAAAACTGTGCTGAATTTCGGAGATTTGCCCCTTTGTTGTTTCGCGTTCATATATGATTGTTATTGAAGCTGCAATTTCTCCATCAAGTTCCTTGAGGCTTCTGGTTTCCATGATGAATGTTCGCAGAGCTTGCCGGATAATTTCTGATCTGTTCGCGAATCCCTGTTCTTTGATGGATGTTTCTACACGTTCCAGTAGTTTTTCTGGGACTGAGACGCTGATAATGGTCACGCCATGCACCGTGTTATTAACTTATCAGGTCATACTTAAATATATTTTATTAAAAAATAGCAAAAATTTAATAAATACATGCTGTTCAAATATTAAACAACAAAAGGTATCAGCACATGAATAAACGCCAAAAACTCTTTGTGGCAACAACAATAATAATTATCCTGATGACGGTTTTTGTCACGGCTTTTTACTCACAACAAAACAAAACGGCAGATGAAAATAAACTGCAGGTCGTAGCCACATTTTATCCTCTTGCCTTTTTTGCCCAGCAGATAGGCGGAGACAAAACAGTAGTTAACCAGCTCATACCAGACAATACCGAAGTGCACAATTGGCAGCCATCATTCGCTGACATTTTAGCCATAGACGAAGCAGATGTTATCATATACAATGGGGCATCGCTTGACCACTGGTTTGAGGACGATGTACTTCCTGTTATTGATTCTAGCAACAAGATAATAGTAGAAACCACCAAAGGCATACAGCTCCTGCAAGCGGAACAAGAAAATGAGGACCATGAACACGAGGGAAACTATGACCCTCACACGTGGATAAGCCCATTCATAGCACAACAGCAAGCCCAAAACATATACGAAGCACTAATCAAAAAGGACCCAGACAACATTGACTACTATGCTGAGCGTTGGCAAAACCTGAAAACACGGTTTGAAGAACTAGACGCCAACTTCGTCAGTGGTCTTTCAACAAAATGTAAAGATGTTATTTTTGTGTCCCATTCTGCGTTTGGATATCTCGCCGACAGATACAACTTTGAACAACATGGAGTCATAGGAATCTCTGCAGATGAACAACCAAGCGCCTCAAAATATGCCGACATTGTGGAAACGATGATAGAGCATGAAACATACGTGATTTATGTTGACCCAGTTTACGGAAACGAATCCGCCCAAACCCTCAAAAACGAGCTAGAGCGCCTTTCTGGTCAAGATGTGCAGATACTAAAGCTATACTTTATGCTTGGCGAGATGGATAATTTAAATTACTTTGAGCAACAGGAAAAAAACTTGGAAAACCTGAAGACAGGACTTGATGCATAACCAATAAGAAAGTTGAAATGAAATGCCAGATAATACTCAAGTGACCTCCATGCAACAAAAAACGCCTGTGCTAGAAGTTTCAAACCTCTACGTAGATAGGTCAAATTCTGTTGTTATTGAAGATGCCAACTTCACAATCCATAAAGGAGATTACGTTGGCATAGTCGGCCCAAATGGAGGAGGCAAAACAACTCTTCTTTTAGCCATCCTAAACATCATACCTAAAACTAAAGGAACAATTCGCCTCTTTGGGCAAGACACACAATCATTTTCGCACTGGGAAAAAGTGGCTTATGTTCCTCAGCATGCAATTAATTTTGATCCACATTTTCCATTAGCTGTTAGAGAATTAGTGGCTCTGGGCAGAGTGAACAAAAACAACTTAGGAAAAACCTTGAAACAAAATGACTGGAAAGCTGTGGATGATGCTCTTGAGTTCATGGGAATATCTGAAATCGCAAACAAACGAATTGGGCAACTTTCTGGAGGACAAAAACAACGAGTTTTTGTAGCAAAAGCATTGGTGAGAAAGCCAGAAATAATTTTACTGGATGAACCAATAGTTGGAGTAGACGCGCAGACTCAAGAGAAATTTTACAAGAAACTCAGCGACCTAAATATTGCAAAGGGCATAACAATCCTTTTAGTTACTCATGACTTGACAGCTGTTTTTTGCAGGATGTCTAAAGTTATGTGCATGAATCGTTGGGTTAACGTAGCTGAAATAACTAAAGATGTCAAACCTGAGGAGGTTCTAAGCAAAGCCTACGGTGAACATTTCCACTTTGTATTTCACCAGCATGAATGTAAACGGGTTTTTGAAGATGAATGAACTAGTTGATGTCTTCAGACTTTTTGAGTTCCAGTTCTTCCAGAATGCACTCCTAGGAGGAACCATAGCAGCTTTGGCTTGTGCATGGGTTGGACTGTTTTTGATACTGCGAAAAGAGGCAATGATAGGCGATGGAATAGCACACACAGCCTTCGGAGGCATAGCATTAGGGTTACTGCTGCAAGTCAACCCAATATTTACTGCTTTGCTGGTTTCTATTCTAGCCGTTTTAGGCATATCATACATGAAAAAAAAGGGGCTGGCCCAGTCAGACTCTGCAATAGCCGTAATGATGGCAGTAGGCTTCTCCACTGGCCTAATAATAATAAGCTTGGCTGGCGGATTCAATGTTGAGCTTTTCAGTTTTCTGTTTGGCTCAATTCTCACCATCGACCAAACAGATCTTATAATAGTGTCAATTCTTGGAATATCAACAATAATCGTTCTGGGAATATTCTACAAAGAGCTACTTTCCATGACCTTCGACGAGCAAGGCGCCAGATTAATGGGCATACCAGTAAAACCTTTGGCTTTAGCGTTCAACTTGCTGGTGGCAATCACAATTGTGCTGTCCATAAAAGTAATAGGAGTAATTCTTGTTGTCGCACTCCTAGTGTTACCTGGACTCTCTGCCCTTCAACTGAACATATCATTCAAAAAAACAACACTAGCTGCCATCCTCTTCGGAACACTCAGCATGATTACAGGCATACTGCTTTCAACAATTTACAATGTAGCAACGAGCGGCATCATAGTTTTCACTGCAGCAGGAATCTTCCTGTTTACAGCGATTTACAGAAAACTAGAGTAAAAAAATGTGGATTACCAAAAGACCTGTTGCGGGTTACACTTTAACTCTAAAGTCTTCTTTGACTACATTGAGTACAACATTTGTGACTGTTCGGGTGACGTGAGGCATTTTCAGTGCAGATTTTATAAAGTTGTTTAAGGTGTTCCTGTTTTTGAATCTTGCAACTACGGCTACGTCATAGTCTCCGGTTATGTCGTATATGCATATGACCTCGTCTAGTTTAGCAAGCTCTTTTTCAACATCAGGGAGATAGCGTCCTTCTGCCTCAATTAGTATCAGGGCTGTTAATCCGTAGCCGAGTTTAGCTGAGTCTAGCATTATTGTGTAGCCTTTTAGGACTCCTCTATCTTCTAGGTTCTTTACGCGGTTGTATGCTGTTCCAACAGCTATGCCGAGGCCGTCAGCTATTTTGTTGAAACTTTTTCTTGCATCCTCTTGTAGTAAACGGATGATTTTGCGGTCTACATCATCCACTTTATGATGGGAATCTTGAGCCAGTTTTCTGTTCCTCCTTTATTGAATGATTGTTTAGGGGATATTTTGCTTTTTTATTTTGCCGTGAACACTTGTTCATTGTATGAATTCATATATAAGCTTTCCTTCAATATGTTAGAAAAGTTTATATACAAACATGTAATAAATTCCATTTCAACTGAATGAATGGTGAATAACATGGATGCTATTACCGCAGCCAAAGAAACCCTGAAAAAAAATAAAATACGATGGGTACACACAGCCTTCGTAGACATCCGCGGTCTAATGCAAGATGTAGTGCTACCCGCAAGACACTTCACGGAAGGACAAGCACTAACAGCAGGCATCGGCTTCGACGGATCATCTGTAAGAGGCTTCAAAACAATAAACGAATCCGACATGATTCTAAAACCAGACCCAACAACATTATCCATTATTCCTTGGACAACTGACGAAATACAAAGAAGTGCAATAATCTTAGGAGATATATACGAAGCGTTCGGAGGCAACGAACCCTCAGTTGTAGACCCCCGAGGATATGTAGCAAGAAACGCAGTAAAAGCAGCAGCA
>JAOZIF010000142.1:0-503 GCA_026014495.1 Candidatus Bathyarchaeum sp.
GTGTACCACCAACAAGGTGAACTACACCCGAACCAGCGTAATCGATGAAACCAATTTCTGCTAACCAGCCTCCACCCCAAACCCAGTGTTCGACTACGGGATAGATGAAACCTGCTATGCCTGCTGCCGCGAGTATCCAGCCCCAGAACTTGTCACGTTCAGCCATGCCTCCGGGAACAATACCTACGACGGTTATAGCAAACATCGCCATTTTGAACCATGTTGCAAGGTCACCAAGACCAGAAGCGCTTGCGGCTATGCCATAAGCGCCTGTTTCAGAGAGTAGTGGCGGCAGTGGGTTAGCGATTGTTGGTACAAATTGTGGTAAACCAAATATCGGCTCAGCTACGTAGTATGCTAGTGGGAAGCCTATTAGGAAGTAGACAACAAACGCTAGTGTCCATCCTACGTTAATTTGTAGTATAGTGTGAGTGACGTTCTTTTTGCGGACCATTCCTGCATAGAACAAGGCAAATCCTGCAGTTGCCATGATGAAAATGGCG
>JAOZIF010000142.1:513-32845 GCA_026014495.1 Candidatus Bathyarchaeum sp.
CCATCCTACGAAGAAGTTCTGCTGGAACGCCGCCCATGCTTCAGTTGCTTGATCCAAACTCATTGTTTATCACCAACTAACTATTCTTTCCCAAACCAAACAGGCTTCAGCGAAAACGGTATTTCTTCTACTGACAGCCCACCTGATTTGATGTTCAGTTTAAGTATCTGAGGTTTCATGGGTACACTTCGTGACTTTCGAAGAAGGAAAACGCGTGTCCATACTACGTCATGTTTTCGGTAGTCAAGGTAAATCAAGTGGTCAACAAGGTACTCTGTAATACCTGGAGCTGCAGGGATACCTTCGGCGCTAAATAGTGTAGTTGCTCCTTGGCTTTTTGTTTCCATTAGTATCTTCATGAAGACTTGTCGGAATTCGTTAGAGTTGGATAACCGCCTAGCTAGTGAAGACAGAGAGTCAATCACAATTCTGCTGGCGTTGGGTTGTGCAGTTAATCCTTTTTCAACGATACCCATTGCTTCGTCTTTGTCGACAAGGCAGTATTCGCTGGCGTAGCTTGCGGTGATAGATAAGTTGACGACTTTTATTGTTCCGTTTCTGATGAAGTTAGGGAAGTCGGACCAGAGTTCTCCTCCAGTTCGCATTACTGTTTCAGGGGTTTCTTCGGTTGTGATATACAAACATTTTTCGCCGTTCTTTGCACCTTTGTACAGGAATTGTAAGCAGCAGATTGTTTTACCAGTACCTGGTTCTCCTCGCACCAGTATTGCGTCGCCTTTTGGAATACCGGGAATAAACTTTTCCAAGCCATCCAGCCCGATGTCGACCCATTCAATGTTTGATGTTTGTTGCATTGCCATGCTGAATCATCTCTTATTCAATTAAAATGCTAGTTATTGCCTATTTGTATATAAACGTTTTCTTTTTAGTGAATGTTTAGTGATAAAACCTCTAAACTCTGAACGTTTGTTCAATATATCATTAATAATTCATCAGATAACATAGATACTATTTCAATTGATTAGTATAATCTCAAGTTATTACTGAAAAACAAACCAAGAAAAATCATGTTAAACTAACATACATCCACCAGACAAAATACACACATTCATGCATACCAGAAATCATTACAAAATAGGGCGGGCAACAGATTCAACGCTTACAAAAGCAAAACAACACACCGAACCATCACACATAACACCCAGTGCCACGCCATGAAACACATGCTTCATGATAGGTCAAAAAATAATTTTGGATTTTTTCAAGGTCAAGGAGTCATTACCAGCAAGTCTCGAAACTGAACAGTTTAGAAAAATGAATACCACCTCATCATACTGGGCGGCTTGAAGGATGTGGGACCAAACCAAATCAACGCGTGACTACTGAGACTAGGAGGCATCTATTTCGCGGGATGAAGACTGGTTCCACACCCTAAACCTACATAATAGTATTACTTTTTTAAATAAAAGTGTTACTAAATGGCGTAACGTGATCACCACGATCGAACAATATAAAAAAACTAAGACAATTTAGCAACTGCTTTTTAGAAAAAATGAAGTTTAACCTAAAACATTGTACGCTTTATTAAATAAAAAAGAAGAAAAAGTGAACCTCACAGCTACTATGAGGTTCAACTAGTGCAATTAAATTTTGCTTTGGAACCAAACAGGATTTAACGCGAATGGGGTCTCTTCTACAGACAGTCCGCCTTTTTCGATGTATAATTTGAGTATCTGGGGCTTTAGGGGTACGCTCCGTGACTTTCGAAGAATGAAAACACGCGTCCATTCGGTGTCTTGTTTTCGGTAGTCAAGGTATACTAAGTGGTCTACAAGGTACTCTGTGATGTCTGGAGTCAATGGGATACCTTCGGCAGTAAGTAGTACGGTTGACCCTTGTTGTTTAGTCTCCAGTAGTAGTTTCATGAAGACTTCTCGGAATTCGTCAGAGTTAGATAGTCGTTGGTCCAACGAAGATAAGGAGTCGATTACGATTCTTGTGGCTCCGGGTTGTGTAGCAAATCCTTTTTCGGCAATTGTCATTGCTTCTGCTTTTTCAAGTAAACCGTAGTCGTTGGCGTACTCGGCTGATATGGACATGTTAACGAGCTTTATCATTCCATTGCTAACTAATTGTGGGAAATCGGACCAGAGTTCTCCTCCAGTTCGCATTATTGATTCGGGGGTTTCTTCGGTTGTGATATACAAACATTTTTCGCCGTTCTTTGCACCTTTGTACAGGAATTGTAAACACACAATAGTTTTACCAGTGCCGGGTTCTCCTCGCACCAGTATTGCGTCGCCTTTTGGTATTCCTGGAATGAAGTCTTCAAGTCCAGCAACTCCAATGTCAACCCATTCAATGATTGATGTTTTTTGAGCCGTCATGCTGAATCATCTCTTATTCAATTAAAATGCTAGTTATTGTCTATTTGTATATAAATGTTTTCTTTTTACTGAATATTTACACATTAGTTTCTTAATGCCTGAATGTTTATTCATTAACGCATTATAGAAACGTTACCTATGCTGCCAAAAAGCCTATTTGATTAAAAACAAGGAAAAAAATTATCAAAAAACAAACTACTAAAAATAACGTCAATTCCAAACAGACCAACTTGACAAAATAGACACAGCTATTCATAAATAGACATGACAAAAACAGGGCGGGCAAATGCACGAAAATTCAAAAACACAAAAGAATACCAAACAATCAGGCCGACATATAAAGCGTAGCTCTGATAAAGAAATCAACGATGCGTTAGCAATCACAGGAACAAAAGCTAGAATAAATCAGGCATAATGAATAACGTTCAAAGACATCCTAATCAGGGAATGTTAAAACCAACCAAGCGGATTTTACTTTTACACCGGTTACACTGTATTACCAATTCTTCTAGTTCATCACCACTAACCTTGGTGTCGAGTATAACGTAGACATCCTCGGTTTCGTCTTCTGGAGATATAACTGTTCCACAACCAGGACAAGAGAAATCACCTTCTCCTTGAAGTGTGGCCAGATCCACTTGATACACCAGAGGTGGTTGCATAATTTCCAGCTCCATTTTGAGTATGTTATGATTCACTTCTCAGATTTAGTAAATAACATTTATGAACGCATCATCTATTTCCATTTTCAATATCTAACTTAATGCTGTTTCATCTGGATTGTGATTTCAGAAACAGCAATTAAAACATCACTGTAGGATTCGGAATACGAAACATATAAAATATGCCTAAGAACATAATAGGTATAGCAGGGAGGATAAAGTTTGTCTCCGAAGGACCAGTCAGTTAAAAGAACCACAATCATTTTGGATGAAGAAGAGCGAGAATACATCGATTCACTCATAAAGCAAGGAAGAGAACCAGGAATAAAACCTCTAATATCAAAAATGCTGGACGTTTACCGAAGCATGCGAATCTACGACTGGAAATACCCAGGAGAATATTACATCGGCATCAGCCGTGTGGCATTCTTGAATGTCGAATTTATTGATATACTACTAAAATACATCCCTGACGAAAAACTGAAAGACGTTGGACAAAAAATTGGAGCAATGGCTAAAGTTTCTCTAGAGGCAAGCATAGACATAGAAACGACAAACAGAGAGAGATGGCCAGACGTTTTTAAGAGACTGCGCGTTCAGGGCTTTGGTGACTTTTATCTTAAAAATAAATTTGTAATAATTAGAACACCATTAGTTACTAATTCAAAGTTTTTGTGTGGATTCATAGAAAGTTTACTTGGAATTAGCCTTGAAATTAGGACCCTGACGCCCCCTCTTGTTTTTGAGATTGTCAGCTAAAAAGAATGTCATGATAAAAAAGCGTAGTTAGTTAAAACGTTTGGAATATTGGAGGTTGGCATGGTTCGCGAATGCGCCATTATGTTTAACATGATTAAAAGTTCATAAATAAATTCAATAATATTACCTTGTTTATGCTATATTTTTACATTTAGATTCCGAATTGAATAATTATTGGCAGTACATATTGTGGTTTCATATTTGTTAAATATCGTAACTTCAGAGTTTCTGGGTATAGGAGACGTCGAATAATGAGAAGCATCTTCAAGTCGAAAAAGGGAATTTCACCAATACTTGCTACACTACTCTTGATAGTAATCGCTGTTGCAGCAGTCATAGTTACCTACGCTTGGGTCATGACATTCACAACATCCACAACAAATCAGTCAGGAGCTATGTTAACCGTTGAAAACGTAAGATTCTACACTTCAGGGTCAACAGATCGTGTTGAAATTGTCGTAAGAAACTCTGGAACAAACAGCGCAACAGTTGCAGACGTATATAGCGGTACATCAGCCACAGACCTCCAGCAGGTCAGTTCAGTGACATATAGTCCGTCGTCACAGATTGTCAGTGAAGGCGAATCACTAATGATTACCTTTAACTATAACTGGGCTAGCGGAACAAGATATTACTTCAAAGTTGTCACTGAAGAAGGACTAACTATTCCCTTCAATGAAGAGGCAGCCTAAGCCTCAACTTTTTTCTTTTTCCTCTTTTGTCTACTGATAACATAGAATGTTTATACTGTTTCTTTTTGTTAAGTATGGATAGATGATCTGAGATGAACCAGATACTTGATGGTGCTAGAATAATTCTGTGCCTCAGCTTTCTGATTTATGCATCATGGAGTGACTACAAAACCAGAGAAGTTAGTAACAAAGTTTGGGTTATGCTAGGACCTTTAGCGCTTGCCCTAACAGGATTACAGTTTTTAGCATATTCATCTCAGCCGCTTCAATTCATAACATTATACGTCCTGTCTTTCGCAATAACTTCAGGTTTAGCGATAGCAGTTTTCTACGTTGGAGGCTTTGGAGGAGCAGATGCAAAAGCTTTCATGTGTATTGCTCTAGCTTTACCGGTTTATCCTAACAACCTCCTTTCACAACCCTCGGGCTTTGTTTCTCCTCTTTTTCCAATAACAATCTTTTCTAACAGTGTTCTTTTAGGTGCCCTTAGCGTGTTCTATGCTCTTGGGCGTAATCTGGTTTGGGCAATTAGAAAAAAAGAACACGTGTTTGAAGGCTTGCAAACAGAGTCTATTGGGCACAAGGTTCTGGCGATTATCAGTGGCTACAAGATCAAAATGTCTAAACTAGAAAAAGGGCACATGTATCCTCTTGAAGATGTTGAGGTGACCGAGGGCAGAGAAAAAAAGAGAAAGCTGCTGGTGTTTCCAAAATATGAAGAGCGCGAGGATATTATTACAAGAATCCGAGAAAATATGAAAGATGAAAGCCATGAAGTATGGGTTACACCAGGTTTGCCCCTCCTCATCTTTATCACAGCAGGGTTAATTGTTGCATTAACATATGGAGACATTGTATGGATTTTGCTTGGTTCAGTGCTTACATAAAAAAGTGAAGCCATAAAAAACAAGTCTTTGGTTATCTAACCTCACAAGCAGAGAAACTGTATTGCAGAATCTAAAGTTGGGTTACTCCAAAGAACAAAGAGCGTGTTTATCTTGCAACTTAGAGTGTAGCAGAAGAGTTGTTCCTTTAGCTGTTATTGTTGAGGCTATCCAACCCATCACTCCCAGATATAGGGCACGTATGGCGGCTTCTATTAGAGGGGATAAAGAATCACCAAAAGATGCAAATAGACTAGGAACGGGCAGGACATTGATTTCTCCATGAAGATGAATGTAGCTCACAAAGAATGTTATTACTAGCAAAGCGACACCTGTGAGAAGAATAAGAATTGCTGAAGTTTCAGACGACTTTATGTGTAACATCAAAGCACCACAGATTATCACAATAGATGAAACACTTTACTGTCAGAATAGACAGAAACTGAGCACTAACATAATATTTAGCAGGATAATGCAATCGGGTTTAGCTCCAAGTGCGCAATAGCGTTGCATCTATGGCCCAGTAGTCTTGTGTAGTGTCTCCAGTTTCTGTTGTTCCGGTGAAGCGTATTGTAAATTCTGGAGAGGTCAAATATGATGAAATGGTTATGTTGTTCCATCCAACATCGAGGTCTTCAAACAGGTTCACCCATGCGGAGCCAGTCCAAACGTCCACTCTAAGATGCTCTCCACTAACTGAGTCTACATATATGCATAATTCTTCGTTTGCTTCATCATAGTTCGCACTTGTCCACTGAACTTCCAAGTCCAGCTCATAGTTAGCTTCTTCTTCGTTCCATACATGTATTAATGCAGCATCTATCTCCCAAGTGTCTTGAGTCGAATCAACCATTTCAGTTCCGCCCCTGAACCGTATTGTGAACGTAGAATCTGTCAACCAGTCGGTTATAGACGCATTATTCCAGCCTGAAACCAAGTCGGTGAAAACGGTTTCCCATCCAGAGACAGTCCAAACGTCAACCGCTAAGTCTTCAGTGCCCATATTACCGCAATAAATTGAGAGATACTCGTTTTGCAAAGAGTATGTAACACCTGTCCATCGAACCTCTAAATCTAGTTCATAATTGGATGTTGTTTGCAGAAAATCTACTTCACGCAAATAAACATAACGTGCGGTACTATAGCGGTTATGGAATCTAAAACGAATTTCTGTCACAGATGCCTCATCAAAGGTTAATTCCGTCCATGATCCAGATGTTGCTGAACCACTATACACGTTTACCCATTCACCACCAGTGTAAATGTCCATTTCCATTAGGTCAACAGCGCCACTTTGAGAAGCCATCAAGTATCTGACAGTGTCACATTTTATGGCATCATGGGTAAGCACGAGATAGTTGCTCCAACTGCGCCCAGAAATTCGTGAATAAGCATAGTTCCATTCGTAATCGTCATATGCTTCTGATTCATCTCTCCAATCAGACAATGGATCTTCATGACCTGTAGGAGATACCCATAGCTCTGAACCTCCACCAGTATTGCCTTCCTGAAGAGTATCCATTACGCTGTCTGGACCAGACTGTTGAGCAGAAAAGCTACTATGAGAACCAACATCTGCTGAAGTGTCAACGTCACTGGTGTCGTCGTCGACACAAGCCTCTATGTTTTCGGATTCTACAGCACTATCTTCTGTGATAGTATCAAGAACTGAATCCGGACCAGCTTTTTGTGCTAAGAAACTAGAGTGTGAGCCTATGTCAACACTAGAATCTTCATCAGATATGCTGTTATCCACATAATTGGCGCTAGAGTCGTACTCGCTATCATATTCATCAAGCATAACCAATGGAGGGTTCTCCACCATTACCCAAAGACCAACATCATCCCCACTATTGTAGATAGACTCTCCATCAAAGGCTACAACTGCGCCGTGCCAAATTGCATCCAAAGAATCATTAAACGAAACAGAACATACCTTCACAGGATTAACTTCTATAGACGTATCATCCCACTCATCAACTACAACAAGAGCACCAGTTTCGCTACCCAAAATGCTGTCGAACAAGTAGAGGTTCTGGTTATCTGTGTCCGTGAACATAACGCCTGCTCCTGAGGCTCCAGACAAAAATTGGCTCCAATGGTGATCCCACCCCGTTGGATATCCGTCAAAAAAAGAACCTATAGAACTAGAAGACACAGGGTAGCCTCCATCGGTTCCATCTTCAGTCATTGGTGACCCAACCGAAACATCGAGATGCATAACACTAAGGTCAGTCACAGTTCTAGATTCAGATTCTACAAAGATTGTCCGCGCTGAATAAGTATAGTACAGTGAATTTGCTGGAAATGTTATAACAATGTGTGAATACAAGTTAGGGCAATCCGAAACTCCACTTGAATATTCTGGTTCTTGTTGTACTATATCTCGGACTACTCCGTTATAGATTACATACGAAAGGTAAGCCCCATACGAAGGTTCCTTATCGTTAATACGCAGAAATTCTGCACTGCAACTAGGTGACCCATCACCAGCAACCGTTGATTCTATCCAGAAGTTATTAACAGTTAATTCTAAATACCCATTATCCAAAGTTCCAGAATCAGGGTCATCATCAAAATATACATTATTCCAAGCATACGACGTCTGTATTGCGGTATCGTTTCCTTCCCACCATAAGGTAATCGTACTAATTTCATTATTTACTAAAAACACCAACATATTATTGCTGTTAAATATGCTATCGTTGCCAGCTAGTCCAAGAGGCACCATGTAATCTGACGCCCAGTCCTCCACTTGGAAGGGCACCTCTTGATTGACATCATTAATAGTTGCATTAACTCTAAATGCTTTAACTGAAACAGGTGGAATGGCTCTTGTTTTAGTGTTCAACTCCAGATCCTGACCAAGCCACTTCAAAGTTCCATTTTGTAGAAGTTCAATAACAAAAGTGTCTGAAGATAAAGATTCGTAAATGTCTAACACTCCAGTGGCAGCCCAATCAAAAGTATAAGTGTAATGAGGAATTCCGGTTGCTACAGAAGCTTGGGAATAAAAAGCAGACACAGATATACCTCGATTATCTTCAACTTGAACAGAGTATGACTCAGGGTCTACGCCTGAAGGAATTGTTATAGTGTAAACTCCATTAGCCGCTATTAATACGTCAGTTGGATTGACTAGCTCCCAAGTTGAATCATCAGTATAATTGTAGAACCAGAAGTTTTCGTTGGTCAATCCTAATTCTGGTTCAGAATCATCACGAATGACGTTTATTCTGGATACACCAAGTTCTGATTCTAAAAGAGTGACAGCCAACGCTGAAGATGTCTCATAGGTCACATCTTCAAGTCCAAGAGCTGATAAAGAATAGGTTACAGAAAGGCTTCCCATACTGTAGCTCTCTGGCATAAACCAGCAAGTGGACACGTCATCATTACCGAAATCAAACGTGAATGACGGATTCCACTCCGGATGAGAACGAGCAACATTAACTAATCCACTTGAAAGATAGTCTGTTGTTAGTTCCCTAGCATATGTCGAGTTTCCTGTCACTTTCAGTATTGACCCGTAATATCCAACAGTGAAGTCTAAAATGCTTTTAATATCAGCATTCATCTCTCCGATAGCAGATAAAACTTCAGGCGAGCCTTGTATAGTAGAATGACGAACTAAAGTGTAACTGGATATAACTGCACTTACTAATATAACAGAAACAAGTAACGCCGCGATTACTGAGAATTGCCCCTTATTTGCCCTGCTACTGTTTTTCAAAGTTAGGTTCCTCCTTGTTGACCAAGTTGCAGAGTTACAAGCATTGATTTGCCACTAGCCCCAAATTCACTTCTGTAGATGTTTGGATGATAATACATGAGGAGACCTAAGGCAGTAATTCTTACGTCGGGGGTCCTTGATAGTCCGATGGCAGTAAATGCACCTTTTTTATCACTGCCTTCAATATTGGTGTATGTTGCAGCAGGAATGTAATCTGACTCGTCTACCGAAGTAGTGCCGGAATCATCTTCGGGTCTGTTAAAAAGTTCTAAGGCAGACAGTTGGTAAGTATCTAACATATAGTATTCGTCAAGGGCTCGAGCTGATGTCTGATAAGGACGTGGATAAATACCATATTCGTTACAGAGTTCAATTGATTCAGAAGTTAAATAGACAACATTAACATCTTGTTTAATATCGGTTGAAACATGAGCATAGTCTCTATCGGTTAAGCCTTGAAGGAAAGCTTGTAGTCCTGCTTGTTGAACGTTAGAGTCTTCCATTCCATAAATGCCCCAACCGTTATTGTCATCATCAAAATAGTTGGTGTTAGTCACGTAATAGAAGGGATATCCTACAATGCTAACCCAAGTCCAGTTGTAAGTATTCGTTTTTTGACCTAGAACATAACAATACCGTGCATAATCATCTGAGTAACTAGTATCATACAAATTAGCATAATACGAGGGGATTGGAACGGCTTCTCCAAAAGTGTTTATGACAACGGCATTCTCTACATCTCCAGGTAAAGAAGGAGAATTATCTAAAAGAAGTTGAAGTTCAGCAGTGCTGTTTAAGAGAACAGTGGTTGTAAAGTATGGTGAAAGAATGTTATAAAATTCTGTGGCGAGACTTTGACCAGTGTAACCTGTAATCCACCATCCGTTAGCATCATTACAGTTCAAGATGTACAGAGTTATGTCTGTGCTTTCACCACCCACTTTCTCGGGGTCTTGAGTGAAAGTTACATCAGGTGAAGCAACCAGCAAAGACGCAGAATCAGAATCAACTCCAAAACTTGCATCTGCAATTGATTTTGATAATTGATAACTTACGACACCACTAGTTGTTGAAAGATTATAAACACTGAGATTATAGACAACATTAACTGGAAGAGAGGCAGAAAGAGCTTTCTGCAAGTCTCCCCAAGCATCAGCATCATCCGAGAAGACTGTTTCACTTAACACACCCTGGGCATCCAAAGTTTCAAGCGTTGATTGAGCCAACTCGCCTAGGTCTGTTCCAAAAGCTTGACTGGACGAAGGCAAAACAGCAAACTGTGTTGTAATGGTGAAGGCACCAAGTAATATTACAATCACGAAAAGGACTTCAACAGTTCGCATCAACGCACATCAACCTCCATTGTTAACCACTCAAACTCCACACTGAAACCTTCACCTGATATGATATACCATCAATAGTCACTTGTCGAAGCTCAGTAGCAACAAAATCGTAGCCAGCAGAACCAGTACTACTACTAAAATAGGGAGAAATCCCAAGAGTACCAATACCCCAAGGCAAAACAACACTTCCCACGTAATTGTTCCACTCATAAGAAATGAACAAAATTCCTACTTCAGAGGTAGGCAGAGTTGTGGTCACATAATTTTTAGAACCATAATTTAAGAGAGTGGAAGAATTCACTAGTTCAAGCTGTTGCAACTGGAAATCTGAAGTTAATACAAAAAAAGTAGCATTAAAGGTGACAGCAGGCACTGGAGTTTCAGCATATTCATGAACCCCCCAACTGTGGGCGATTATAACGGTTCCGTCATCATAATCACTAACCAAAGGAACAATAAATTGAGGATAATCTCCAAGATCATCTTGCGAATAATATCCCACGCCAGTAAGTCCATTGAGGCTAACATAAACTATAAAGTGATAGGCATCATTCACTTCATCTATTCCATCATATTCTAGTAACAATGAACCAAACGAGTCAGTCTGGCTGACCCCAAAATAAGGTACAACAGTAGCACTACCTTCGTTCGTAACCTGTAAAAGATAGTGATTCAAGGTAGCACCACTTAAAGGCAACCCTGAACCAGTTACATCAACTTTCAAAGCTAAATGACCATATCCATAAACCTTTGAGATGGAAACGTTCAGAGTTGGCTCAACATCAATACTAAAACCATAGTCCCCAGTTATTCCCAGTAAGTCAGCAACATCACTGTAATTAAGACAGCCGCCTAAAGGAGTTAATATTGCATCTCCAAAGTTAGCAGTAATATTGTTATAGAATACACCAGAATCTGGAGGATATTCCACGAGTTGAGTTCCACTGGAAACAGAACTTAATCGCATCATAGAGTAGGGGCTTAATGTATATCCACCGGAATCAGGATCTTGAAGACCAAAACCTAACACTGTATCGTTTGTTTCTCCCCAATCTACTGGACTTCCAGGAGATAAACAAATGCTGTTTACCAAATCAACAGCTTTGTTGGCGACCTGACGGTTACGGTCATACTCGATTGCAGATGCGAACAATCCGTTAAAAGCCATCATCGCCACTAACAGCGCTGATATGAGAATTGTAACTGAAATCATGTGATCAATAGTAGCTCCTGTCATTTGATTAACCTCCAAAAGAAAAAGTTAGTGTACCGTTAGAAAATTTCTGCAATTCAATGTAAGCGTCTGCAGAGTCACTTCGCAAAGTTGAATCAATCCAGTTCACATTAGGACCAAGTACAGCCGACGCAGTAACTGTATTACCCACATCATCCAGAATTAAAGTAAAGATAAGAATTTTAGCAGATCCGTCTGGAGGGTCACTAAGCGAACCTGTGACACTGTAGGAATAAGAGGCAACTGTTACAGGAATTGTTGAAACCTGAGTTACAGTACCAACCAAAATCTCATCCCTATTAACAGTCAGATATAGTTGCTGAATCGTACTCGCCAGATGATTCGCAACGTCTTGCAGTTCAATGTCTCGTTGTGAGTCTTGCCAGTTGGATGCCATTGTACTCGCCACCAACGGGAACAGTATCACTTGAGTGAAAAGCAAAGGAATCAAGATAACATATTCAATCGTCACGTTCGGCATTTACTCAATCCTCCTTGATTCACAGTGTCAAACTCCAAACCCAACCGACACCTCGCTAAGATAAAGTTCCAAAACAACATTATCGTATTCAGAATAGAAAGTTGAGAAATCAAGAAAGAACGGGTTGTCACCTGGAAATCTGAAAAAATCAGAGTTGAAATCGTCTGAAGGAAAGTTGACAGTGATAGTTATGTCCTCAACATTGTTTAGGGTGTAGGCTTGGACGCTCTCTCCAGTTAAAGTGATAGATTGTGATATACCAGAAGAATCACCGCTGATAAGAACAGGAAGATACATTCGAATGTAATACGTGTTTGTGGACGAAGAGTTAATTGATGAAGAAAGAACCCTAATTGATGGCGCAACAACCACTCTTATGTAATCTCCGCCAGTCATAGGAACTTTTTCAACCTCAAACACACGCGCGATTGGAGCAGAAGTGCCGGTCAAAATAAGAGATTCATCCTCCTCTGGAAAGAGTCGTGACCAGTAGCCGTCGCTTATTGAATACCTGTATGTTGGAAGATTAAACATAAGAGCTCCAGTTGAAGATAGAAAATCGTGGGTGCCCTCAGTTGTTCCTACAGAAACAGTGTAACTTAGTACATCCTGCTCCAACATGGCATCTCCATACTGGCTCGCGTAACTAATTGTTTCTGTGCGCCCCGCAGTCCAAGCTACATCATCAATTTGAAGCCCAACAGACTGCATAAACTGCTTTGAAGAATCAAACTCGCCTTCTGCAACTCTGGACCACAACAAATCATTAGCAAAAACCAGAGCAACACTTAGAATAGCAATCATAGCACCAGTCATGATGACAGTGGAAATAACTGGACTAATCGCCCGTTTACCTGAACATTTCTTGTGAAACTTGACAAACACCACAGTTTCCTCCTAAGCCAGCAACACCGGAACAACTTTTGACGCAACAATAGCTATTAGAACGAGTAAAGCAGAGTGCTTGAATCCAGCAGCCAAAGACTCTTCACTGATTTTGCCACAAACTAACCCAATCAAGTAACAGTGAGTAATTACTGACACAGTAAAGATTAGAGTAAGGTAGTCTGTGTTGGAGGATGAAGATGAAACCTCAGCACCCATGGCAACAGTATTAGTAGTAAACAGAAGAGTCATGAGAGTTGTTGCTACGAGCAATATTGCCGCAAAGTAAGGCATAATCATGTAAGGTCTAATACTCATTTTCTTTTCTTTCTCAACTTCTTGAGTCATGTTATTGAATCGTGCAAGAGACTCAATCATTGATATTGTACCGCCGCCTACGTCAACAGCTTCCAAGAGCAAAAACATTACAATCTGGGACATCCAACTCTTGGTTTTCTTTACAAAATCCATGATCACATTCCGCATAGGAATACCCCAACCAATATCAGAAGACATTTTCTTTAGTTCCTTAGAAAATGCACCGTAATCCCTATCTGAAAGATTTGAAATACATGCCTCTGGAGAGAGCCCAGTCTTTCTTGTTTCCGTCAAATCTCTAAGAAAGTTGGATATACCACGTTCCATGCTTGCTTTTTTACCAGCAATCTTTTGGTGCAAAATAGCGGGAGGCACAACAGATACAATCAACGTGATAGCAACTGCAATGGGTAAATCAACGAGTCCATCTATAGGAGTCGGCATCATTCCGAAGAATCCAGTGAGCAACAATAGAATTAAAATGGCTACAGCTGAAGAGATAGCGTATACTTTGTATGGTCGCATCTCGTTGAGTGGGCTTTTTGGTTGCATGCCGTGCGCAAGATACAAAAAGACAATAGAAAGCATAGGAGTGAAAACGTATGTGTACATAATTACTGAGGACCCCATGTCCATGCCTGTGCTGTATATAGACTCAACACTGAAGAGTATGTAGAAACAAAGGGACATGAGAACCATTACGATTATGAAGGTTTCAAGAAGCATACCCATACGTTCGGCAGCAGCTTTAACTCTCATCGATCCTGACTTGAAGATTTCCTGCGCCTTTGTTTCAAGGAAGTGAATAACGTCACCACCAATGATAACTGTGGAAGCATATCCAGAAATGAAGTCTCTAAATATGTCTAGCGGATTGTATTTTGCCGATTTTTCCAGAGCACTAAGTGGGTCTACACCAAAAATTTCCACATCACGAATTAGAGCTCGAGCTTCTTTACGTGTAGAAGGCAGCAATTCAACTTCTGTAAGGCGCTTGAAACTCATGTAAGGCGGTATACCACCTGACGCCATGACAGTAACATATGTTGCTGCAAAAGGCATTTCCCGCTCCAAGGCACTGGCCCTTTCACTGGCTCTTGAACTAGGAACAATCATGAAACCAATCATAACATAGATAGGCATTGGCACCAAGAAGATTAGAAAAAGAATTTTGGTGAAATACAAAAGAACAAGAGCCACTATGGATACGGGGATAGTGAGGGTGGCAATCAAAAACATTAAAGAAATGTAAGTTTCAGGATAAATTTTGATGCCTGCTTTTGCTAAATGTTCCTTAAACTCGAAGACTCCACTTAAGAACTTGGGAGAAATGTTACCGAAAAGACGGTATGAAACACTTTCAAGAGTTTTTAGCAGGGGCACTAGCTAAAACCTCCTTCTCGTAGAACTCTTCAGGTTTGGCGTTATATTCAGTTATGACCCCCGCGACATCTTTGTAACTTCTAATGTTGCGTTGACGCATCCAGCGCAACACGTTTTCTCGCTGTTTCATCTCAGCCAGTAGTTCATCCCAAGTTAATCCTCTATTTTCAGTTATTGCGTTAAGCATGATACCATTTTTGAGGTTAGAAAGATGACTGTCACCAGCAGCTTTCCATGTGAAAGTATTTCTGTAATCCTCGTAATCTGCAATTTCGTCTACAGAAAGTACTCGACGATAAGCCGTCATTTCACCTGTTTTTGACTGCGGCAAGTGTACTCTCCGGATTGATGCGACAACATTCATAAGGGGCATGTATGCAGGTGCGATATCCATTGGTTTTTGGATTAAACGCTTAACAGCAGATTCTATGGAGTCTGCGTGCATTGTAGCCATACCACCGTGACCCGTTGCCAAGGCTTGGAACAGGGTATATGCTTCGCTTCCTCGAATCTCACCGACCATAATTAAGTCTGGGCGGTGCCTCATTGCGGTTTTGACTAGATCAAAGAGGGTTACTTCTCCAGTGAGGTTTTCTCCAAGACCATAACTTCTTCTCGCAATTAGTGATACCCAGTTTTCGTGAGGCAGATTAAGTTCTGCGGTTTCCTCAATTGTAATTATTTTGCTGCCGGGCTTAATCAAACAGGCTACGGCGTTAAGAAATGTTGTTTTTCCGGAAGCAGTCCCTCCCAACACCATAAGAGAAGCCCTGTTTTCAAGACAAGTCCAGAAATAGGCTGCCATCTCTTCGGATAGGGTACCTAAGTTAATCAGGTCAATAATTGAATACGGATCGTCTCGGAACTTTCTTATAGTAAATGCTGTTCCGAATGGCGTTACTTCGCGTCTGTAACAGACAGCAAGCCTGTGTTTTCCAGGCAAAGAAGCATCAACTATTGGAAAAGCTGAGCTTACGTGTTTTCCAGCCATGTGAACTAGCTTTACCACAGCGTCGTCTACTTCTTGGTCATCATGAAAGACCAAATTTGTTTCAAGGTTCTCATATTTTCTGTGCCAAACATAGACAGGTTTCTCTACACCGTCACAGGAAATATCTTCTATATGGGGATCACGCATCAATGCATCTATTCTGCCGAAACCAACAAGATTTCTTTGAGCATGATAAAGGATTTTGGACCAAGAAACATCAGGCAACCAACCTAAGCTTATTCGATATTTACCAACTATCTTTTCAGCCTCAGTAACGAAGAATTGTCGAGGATCCTCAATTTCTGCTTCGGGTGAAGCAATCTCGGCGAGAAGAATTTCTAGTATTCTATCGTATACATTTCGTTCAAGTATATCTAGCCTGAGTTCATCAAGAACATATTTATACTCACCACTTAGAGGATTTCGGGCAATAGCTGCATGAGCGAATGGTTCATAAAGTGGATATCTTTCAACAATTTTGTAACCTTTAGGCAAAGGTTTTGGTGGAGGAGCAGGAGGTAAGGGTTTTAGTTTCTGTTTTTTGAAAACTCTACCAGCGGACTGTAGTGCTCCTGAAATTCGCTCATTGAATCGCTTGATGTGTTGCATTGGAGATCTCTTATACAGTAAAAATCCAACCAAGTATTAAATCTTGCGTCTTAATAAAGCATACTATGAATAGGTATTTATCGGCTCAAAAATAACAAAAAACTCCACCAATAAATCAAAATAAAATACAAAAAAGGCAACATTATTGAAATTTTAAAGCCTTGGCTTACAAACAATCTCATTTATTATTAAATCAAAAAAGGAATGTGTGTTACTCGCCTTCAAAACAACAACCGTGTCTGCCCCACTTCTAGTTCCACCAACAGCAATTACGGCTTCACCCGTCTTAATCAAACCTGCATCTGATGCCATGCAAGAAATTTCGCAGGCTACTTTTACTCCTTGACTGAAAAGGCGAAGAACTGCTGAAATGATTCCGTCGATTTGGATGGTTCCGAATTTTTTGTTGGTGGCGCGTCCTAGGGTGCCGAAGGCATGTGTTGTTGTTAGGATTTTTGCGCCGTTGTTTTTTATGGTGTTGCGGTTGTTGGGGGTGAGTTCTTGTGTGTTGGGTGTTGTGAATCCTGTGACGTGTGTTACTATTACTAGGTTGTGGTTTTTGAAGAGTTGTGATGCTTTGGCGCCTGTTTCTCCGGTTGTTGAGGCTACGATTATGTTTTTGATGCCGAGTGTTTCAGCGCGTTCTTTTGCTAGGTTGAGTGCTTCTTGTGTGTTTTGTGGTCCTGGGTTTTTGAAGTAAATGGTTTTTGATTCTATGTTTGTCATGTTAAGTAGGCTCCAGTTAATTGTTTTTTGTGGGTTGGAGTTGTAGTTATGTAATCTGAATGGTGTTTATATGTGTTTTAATTGGTGTGTTGTGTGTTTTGTTTTTTGTTCGTGTCAAATTTATAAATGTTGTAAGCGCTTTTTATCTGAAGTGCTCCGTGGAAGGGTAATAGGTTCACTTGTTTGTCTTTGAAAATGTGTGTGATGTTGAGTTTGGTTGTCAATAAATCAGGCGAAGTTTTCAGTATTCAGACAGTAAATCTGACTAAAAGATTTGCTAAAAAGAGGCACAGGGGCGTTTTTGGTTTTCTGCGAAGAAACCAGTTGGACAGGGATGTTATAGAGAAAAATGGGGTTACTGTTGCATTAAATAAGGTTAACATCAAAATTTGTCCTGGAGAACTCTTTGGGCTTCTTGGACCAAATGGGTCTGGAAAAACTACGATGATTAAGTGTTTATCTACAATCTTGATTCCAGACGAAGGCACAGTCAGGGTAAACGGTTTTGATGCTCAAAAAGAAACTTCTATGGTGCGAGCTAGTTTGGGAATGGTTGTGGGTGGGGAAAGAACATTATACTGGAAGCTCACAGCCAGAGACAATTTGATGTATTTTGCTTCGTTGTATAAGATGCAAAGGGCTCATGCAAAAAGAAGGGTTGATGAGCTTTTAGAAATGTTTCATCTCTCTGACAGGGCAGATGAGAGGCTTGAAGATTATAGCACGGGTATGAGGCAAAAGGTTACCATAGCGCGGGCGTTATTGCATGATCCGCCGATTTTGTTGTTGGATGAACCTACCTTGGGTTTAGATCCGGGTTTCTCAAGGCAAATTCGTAGACAAATAAGAGAGCTTTCAGAAAAGCATGGGAAAACGGTTCTTTTGACTACTCATTACATGGATGAGGCTGACCAGTTGTGTGATCGAGTGGCGTTTATAAACAGTGGCAATATTGTTGCGGTTGATACTCCAAACAGGCTCAAGGCAAGGGTGAAAGAGAAGGAGATTGTAGAGGTGACTGTTTACAGTCCACCTGCGGACATTGAAGAGCGTATTCGTTCTTTGTTGCCAGATGCGGAAGTTGTTAAACTTATTTTAGGTGATGAGGATAAGGGAAATCCTTCTAGAATTAAGATAATTGGTGGAGCCGCAGAAGAGCATGTGGGAACGGTTATTGATGCTCTTAGGCAGAAGAATGTTCGGATTGGCAGCTTGAATGTTGGTGTGCCTACGCTTGAGGATGTTTTTATCAAGTTAACTGGTGCAAAACTTACGGAGGGCGGAATGCAGTAGATGATGCAGAGCGCCTATGAGCAGTCTTCGGTGCGTAGCAATTTCTTTGTTGTTTGGAATGAGTTTGTTAAGAACATGAAGTTCTTGATGGCGTATCCAATTATCTTTGTTTTTTGGGCAGTGTTTCCGATTTTTTGGTTTATTCCATTTATTTTGCAGGGGCAAGCGTTTGTGGGGGGTCTAGAAAGTGCAAGCTTTGCTCAGATTGCAGGAACTGAGGATTATATTTCGTTTATTGTCATAGGTGCGGTGCTCAATAGTTACGTAAACACTTTGTTGTATGGTATGGGAGAGAGTATAAGGCGTGAAGCAGTGCAGGGGACATTGGATTATGTGTTTGCTGCGCCATGCAATAAGGCGTATGTGCTTATTGGAAAAGCGCTGAGTGAAAGTGTGTCCAGCACAATTTTTGCGGTAAGTCAACTTACTATTTCTGTGCTACTTTTTGGAGTGACATTTACTTTGGAGGTTATGTTTCCGGTGTTTTTCATAGTTATTTTGCTTATACTTGGATTGTATGGTTTGTCTCTTGTTTTAGCTGCGGTATCGTTGATGTATAAGCAATCTCATGATGTCTCGGAAACAATTGGATACTTTTTTTACATTTTTTCTCCTGTGCGCTATCCAATTGAGAGTCTACCAAGTTGGGCTCAAATCATTGGCAAGCTTATTCCACTTACATATGCACTGATTATTGTAAGGAGTATTATGCTTCTTGGAACAAGCCTTACAGAAATGTATTGGGAGATTTTTGCGCTTTTGATTATTGACGCTGTTTTGATAGCTGCGGGCTTTTACATGTTCAATTGGATGGAAGAAAAGACGAAAAGGTCTGGAACAATCAGCCATCACTAAGGAGAAATTGGGTTGGAAAAAAATAATAAAGATTACAGGTTGCGTGAAGTGAAATGTCCATCGGGATTTACTTGGGCTAATGTAAAGGCTGAACTGAGGGCTATCTGGGAGGCTAATGTTAAAGCGTGGAAGATTGATTTTGCTTATCCTGTGAGTTTTGTTCGCCAGCTGATTTCTCCTGTAGTTTTCATGATACCGTACCTTCTTTATGGTCTTGTTTTGATTGGTGGCACATACAGCGAGAATTTGGCGCAGCTTGTTGGAACAGGAGATGTTGTTGCTTTCATTTTTACAGGTTACATTATGATGGGATTCATAGGAACAGCGGTTTGGGCGATGGGTTTTAGCATGCGTAGAGAGCAGTGGTTTGGAACACTAGAGGCAATTTATGTTACGCCTGCCAGCCGTTTGGGGCAGGTTTTGGGAATGGCTTTGCACAGTACGGTTCATCAAGGAATGGGCACGCTCATCCAAGCAGTTTTCATATACGTCACCTTTGGTTTAGGTTTGAATATGTCGGGAATTTTGCCCGCTTTATTGATTTTTGCGCTCATGTTGTTTGCGCTGTACGGTTTTGGCATAGTAATCGCAGCTGTAAGCATGATTCTAAAAGAGGGCTGGATAGTATCAGATAGTTTCTATAGTATCATGACGATTCTTTCGCCTGTAGCTTACCCGCTAACTGTTCTTCCCACCTTAGCTCAACAGGCAAGCGCCATATTTCCAACAGCACCAGCACTGATTGGGATGCGAACTTTCTTGATATATGATTATGTTCCAGAGGTTGTCGGCAATGTCTTTTTGCATCTATTAGCATTGGGCATAGTCTGGATTGTCTTTGGGGTTTTTGTGTTTCATTTGACAGATAAGTATGTGAGAAAGAAGGGGATACTCAAAAAGTACTAGTTGCCACAAAAATATGAAAGATAACAAGACAAGTGGGACTGTTGCATGATACAGGTTTGCTACCAAAAAAGAGGAAATGTTTGGTATGGCACAGCGGTTCAGGATAACCAAGTTGTCGCAACATGTTTTTCTACAAAAGAGCCAGACTTAAAGCGCCTAATAGCTAGGTTGCCAGAAGATGCTGGGTTTCAGGTTTTAGAAGAGCCAGATAAGTTTTTAGCAAATGTTCTGGGCGGGTTAGAGGATTGTTTCAACGGAAAAAATCGAGAAAAATGTGGACTGGATGTGAGAATGCACCAGCTTTCCAGTTACACAAAAAAGGTGCTTAATTGCACGGGTTTGGTTCCTGTTGGATATGTGACAACGTATGGTGCCATAGCCAAGGTTGTGGGCGGAAGTGCAAGGTCTGTTGGGCGAGTTGAGGCATCAAATCCTGTTCCGTTATTGATTCCATGCCACAGGGTTGTTCGTTCTGATTTGAGCGTAGGCGGTTATGGATATGGAGAGCAAACAAAAATGGAGATTCTTCAAAGGGAAGACAGAGGCTACGAAGAGTCAAAGGAACTAAAGGTTGATGATAAAGAGCTGGTTTTGTTTCCTGTAAAATGGGTTAAACAAAAGCATGGAGAGCTTTAAGAGGTTAAAGAATAGCATATAAAACAGAAAGGTTTCGTTCTTCAGAGTGGGGAAAACTGTATGGTGAAACGTGGGATTTTTGTTGGAAGATTTCAGCCCGTTCACAATGGACATTTGGAAGTCATAAACGGAATTTTGGAAAATGTTGACGAGCTTGTAATAATTGTTGGGAGTTCCCAGTATAGCCACAGGCTGGATAATCCGTTTACTACAGGCGAACGAATTACTATGATACGAAAAGCTCTCCAAGAAAAGGGAATAGAGATGTCAAAAATTTGGATAATACCAGTACCAGATGTTCATCAGCATGCACTCTGGGTCTCACAGATTGTTGGTTATTCACCAAAATTTGATGTTGTCTACGCTAACGAGCCACTAACTAGTCGTCTATTCACTGAAGCAGGGTTTAATGTCAAGGCGATGTCATTCATTAAACGGGATATTTACTCTGCAACAGAAATTCGTAAACACATAATAGATGGCAGAAAATGGGAAGAGCTTGTCCCAAGCAGCGTTGCCAAATTCATAAAAGAGATAGATGGTGACATCAGGCTTCGAGACCTGAACAAAACAGACAAAATTAACTGTTAAAGTCGGGCTAGCAAACAGCCCCAGTTGCAATCATGCTAATGCTTGTGTGAACTTTTTTAGTAAATGTGTGCTGTGCAGAATTTTTCAGAAAAAAAGATAGTTTTCAACAATGAACTGCTATTAGGAGACTAATATGCCGCACAGAAGTGTGAATAAAAGAGCAGCTATCACTACACTTTCAGTTGAATTACGATTCTATAAAAAAACAATATGTCCCCCCAAAGTTTTTCGTGAAAATGAGTTAATGAATGAAAAATTAATTAATAAAAATCAGACCTGAAATTTAACACTAAACAATATGGAACAAATTAAAAAAGCAAACATGATTACTAATAAATTGAACAAATATTGACACTGTTGTTGGTGGTTACATGCCCAAAAGTGTACCATGTTTTATTATCATGCCCTTTTCTCAAACGACAGATGAACATACAGAGAATTATTGGACAGAACATTACGAATACTTCTTGAAGCCTATAATTGAAGAAATCCCAACGCTTAATGCTTTGAGATCAGAACCATTACGTGGAGACTTAATAAGAGAAATTATAAAAGATCTTGTTTTTTCGCCAATAGTTGTTGCAGACATTACAGACTTAAATCCTAATGTTTTTTGGGAATTGGGAATTCGTCAAAGTTTCAAACATGGCACAATAACAATCGCTGAACAAGGTACTCGAATTCCCTTTGACATTGGAAGTAAGGGTACGCTTTTTTATTATCCAAAAAACCATATAAAAAATCAAATATTTAGAAGAAAACTTAAAACAGCAATATTGGATTGTATGTCAAATCCTAAACGACCAGACAGTCAAGTTTTGGAGATAATCACAGGCAGAGGAACTGTATTCCAATTATTTCAACGTGAACAAACAATTCGCAGAGTAGATGCACTTATCACTGAATGTGAAAACAACCTATTTCTCAATACCACAATTTATAAGATCATTGAAAAAAACTTAAGTGACCCCAAAAACAAGAAATGGACTACTGCTAAATTTCGAACATTGGCACTTGAATTGTTAATAACTAATCGGTATCTTGATGAAGATGAAAGTTTTTACGAAATCGCAACATTTGCATTTTATGCTTTAGAAAATAAAAATTCTGCAATTGACAAGTGGTTTACTAACGATGAACATACTGAAAACTGGTTTTTAAAACCACTAATGAAAGAAAAATATACTGAAGCAGTTAAAAACTTGATGAAAAAACTGAAGAAAATAAAGAAAAAACTTGAGATCTCATTTTGAATTAGCTTTAGTTTTAGAGATGGGTGTCCCTAGTTTACAAATTCTTGGTTTTCACTGATTAAGTCTATCTCTCAAACAATTAACAATTAGCAAGTTCTCAACGCGAATTTTGTTATCAAGGTATGAATAAATATGGCGACATAGTTGTTTTTGAGGATGGCTCAACAATGATGAAGAATTCGCTTAAGCTGACGCCAACAACGTTCCTAGTTACTTTCAATGTGCTGGTTTACGTTTACACTTCGTTGCTTAGCGGAAACTTTATCGAAACAAAAACCAGCGTGCTTGTTCAGTTTGGACAATACAACTTCGCAGTATTGAATGGCGGCGAATATTGGCAACTATTAACAAGCATCTTTGTTCACGTAGACATCATGCACATTGCTCTAAACATGCTGTTTTTACTAATATTTGGCCTAAGAGCAGAAGAGATGTTCAAAATAGAAGAATACGCCGCAGTTTACCTGCTTTCAGGACTAACAGGCAGCTTGCTAACACTCGTTTTGATGGCACCAAACACCCTTTCCGCAGGAGCCTCAGGAGCAGTATTTGGAATGTACGGCGCAACCATCATATACTCACGAAAAGCTTTTGGTCAATCCATCATGAGCGCACTAATCTATGCGTTTCTGTTCTTAATGCTATCCACAGGCTCAGGCGTCAACGTAATTGCACACTTTGGCGGCCTCGCAACAGGACTAATAATGGGTTACACACTAGCAAAATCACGCAAAAACGCCTACTGGACAGAAGCATATTGGCAATAAAATTGAGCCCAGTTTAACTGGAAATCATTTCACAGAAACATGAAAAGCGTCTCCAATTTTTGCCCCAAAAAACTTGCAAGCACTACCCTGATTAGCAGCCACCTCAAGAAAGTTGCCACTACCAATTAAAGCCAAACAAGACCCAACTGGAGCCGCGCCATAAGCAGAACAGAACTGCAAATTCAAGGTTTTATCGCCAACCACAACAACAAGACAGTCCCCCTCAGCAACCCCATAGTGCTTAAGGTCTTGCGCTGAAATGTTGCTGATAATGTTACCAAAATCGTCAATGTACAAAACCTCTCCAACCAGCGCACCATTTTTTGTGCATGGCTTTGCAAAATCAGGAAATACGAAATCTTGTATTACAGGCCCAAAATCGGACGGCTTTACACCTTTTGACAGATACGCAGCTACAGGAGCAAATATGTCTCTTCCATGAAAAGTGTTAGATATATTTGATGAAACATATTTTGGGTTGTCTATCAGGTAAACGTTCACTACATGTTCTTTGTGTGCAACCAACATAACAAGCCCATTATCTGGACCAACATAGAAACTACGCCGCGTTTCTACGATTATGGGACGCCTTTTTGTTCCAACACCAGGGTCTACAACCGCCACATGAACGGTCTTTGGAGGAAAATACGGAGCAACACAAGCTAAAACATAAGCACCCACATGAACACTAAATTTTTCTATGTCATGAGAAACATCCACAATACAAGCTTTAGGATTAACAGATAACACCACAGCTTTCATCTGAGCCACATAAGGGTCCCGATAACCAAAATCAGAAAGCAAAGACACAACAGACATGAAACCCACCCTGAATCACATGATAAATTACCATATTTAATAACTGTTCTCGGAGTAGTATTTGTCGTGACAAGATTTGCAAGCAACCAAAGCAGTCACCCTAAACGAACTGGACAAAACAAAACACCACAAAGTCTTATGCTACCCAAGATGCACACACAAAGAACTAGAAAAACGGCTAACAGAACTAGAAAAACTCGGAATACAAGCTCTACAATTCACTGGAGAAAAAAGCGTTTTTGGAGTACCAGTATTAGGGAAAGGCTGCGTGGGCATCGTTGTTATCGCATACACAAAAACAGGTAAAGCAGCCCTAAAAATTCGCCGAATCGACGCAGACAGAAAAGAGATGTTCCACGAAGCACAAATGCTCAAAAAAGCAAACACCATAAACATTGGACCAAAACTGCTTGAAACCAGCGAAAACTTTCTACTCATGCAACTAATAGAAGGCAAACATTTTCCTGAATGGCTCAAAACATTAGAAAACCAAGAAACAAAAACACGTCTTCACCTAGTTCTAAAGAATGTCTTGGAACAGTGCTACAGACTCGACAAAGCAGGCATAGACCACGGAGAACTAAACAAAGCACCAAAACACATCATCATTGACGATAACGACGTTCCATATTTAATCGATTTTGAGACAACAAGCATCAATAGAAGAATATCCAACGTAACCTCAATTTGCCAATACTTTTTCTTAGGAAACAAAATCGCCAACACAGTAAAAGACAAACTTGGAAAAATCAACGAAAAAGAGCTGATAAACGCGCTACGAAGCTACAAACAAAAAACAACAAAAGAAAACTTTGAAAACATTATCAAGAAAATATTGCTATAAAAAACAGCTTCGAATACTATTTTATTTTCGGCGCTTCAAAGACTAGACGGTCAGTAACTAAGCTCACCGCATAGAATACATCGTCAGGGTCAAGCTCATCCGTTGCAAGAACAAGATTGAACGGAGTAAGGTCATGACCCAAATCGAACCCATATAGACTCTTGTATATTTGCCTAGTTCGCTCATCCTTTTCAGTTAAAGCCTTCAGCGCCTCTTCAGCACTAATAGAGTCACGAGTTACAACCCGTTTAGATCTAACTTGAGGCGAAGCCTCCAACCAAATCTTGAACCCATCGCTTAATAGCCAAGGTATGGTCCAACTATCCAGAACAATATTCCCTTCTGCTGCAAGCTCCAGCATCTTCTGATCAATTTTTTTGTCAAACTCAGGGTCACCCATTCTTTGCTGAAGAAAATTTAGACCCTCGGTGGTTTCCCACCAACCGCGTACCTCAGAGTTGTAACCTTCTTCCTGAGCTAAAAGCCTTAAAGCGTTTCCGCCAGAAAAATAGCTAAGCCCATACCGGTCAGCTAATCTTTTTGCTACTGTACTCTTTCCGGAGCCTGTCATCCCGCTAACACAAATTATAATTTTTTTATCTTTGTTACTACAGTCGTTCACAGTCTGACAGCCGCCATTTCAAATTAAAGTTACATTGCCGCCTGTTTAAGGAGGCATTGGAGACAGATAAGACACAGTTTTGGTATCTAATCTGTTCCTCCTGTTAATCCAAAGATACGTGAGAATATGGTTCCAAATAAGAACGAACATATGAGGTACCAATAGAACAGGCTTAGTTGCATTACGCCACCAAACCATGGGAGGTACGCCACAGGATATGGTCCCATGAATGGGCTTTCGAACAAATTAAAGCCCAGAATACTTCCGGTTAACAATAGCCAGACGATGTAGAAAAGTGATATAGTGATGGGTAACACTCTGAACTGCTTAGAAGACAGTGAAAGGGATTGGGATTGAAGCTGAAGAATCTGTTTTTCTTGTTTCTGAGCCTTCTTGAGCAACTTTTTGTCGTCTGTGCTTTTTGCTAGTTTCATGTTTTCGGTTTTTTCTTTAGTTAACGCAGCGACCTTGCGTTGGATGTCCTTAAGTTTTTGGCGGTGCTCTTTGGGCACAAAACGTCGGTTAATTAATGATGAAGACAAGGACATAACTACGGAAACGAACATAACAACAAGTGTCACAATCGGAGGCTGTGCTAAGGAACTCATTACTTAATCCTCCGGTAGTACATCTGTTCTTTGGTATGAAAGTCTTTTCCAGTTTCGGGTATTTGAGTGATACGACCAGTTCTAGTCAACATTTATCATCCCAATACTTTACCGAAGGCTGGATACATCTCGGCAACTTGCTCTTGCACAAGCAGTTGATAATATTGATACAATATACCTACTGCAAGCAGTATACCAGTACCTGTTCCGAATGCTCCAAATAGCCCTGCAACAGCTGCAATAAACCCTATTATTGCGCCTCCAAGGACTGTGACTGCAGGAATGTAGCGTTGGAGAATAAGTTCTATTGATTTTCCTGACCTGCGGAATCCTGGAATCTGCATTCCCGAGTCAACAAGCTGTTTTGCAACTGTACTTGGTCCTAATCCGCCTACTTCAAGCCATGTTAACGAGAAAATTACGGCAAAGATAACCATTATGACTACGTAGATTAAGCCTCGTAATGGGTCTGCAATTACATCTGCTAAGCCACTAGGGGCAGTTACGTAATACGCAAGACCTCCAACCAATGTTGTTCCTTCTTCTCCTCCGAAGGTGCCTAAAAGGCCAACCCAGAAGTTGTTTTGTCCCCAAGATTGGCTGGCTAAAAGCTGAGCGAACACATAAACGTTAGAGAACAAAGCAGAAGCGAATATTACAGGCAGGTTAGAAACGTAGAGAAGCTTGATTGGGTATTTGCCACGGAATCCTCTATAGTTTGCATGAGATATTGGAAGTTCAACTCTAACACCTTCAAGGTATATTACTACAATAAAGATGATGACGGTTGCTATGAAACCTAACATTGTTGGAAGAGTTGTAAGAGTGCCCTCAGAATCAAACCTGAAAAAGGCGTAAAGCAAAGAGTCCCCACTCATAATCGTCTGACCAAGAGAAAGGAACGCACCATACATGTTTCCGTCATACATGCCAGGTGTGATGCCAAAGCTATCCCACATAATTCGTTGGGCTACACCCGCCAAAATGAAAAGGCTAATTCCACTTCCAATTCCCCAACCTTTCTGCAGCATTTCATCTAAGAGCATAAGCATTATACCAGCGCATACAAGCTGAATAAAAATTATTATCGATGTGAATCCGTCAAGAGCACCATAGACTCCACCTATAAGATATGCACCAGCTTGGACACCAGTAAGAACTATGGACAAGACTTTGGTGGCTGCTGTGAACAGAGCCCGATCTTCTGTATTGCCTAAATCAGCGTTTATAATGTTGGCACCAATAAGCAACTGCAAAATGAGTCCTCCAGTTACTATTGGACCAATTCCAAGCTCTGTTAGTGTCCCTTGATTTGAGGCAAAAATTATTCGGAAGTTTTGGAAATCAGATCCACCGCTTGCAACATTGAAGAGTTGGATCTCACTCATAACCAGATAGATTATAAGTGCCATGGCGGTCCAGAAGAGTTTCTCGTTGAAGCTAACTTTTCTGGTTGGTGAACTCACTTCAGGCATAAACCGTGACAGTGGTCCGAATAATGAAAGGAATTTGCCAGCCATGATCTCCTCGCCTTCATTCTTAAGTTTAATAGTGTATAAACTGATTGTTTAAGTTGCGTATGTTGAACACAAATATAAACACTTTGACATTGTAGGTTGCTAAATCACGCAATCTTAAAAATAGCAGTGATTATTCGGTTTCTTTTAGGATTTCTCCTCCAGCTGCTGCCAACTTTTCAGAGGCAGACTCTGAATAGGAGGCAACTTTAACAAGCATCGGTTTGGTTACTTCACCAGTTCCTAAAAGCTTGTCGTAGCCAAGGACTTGCAAATCTACAAAGAGTTTATTCTCTTTTTTCTCCAGTTTTTTTGCAGATTCCAACTTGTCAGCCAGATCATCTAATTGCCCTACGTTGATGACATGAACTTTTTTGCCGAGTGATTTAACGGAAACAAAGCCTTTCTTTTCCCAGTAGGTAGGATCGTGTTTTATCACGTATGTCCATTTATGCTTATCAAGACCTGCTTTTCCAGTTCCTCCTCGACCACCTCTAGCGCGGTGCTGACCTATCTGGCCCCAACCATGGGTTCTGGACCCACGCTGTCGTCTTACTTTTCTGTCTTTAGTTGGCAAACTTCAAACCTCACTTTTTCATAGATATTTTACCATCTTTAACTATCTTCTCTTTTTGCATTTTTACTTCCAGCACGCCGTTCTTATATGACGCACGAGCTGATTTTGGTTTAACTCTAGCTGGAAGTTTAAATTCGTCATACCATTCAAACTCAGCAGTGTCAACGGAAATAGTTAAACAATTCGCAGTTACACGAAGGTCAAGATCGTCTTTATTGACTCCTGGAAGTGCCACCAAAACAACCAGCATGTCCGATTCTTCGATGAGATCAACAAGTGGTTCCAGTTCATCACTATCCTCCAGTTCATCATGGAATGATTGACGGTCATTAAGCTCTCGAATCATCGGCTTTCCGTCAGGACCAAGTTTTATAGAAAAACCCTTGACGCGATTACGTCGTAATGGAGCATCCTCTGAGGCATTGTCAAAAGCTTTTTGCATAGTTTCATCGATCATGTCCCCTAGCCGTTCCAGTTCATCGTAGATGTCACTGAACCATGGACTTTTCTTTTTTCGTCTTCTCCACCACGGATTATTCAAGGGAATTCCGTCCTTAACTGAGATTGTGCTAACAAGGTAACTATAAAGATTATCGCTAGAGTGCTGGTTACACCATACGTTTCAGGAGATCGTTGATTGCTTCTCCTCTATATCCTGCTTCTCCGCCAGCAGCATAACTCTTTTTGATTTTGCCTTTGAAGCCTTTTGTCGGTGGACGAAGACGGAAGACAGGTTTCACTTCAGGAAGACTGCTAAACTCAACTTCCATATTAAATATTGCTTCAGCTAGATTGTCCAACGATTCGTAATCTAAGTCTTTAACGTAATCATCAGTTAGCTTTTTGTCGCCTACTATCCGCCCTCTCTTCTTCAACAGAAGGGCTATGTTCTCCTTGGAAACTTCACCCCAAGTCAAGCAATTTTTACTCTTCCGTAACATGCCAACATATGCAGGTCGGTCATCAAGTAATGTTGCGTGACAGTTTCGGGTTAGCCGTAACATCATTAACGTATCTTTGGTTTCCTGAGGAATATCACTCAAACCGCGAATCCTAACAGCAACTAAACATTTGCGTTGTTCTGCCATCTTAACTCACCCAATCTTTCGGTGTGACCAACAGGTAGGTTTTTTTGAGAGCATCAAAGACGGCAAATGCAAAAGAGGGCACAGTTCTTGTGGAGCCATAGCTTTTGGTCCAGCAATCCTTTACACCAGCCAATCCCAAGATAATTTTAGCTGCCTCGCTTGCAACAAGACCTAGACCTCTTGGTCCTGGAATCAAAACGATTTCAACACCACCACATTCACCTTGAACTTGGAAGGGCAAAGAATGGTGTTTTCCACAACCACATTCCCAGCATCCACAGCCTCGGCGGATAGGGGTAATATTTAGGCGTGCGTTCACTGCAGCTTTTTCAATTGCAGAGCGTACTTGTCTTGCTTTTCCGGAACCTAAACCTACGTAGCCGTCTCGGTTTCCTACAACTACGATGGCCCTAAACTGTGATTTCTCTCCAGCGTCTGTTTGCTTTTGCACTAAACCTATGTTTATGACTTCTTCTTGTAAATCAGGAAGCAGAGTATTCACTATCTCAGGTTCCCTTATCTTGAGTCCTTCCATGAACAATTCCTCAATTGAAGAAATTTGCCCATCAAGAACCATTTTCCCCAGCCGTGTACGGGGTACCCAAGTTTCAAATTTCTCGTTACTGGACCTCATGTTTATACCTTCTATTCTTTCACCTTTTTCTCAAACGAAGACGTGATTTTAGTTTTAGTTGCAGAAAACTGTTCAGGCAATTTTTCTGGTCGCAATCCTTTTGAAAGATACTTTGAGAACTTTTGATTATAGACCTCAGGATCTGACATCAGATTCTGTGCATAATCTGCAATATGCTGTCCGCTTATTCTACCTTCGTCGGGAAGGATTTCTTCACCGTGAGGAACTTCAACACCAGCGTCAACAAAGCCCTTTAGAGCAGCAAACAGTCGTGTTCCCTTAGAGGGAATATGTAAACCGATATCCAAGAAAGCTTTGTCCACACCATTAGCCCTTGCCTTGAAACCACACAGTAAACCAGTAAGATACGCAGATGGAATATTTCCGCCGTTGCTTAGCCAACCATAGTTTTTAACTAATTCACGTGAGCATGCTGAAACAATAACCTTGTCGCCTATAGCTTCAGCTTCTATTACCTGAATAATTGCCTGTTTCAGAGTGAGACGAACTACTAAACGGGGCACACGTGACAAAACGAGTGCTCTGCGTGTTCGATAATTTGTTTTTCCTTCTCTTCGTCTGCGGAAAGGAACCCTGTATCTGGGACCAGTTGCCATTATCGTCTCCTCCACAAATCATGTGTTCTAATGTAGCGTTCTAAGTCAGCCTTTGACTCAAAAACACCACTTTCTGACATGTCATACAGTTTACGGTAAGTACTCTCAGCGATAGCTCGACTATCCTTCAATTCAGTCAACCGTTTTCTTAGAGGTCTAATTCGATTCATCCAAGCCTGTTTCTTAGAGATTTTTGAGCGAGCCCCACCACTTTTTCCTCCGGGTCCTCTCCTCAATCCTTTTTTCCTCTTTTCTGCGAAAACCCTAGCACGAGCACGACTGACACCTTGCACTGGAAGGGACTTAACAACCTTTTCGTGAATCAGTTTTCTAATTTCTTCTCGTGTAATAGCGGTTTCAACGTAATCTATTCTTTCTGGATCAATCCAAACTCGGCCTTCACCGACTTTTAGTATTTCGGCAGCTAACCGTCGCTGACTTTTTAGACTCAAAATTATTTCTCTCCTTTCGACAGTTTTTCTGTTTCTTCTGCTTCAGTGCTTTCTGTGAATTCTTCAGACTCTTTAGTTGTCCTTGGATTCAAAACATGTATTCCTTTTTCTTCAGCCAAGGCCAAGATTTCAACTCTTTTACGCGCTCCAACTCTGCGAGCTATTCGTATAGCCTGAAGTTCAGGGTCTATACCTGCTACATCTTCTATGGTTTGAACTCTAGCCTCAATGAACCCTGAAGGATGTAATCCTCTAGTTTTCTTGGGACTTCGGTAACCAGTGGTAGGAGAAGCAGGCCATCCCTTGACTTTTTTGCGCATTTTACTGTCGACTCCATGAGGTCTTCGCCACCTATCAGTGACCCGTTTGTATCTCCAGCTTTCTTGGCGCCTAAATTTGGGTTTCTTGTGTTTAGTATAACCCTTTTTAGAATCTTGCTTGTCTGCTATTGGCTCATGCTCTTCCATGGTCATTCTTGGAATCCCTCATGTTTTTCGAAAACGTAAATACCATCCAGAAAAACTCGCGGATCTTTATTTCTAATTCGCGTCGAATTTTGGATGTTTGCGGCAGTTTGACTAACATCCTCAAGGTTTATTCCTTGCACGATGATGTCATCACCTTTTATGATGACTTTGGTGGTTCCCATTATCTTGGCTTTACGTGGATTTCGTTCTCCAGTAAAGTTTGTGATAGTCAAATGATCTCCCACAACTTTGACGGTTATTGGAAAGTGAGAGAAAACAATTTTCAGTTTGTAAGTGTACCCCGTTGTTACACCCTTTATCATATTTTTAATGTGAGAACAAATTGTACCCACAAGGGCAGCTTCCTTTTTGCGAGGCCAACTCGCCTGAACAGTCACGGTTTTACCATCAAGCTTAATCTGTATAGGCGCATGAGAAAAGTCTCGAATTATCTCTCCTTTCTCACCTTTAATCGTGACGATTCTACCATCTAGCATACCATCTACATTTTCAGGGATTTGAACAGTTGACACGGTTTCGATTGCACGCATTTTCTGGTTCTCCTAATAAACAAACGCCAAAAGACGCCCACCGATCTTTTTCTCTTTAACCTCTTTATGAGACAAAACCCCTTGAGAGGTAGAAAAGACCAGCACCCCTATGTCTCGGGAGGGGAGAAACTGTTTTTCCCAATTTTCTATTTCTTTAGAACTTACAGGAATTCTAGGCTTTATGGCG
>JAOZIF010000069.1 GCA_026014495.1 Candidatus Bathyarchaeum sp.
CTCAAATGTCTTAAAAAAAGTTCCATTTATTGAATAGGGCATTTTTTGGAAGCTAATAAGTTGTCAGGGTCTAAGACAAGCTTTTTAGTGACTTAACCCTCTTGTGACTTTCCCCTCGCAAACATCATGATGTTACAACACTCTAAATTCCCCCAATTCCAAACCTAACGCCATCACAAACCGAAGCATATTACCTAACAATCAAAGAAGCAGTATAAGGTATTCCATCCTTTCAATGATTTCTGTTTCCACATTAGGACATTTTCTTGTTGTTTCGCTCATCTCTTTTTTCTCCATTTTTAGGTTATTTTCAAAGTCTCAAACCGAAAAAAGAAGAGAGTCTGCGGGATTTCTTGGGCGATGCCTTCACTGGCTGCGGGTTCAAATCTCTCCAGGTCCACTATGGTATTCACTTGGACCACTATTTGTTTTGTTCAAGTGGTTGCAGGGTAGGCTACAATAACTAAAGAGACTGACTGCTGTGTGAGGAAGCCGTTTTTTCATTTGGATCTCAGTGTTAGGGCTTTGTGATTAGAAGTAGAAGAAGGACAGGACAAAAAATTAAGCCGTCCTTCTTCTTCTATTACGAAATCAAAGAACGGATTCTTCGAACCTGTCATTGTATCTCTCTCTACCATCTTTTCTGGTCCATGACGATTTGTTCTTCATCAACCAGTTTTCGAACAGGCCTTCAGCTTCAGACTGGCAGGTTAGGATAGATTTGCTTTGTTATGTTTTCTAAATCTTGTTGTGTGTCCGACGAAAACTCTTCTTTCAGCTTAGACTTGAGATTGGATATGGTTAAAATTTTAAAAAGTTAAAACGTTTTTTTATGCGTATAATGCCCTGAACAATAGGTGAACATCGTTGAAAATAGGGATTGTTGGTGCTGGTGTAGTAGGAGCTTATCTTGCTTGCAGGCTTTCCAGCAGGTACAATGTTGAAATTTTTGATAAAAAGCAGAAAGATGATCTAGGGCATGATTGTGCTTGGCTTTTTCATTATTCGGACTTGCGTAATTACTGTGAAAAGTGCAAACTCGATCCAGTTAACTATCTTGAGCATGTTGGACGATTATTCGACTTTTTTGGTGTTCCTGTTACGATAAATGACCAAATTACTTTTAACAAACACCAGTTCTTGCTCGATTTGCTAATGAGGGTTAACGGAGTTCATTTTGAGTCAAAGATTTCCAAAAACGATTTGGACGACTATGACCTTGTAATCGACGCTACTGGTTCCAGTAGAAATATCCTGCCGTCAGTACACAAATTGGAACCAAATTGCTTCATCCACTGTTATCAACTTGAGGTTGAGAGCCATGATTTGCCCAATGACTTTTATGTTCATCCTGCTGGTCTAGGGTTTTTATGGGCGTTTCCTAGGCGTGGAAACATAACCAGAGTTGGATGCGGGTCATTTACCACTAACCCAAAAAAGGAAGTCGAAGGTTACTTGACCAATAAAAACTATAAACTCCTACGGATTTGCAGCGGTACAATTAGGGTTGTTCCCCCTTCGAAGTCGAAACCCTTCCTTTTAGTTGGTCAGCCGAACATAGTTGGAGTTGGGGAGTGCATCGGTGTGGTTTCCCCGTTAACTGGAGAAGGAATTAGAAGTGCACTAAGATGTGCGGATCTATTCATTGATGCTCTAGAAAGCAATCTAAATGTATATGGACGGGGAGTTCTCGAGAAGTTCAACCACGTTGATCAAGAATTTGCGTTACTCGAAGCTCTAAGACATCATCAAATACAAACACTATGGCGATTGCTCAAAATTTCTTCACCTTTTGGGCTCAAAATTTCAAAAGGGGCTGCTCTAAAAATGTTATTTGACAAAAATCACCTAAAAAACATGCAAAAAACCTTTTCGGGTATGTATCTCTAAAGCTTTCCCCTTTTTTGTTCATCAATTTCAAACTTATCCCGAAAAGAGGCAAATGTAAAATTTTCTGCGATTGATATCAACATATGGCTTCTGTGTAAATCCCGTGACCCATATTTTTTGTTATTTGAAGAGTGTTTGTAGTACGGTTGCGTTGGTGAAGAAGGCTTTGGTTCCTCCGATGAGGTGGGCAATTCTTAGGGCTTCAATTATTTCTTGTTTTGTGGCACCAAGTTTGAGGGCTCGTTGACCTAAGTTAATTGCGCCTTGGGTGGCACCGTTTTCTGCGTCTATGGCCATTGCAATTAACACCTTAATTTTCTGGGACAGTTCGCCTTCAGAAAACGTCAAACTTTGCATATTCTCATGGGACTTGATACTTTCTGGGTCAAATTCTCTGTATGCATCAATTGGGTTTTTGGACATAAAATCACCATGTATCCTTTTAGCCCAAAGAACGAAATAAACTTTAAGTTAGCTGGAAAAAAGATTTGTTAAATGCGAGTTAGTCTAAATCTGTGGGGATTTCTGGGAACAATATTTTTTTGGTGCTTGCTTTGCAGTTTGGGCACTCGTTTGTGTTGGCTTTGTATAGATTGTTTTGCAGTAGGGGCATTCTATTCTAATCATGGAGTTGAAATGCTTGTCGATTATGTCCATCCTTTTTTCTTGTAGCTCTTTTTTATGTTTTTGTTTAAAGGTAGAATACGCAAACAAAAGTGCTCCAATTGAAATAATGGTGAACATCACTGAAAAAATCAGGACTATTTCTTCTGCAATCGATGCTGACACTTCATTA
This sequence comes from Candidatus Bathyarchaeum sp., assembly GCA_026014495.1. Classification (GTDB taxonomy): domain Archaea; phylum Thermoproteota; class Bathyarchaeia; order Bathyarchaeales; family Bathyarchaeaceae; genus Bathyarchaeum. The sequence continues at coordinate 2,687 of JAOZIF010000069.1, forward strand.
AATCCCCAGTTGTTAATCTGTGAATGAACAAATTAATTTCGATGCAGATGAAACTTATCTTTTATGAACCTAAAATTAATAGACCCAAAAAGCAAAATCATGTTAAGATTTTATTGTTTGACTTTTGAGGAAAAATTCTTGAGTATCTTCTACTCTGTTAATAATTAGCGATTTGTTGTTTTGAAGTTAAGCTAACATGAAAACCCAAAAAATCATCATCGTTATTGTTGTTTTCTTGGCTGTAATTACCTTAGGGTGGTTTGCTTTCACTCAATCGGACTCTTCTACTGAGTACGTTATTGATGAAAGTGATTTTGTTGATGGAACTAATTTGATTGAAAACATTCCTTCATCTGAGTTAACTTATGATGAAATTGCTGGTTTGACTCAAATGCGGGAAGAAGAAAAACTGGCAAGGGATGTTTATTCTGTTCTTGGACAAAAATGGAATTTACAAATTTTGTCTAACATTGCAGGCTCTGAACAAACTCACACTGATTCAGTGAAGGTTCTCTTAGACCGTTACGAAATAGATGACCCTGTTGCAGATGATGCTGTGGGTGTTTTCACTTCTTCTGTTATGGCTGATTTGTATACTAACCTTGTTGAACAAGGTGACGCTTCTGCTTTGGATGCATTAATCGTGGGAGCAACCATAGAAGACCTTGATATATACGACCTCAGTGAACTCTTGTCAGAAACAGACAACTCCGACATAATAACCGTCTACAACAATCTACAGAAAGGCTCACGTAACCATCTTCGGGCATTTATAGCTCAAATAGAAAACACTGGCGGGACATATTCTCCTCAGTACATCACACAAGAGGAGTTTAATTCAATAATTTCTACTGCACAAGAAAAAGGGCAAATATAACTGCCCCTAATTCGTCTCATAAACCAAGAAGTTGCTGGAATTTTTGGTATATTGCCCTTTGTTTTTATGTGAAACCTTTTTGCCTGCGCATCCAATATTTTTGTGTTTGTTGTTTTTCATGCGCTTTTGTTAAAAATTGTTTCCCAACTGAGATACTTACATTATTTTTTTTACGAAAAAATCGGATGATTTATTAGATGTTGTTTCTGGATAATCAGTCCATTAGTCACGTGATGAACATGAATACAAAAACTATCATGATAATAGTTGCTGCAATCGCAATTGTAGCCGTAGGGGTCTTAGCTTATGTGTACCTTGGCTCCCCTTCTGAATCTAGTGAACTAGAATCTCCAATATCAATAGTTGACGGTGCAGGAAACACTGTTACCTTTTCAGA
>JAOZIF010000114.1 GCA_026014495.1 Candidatus Bathyarchaeum sp.
AAAGCCCTCCTTGGCAACGTATTTTCATCTCTGCGCGGTTAGGTGCCAACCTCTTTATATGCGCCTCATATATGTACTTTTCTCGAACTAAGTCCGCCCTTCGATGTAAAACACGTAGAGGCGTTTGCTGATGAATAGTAGATTTTGTTAATGTTTTCGATGCAGTTTTCAATTCTTCATCCAAAACATCTCTGTCAAAGTCAATAAAAACCTTGTAAACTTTTGTTGCTCCCTCTGCCTTCTTCAACCGCTTGACATCATCTTTCTTCGCGAAACAAAGATTCAAAACCTCGACTTTACCTTGGGCTTGCCCATTGATTATATCTGAAAGATTCTGAAGGTTTATGAATCGCCTTTGAGGCCGTTTGACTTCGATAATAAAGGGCCTTCCTGGCCCCAGCATCCGTGCGTCCACATCTTCTCGCCCAGCCGCATGAAACGCCACATCAGTGCCTCCCGTTTTCTCCAAAAGGGGACCTGCAACGATTTCTTCAACCGACTCTTGGTACATCTTACCTGTTCCGTTACATTTTGAGCATCCTTCGCCTCTGCAACTCTTACAGAACCATTTTGATTGTGGAATATCGCGAACAAGTTTTTTGTATTCTCCTCGAACATACAAAGGATTAGATTGGACAATAATCTCTCCAGTGAATGGCCTAATGAGAACAACAACGTCAGGCTTTTTGTAGTCAGCAAGTTTCTTTGTGGCCGTAACAATCTTTTTTCCGATTTCGCGACTGAATTCGTTACGCATACTTTCGCCATAGCCTACCTCAAAGCGTGCCTTAAATTCGTCTTCTTTCTCCTCAACGGCTGTTGGCAACTCTATTCCAACCAGAAAGGTGGTATATTCGTAAGCTTCAAGCGCTTCCAAAGCGTTTTCAACTAGCACATCCACACTTTTGAAGAGGCCTTGACACAGATAGCAATCCCTCTTTTTTCTAGGTCTTTTTCTCATGTTTCTAAGTATTTCAGCAGCCATTTCAAAAGATCCATTCGCAGCTAAGAGCCTCAAAGTAGAAAACCCTGTTTTTTTGCCAGAAAGCGCTAGTTGATGATTTTTCATGGTTAAAAGTAGTTTCAGGGTTTCGCCTCGTTTGTTGTCATTCAAGCCATACCCAAGAAGAGCAAATTGTCTTCCTAAACAGTGATTGCACAAAGGTTGTGCTTCTAGCATTTCTTGCGCCTTTTTGAGTAGTTCCACGAAAATTCCTCAGGTTTATGGAAGTTCAAGATTTAGTTTCAGATTTTTTTCAGGCTGTGGGAAGACCTTTTCCGAAGAAGGGCATTCGCTTTCTTCTAAAGGTTTTCATCATTTTTTTCATATTATTATATTGTGAAAGGAGTTCTTTCACTTCTTTTTCTGTGGTACCAGATCCTCGTGCAACTCGACGGATTCTGGATGATGAAAGAATTTTAGGTTTTTCTCTTTCTTTTGGCGTCATAGACTGAATTATTACACGCCATCTTTTGAGGGCATCCTCAGCCATGTTCATCTGATCGTCAGGAATATTGTAACCCATTCCAGGAATCATCTTCAAAAGACCTTTTAGAGGCCCCATTTTTTTCATAGATTCAAATTGTTCATACATGTCCGTTAGGGTGAATTTTCCGCTCATAAAGGCGCGAGCTTTTTTCTCAGGCACCTTCACCTCTGCGTCACGAACTTTATCAACAAGACTCTGAAGATCCCCCATTCCCAACAATCTGCCTACAAATCTGGAGGGAACAAACGGCTCTATGTCACCAAGTTTTTCGCCTGAACTGATGAATTTTATAGGTGCTCCGATAGCAGCCACCGCAGAAAGGGCGCCTCCTCCCCTAGCAGAACCATCAAGTTTCGAAACTAAAATGGACCCAATTGGAGTGGCGTCATGAAGCGCTTTAGCCTGTATCGCAGCTTGTTGACCGATGGTTCCATCAATTACCAAAATTGTTTCATTGGGCTTGATTACTTTCTCCAGCCGTTTCATCTCATCAATTAGGCCTTTCTCTTCTTTGTGGCGGCCAGCAGTATCTATTATAACAAGGTCATAAGTTTGAAATTCTTTCAAGCCTCTCAAGGCAATCTTTTCAGACTTCTTTTCTTTTGGCTCACCATAAACAGGAATGTTTGCTCGGCTTGCCAGTTGTTTTAGTTGATCATAAGCCCCAGGTCTGTAAGTGTCAGTACAAACTAGTCCAGTTTTGAGACCTCTTTTTTGGAAGTATTTTGCTAGTTTTCCAGATGCAGTTGTTTTGCCTGAACCTTGGATTCCTACAAGCATTATAACCTTCTTTTTTCCGGGCTCCATCTTTATCGAGGCAGATTTTTCGCCCAAAAAACGGGTTAACTCTTCGTAAACCACTTTTACTACATGCTCTCTTCTAGAGACACCTGAAGGAACTTTCTCTTTGAGGGCACGCTCTTCAATTCGATTAGAAACTTCGAGAACCAGCTTGACATTAACGTCGGCTTGGAGTAGTGCACGCTGGATGTCGCGGACAAGCTCCTTTACTGTTTTTTCGTCCATAACTGGCGCTCTGAAAACCTTCTTTAAAGCATCGTTGAGTGAGGAGCCGAGACGATCCAGAACCATGATTTTTCTCCCACTTAAAAAAACAGATTTGCCTTTTATAGGTATTTAGTTTGTAGCATAATTCTGTTCTCGTAGTTAAAGATATTTATTCGCAGAAGAACCTGAATTTGTTTTCGTTTACTTGGATTAAACAAAAAAATTGAAAGATAAAAGTGCAATCCAAGCTAGAGGCCAAAATGGTTTCTAGTTTTTCCAGAAACAGGATTCAACAAGTTCTGTCCGTACACGGTTCTAATGGGTGTGTGAACTTTAGGAGGGAAAAGTGTGCGGTGCTGAAAAATTCAGAAAAAACCTAGTTTTCAACAATGAACTGCTATTAGTCTCCTAATATGCGTGATAAATGTGTGAATAAATAAATAGTAACTAACGTGTTGGTTTTTTGGGATTTTAGTTGTTGTTTTAGAAAATACAGGCTGTAAGTGTGATTTTTTAGTTTAGACGGAATGAAAAGTCTTAAACTAGTCTTTTGAGAGATATCCTAATTGAAGGGGAATGAATTTTGTCGGAATCAGTTAAAATTGTAGAGAATAAACCAATACCCTCTGACGCTACAATGCTGATTGGATTGCCTGACGTGGGACTTGTAGGTCTCATAGCAACATCCTATTTAATAACTGAACTCAACTTGGAAGAGATAGCGTACATGGACTCGGATTTGCTTCCGCCAGTTGTTGTCTTACACGATGGACTACCCCACGCGCCTCTACGAATCTACGGAAACAAAAACCTGATCGCCGTTATATCAGAGCTGGCGGTTCCAGCACCAGCCGTATACACGGTAATGCGAGAACTTGTTGATTGGGCACAAATCAAGAAAATCAAAACAATTCTTTCCATGGGTGGAATACCTGTAGAAAACAGGCAGTCAATTAAAGAACCTGAAGTTTTTGCCGCTGCCTCTAACCAAGAACTGCTTAACACTTTAACAAAAAATGGGTTAAAAACTATGAAAGAAGGCTACATAGTTGGACCCCAAGCACTTAGCATGCGATACAGTCTAAACAAAAAGATGCAGGCGGTAGCAATTTTGGCTCAATCATTTTACAATTATCCTGACCCACAAGCAGCAGCTATGGTGTTAAAGGAGCTTTCAAAGATTTCAGACATAAAAGTTGATGTTTCAAAGCTTCTTGAAAAAGGGGAAGAAATTCGATTAAAAGCCAGAGATATGATGAAACGCACTCAACAGGAAATGAATAGAATGCAAAAAACGCAGGAATATGACCTTCCATTATACGTTTAGAGGAGAAGAGAACATGTCAGATAAACGTAAAACGCTTTCAAGCTTTGACGAGATGGAAAAATACATTGAGGAAATCGAGGCTTTGGCTAATGAACTTGTGGCATCAGCGTTTCCTGAAGGTCCAAGCTGGAACACGGAAACTTGTTGTCTCCATGCGCTCTCTAACGTCTTCATAACTCCCAGAGAAGTTATTGTCACAGCGGATCTTCCAAACATTGAACCTGAAACGGTGAAGGTTGAAGCCGTGGATGAAAACCTCATTGAGATTACTGCTAAAATGAAGAAAAAAGTGCGGTTCGCCGATTTGGGAGTCTGTCATAGGCAGGGAGAGTTTTCGTTCTTACGTTGCAAAGGTCGCATAAATGTGGCTATTGACGCAGAAAACATGACAATCTCTTGTGAAGAAGGCATCCTAGAGGTGCGGTTTCCTAGAAAAAAGATGCATAAAATCGAGTAGAGTAAACGAAGAGGTAACTAAAGGTTTAGTCACAAATAGACTGCACGCTTTTTTGGTTGCTGGAATATCTAAAAGGCAAGTTTGATTGCTAATTGTTCTTTTCGAGGGCTTCCAGTGCTGAAGCAACAATCAACGGAAAAGCTATGGTAACGTCGCAGATGACTGTTACCTCTTTTCCTTCAGGCTTTACTTTCCCCCAGCTTATTGCTTCTTTTAAAGTAGCGCCACTTAATCCTCCAGGTTCTGGACGATCCATTGTTATTTGTATTGCACGGTCGACACCTTCTCGGAAAGTGTTAGCAAAAAGTGCATAATGTTTGGGCCAGCCGCCACCCAAGATAATCATTCCTACTTTTTTGGCGTCATAAACGATGTCTACGATTGTGTGAGTGTCAAGAAGGGGGTCAAGTCTGAGTTTTTTGTCTTGTCCATACATCCACATGTGAAAACCAGCAATCGAGTCAACTAAGCCAGGACTTATTATGGGAACCCCTTTCTTTGCTGCGGTAGCGAGTATCGAGTTTGGGTCGGAAATATTTTTTCCTATTTCACAAAGAAGGTCAGTTGTGGATATGCGTTCTCTCTTTTTTTCAGGAATACTTTCGAGGACTTTATATATCCAAGATTCTAAGCCCTTGAAGGCATCCTGCTCGATGAATATGTCGCCTATTCGTCCAATGTCTTTGTCTTTAAGGTCTTCATCTTCCGCAAGAAAACTGCCTATCCAGTGACGGTGACCAAGAGATTCCACCATATCATGCACCATATTCGCTCCAGTTGTCACAATTGCGTTGACGTATTCTTGGTCTATCAGGTCTTTGATTATCTGTCTCATGCCCCCAGGAACTAAAGGACCAGCCAAAGTCAAAAACACAGTGTAATCTTTGTCATTAAACATCTCTGTTACAATTTCTGCTGCCTTACCGATGTTTCCAGCGCCAAGCACCCCACATTTGTTCATTTCAGAAACAAGAGCGCCAACGGTTAAGCCACCATTCAGTTGAATATGCTTTACGCCTTTCAAGTCTTCCCGCCACAATTACAAGTACATAAAGTTGCAGTTAGTGTTTTAAAGGTAGTTGAAGAGACCAGAAAAGTTCTGGCCAGAAAATTAGGGTTTAGCCTTTTGTTCGGGTTATTCTGGTTCTACCTAGAATTTGCCAGTACTCAACTTCAACGCCAGAAGTCAATTTAGCTTTTAAGTCTTCATCATCAGGATAAGGTGATTCAGTCATCTCATAGGTTTCCAAGTCCATCAACTGAACTACAGAGGGCAACAACGCAATAACTTGTCCAGTTTTTTTCTCTATGAGCGGAACATCAACCTGTGCACTTACAGGCTTAACAATTGTCTTTTTTGTTTCGTCAAAAACACTTATGGCTACGATTCGTGCCTTTGCGGCGCCATGTTTCCCAGGTTTCGATTTACTATAGCTCACTATTTTGCATGGAGCATCGTCAATAATTATGTAACTACCAACTCGTAGGGAACCCACATCCGAAGGTTTGCTCATGATATCCAGTTCTCCTGATAGAAGAATTTCACGCATTTCTCTGTTAATAATCTATCGCCTAAAAATAACATCAATTATAATCAGAACCGTTAGTAACGTAAAATAGCAAGTTTCACGTTTTTGTATTAGGTGTAAACCGCAACAATGCTATCTTCTTGTGGGAAACCAGAAACGCTGAATACCACGAGATTAAGGCAGACTAAAACAAGGCAGTTACAAATAGTAGTTTGATTTCAAGAGGCACAAAGTGTTGAAAGAAAAAGCAATAGTTCTGGATACTTCAGCATTCATAGCAGGTTTTGATCCTCTTGCAGTTCCAGAGAAACAATACACGGTTCTTGAGGTTAAAAATGAGCTTAATTCAGGTACTATGCCTTGGATGCGCTTCAATGCAGCAATCGAAAGTGGGAAAGTCAGGATTCTAAAGCCGAAAGAATCAAGGGTTCAAGAGGTCCTGGAAGCGTCCAAAAAGGTTGGAGACATGCGTTACCTTTCTGAGGCTGATTTGCAGGTTCTAGCATTAGCCTTGGAACTGAAGGGAAGGGGCTTAAACGCATTAATTGTCACTGATGATTATTCGATACAAAATGTAGCTAACAAGATAGGTGTAGAATTTACGTCGTTAATGACGTTTGGAATAAAGTTTAGGTTCAAATGGATTCTATACTGCCCTGCATGCTACCGAAAGTACCCAGCAGATTGCAAGATTGAATTGTGTGAAGTGTGTGGAACGGAACTTAAACGCAAGCCAAAGAAAAAGTCGCACCTATGAACCCCAAAGTAAAATGGCGCCGGGGAAGGGATTTGAACCCTTGTGGCGCCAAGCACCACCGGTTGTCTTTTGACCCACATAATTGAGTCGTTTCGAGACCGGCACATTACCGCTCTGTCACCCCGGCAACCAAAAGGTGTAGAGTTTGTTTTCACTTAAAAGCGCTTTTGCCAAAAAATTTGTAAACAAGAGCAAGGTTAACTAAAGCACACATCTAGGCGTTCTTCTAGTTGCTGAAAGCGTATGTGTTTTAGCCAGTTTTTGTCATCAGTTGCTGGATAGTCTGTTCGGTAATGGGTTCCTCTGCTTTCTTTTCGGGTTTGAGCAGCTTTTGTTATTAGGTTAGCAACGGTTGTCATATTTTTTAGTTCAAGAAAACGCGTGTTTACTCCATTTTTGCCAATAGTAACTAATCTTGTGTTAAGTTTTTCCAATTTACTAAGCATCAATTGCATTTGCTCGTTGTTACGAATTATTCCAACGTAATCCCACATCGCCTTTCTAAGGTCTGCCTTAAGATAGTTTAATTCTTGAGTTTCTATGTTAGAAAACACGGTTTCTTTTTGACTCGTCGTCTTAACCTTGTTTTTAAGATAATTTTTCGCTTTTTGTGCACCTAAAGACGAGAAAACCACAGATTCCAACAATGAGTTACTAGCAAGTCTGTTAGCTCCATGTACTCCAGTGCAGGTGCATTCGCCAAACGCTAATAAATTAGCGATAGTAGTTTGTCCATATTCGTTTGTTTTAATGCCGCCGCAAAGATAGTGTGCGGCAGGAGACACAGGAATTAGGTCTTCTGTAATATCTAGATCATATTTTAAGCATTCTTGATGAATCATTGGAAAACGGTCCAAAACGAAGCTTTTGCCTTTATGACGAATGTCTAAGTAAACAGCCCCATTCTTGAGCTCGTTGAAGATTGTTCTCGCTATGATGTCACGCGGAGCAAGTTCACCCATGCTATCATAAGCTAACATGAAACGTTTCCCTGCTTCATTCACAAGAATTGCTCCTTCACCACGAAGAGCTTCTGAAATCAAAAAATGTGGAGCTCCAAGTTTATTCAATGTTGTAGGATGAAACTGAACAAACTCCATATCCTCAAGTTTAGCGCCAGCCCTGAGTGCCATTGCTATTCCGTCGCCAGTAGCGATTTCAGGGTTTGTTGTATTCTGATAAATGTAGCCAACACCGCCAGTGGCAAGTATGGTTGCGCGCGCAAAGATGTCACATACGTCTCTTTTTTTTATGTCAAGTATCTTTGCTCCAATACATTCGGCCTGATTTAAGAGGAGGTCTATTGCAAAACAGTCCTCGAAAACTTCAATGTCCTTGTTTTCGCGGACGCTTTCAGTCATTGCCTGTTCTATCTCTCGTCCAGTTGAATCGCCAGAATGGAGCACCCGTGCCATGCTGTGTCCGCCTTCTGTAGTCAAATGAAGCTCATCATTTTCTTTATCGAAGCTTACTCCGAAAGAAAGTAGACTCTTGATTGCTTCTGGACCTTGTTCAGCAAGGAGTTTTACGATACGCTTGTTTGATAAGCCAGAGCCAACAGTTAATGTGTCTTTGATGTGTAGTTGAACAGAGTCTCCTTTTTGGGTTACTGCAGCGATTCCGCCTTGAGCAAGGTTAGTGTTAGATTCCATTATTTCTTTTTTTGTTACAATGATTACTTTTCCATATTTAGCAATCTTTAGAGCAAAATTAAGTCCTGCTATGCCGCTTCCAACGATTAGAAAATCGGTTTTCAAAGCTTCATCTCCAAGCTCATATCCAAGACCTTGGCAGAGTGTGTTAGATAACCTAAAGACAAAACATCGATTCCAGTTCTAGCATACGCTTGTATGTTTTCGGGTGTTATTTTACCAGAAGCCTCCAAAAGCACAGAATCATAAAGGTTCAAGTCACGAAGAGTCTCAAGAGTTTGTTCAATTTCTGTAGGTGTCATATTGTCAAGCAGTACAACACAAGGCGTTTTCAACTGTAAATTTTTGAATTTTGTTGCCGCCCTTACAGCTTCTTCGTGGGAGGTTACTTCAAGTTCTATGAAACCAACTCTATCTGCAAAAGCAGAGGCCCTAGCGATTGCGGATTCAATATAATCTGCTATGCCCGCGCTTTTCAGGACTTCAAGATGGTTATCTTTAATCAAGATGGAATCCCAGAGCCCAAAACGGTGAGTTAAACCTCCACCCAAAAAGACTGCTTTTTTGTCAAAGTATCTCAAAAGTGTCTTTCGGGTTGCAGCTATTTTTGTAGCATATCCGTTTATAGAATCGGTTAAACGTTTAGTTTCTGTGGCTATCCCTGAAATTCTCTGCAAAACATTCAAAACTATTCTCTCTGTCGCCAAGATGTCTTTTTGTTTACCTTGAATTGTAAGAATTGTTTCTCCCTTTAGGATGTTTTGTCCATCTTTTGCGTGAACTTTTACGTCTAAGCAACGTTTCAGAAGAAACCAGTTTACCTCTTCGAGTCCTCCAATGACTCCTGACGCTTTGGAATTCAAAAACGCTGTTCTAGACGTGTTTTTTGTTAGAACTGCATTACTGGTTACATCTCCAGCTCCAACATCATCAGTATATTCCCTAGCAAAAAAAGCTTCTAGCCAGCCAAAATAGTGTTTATTATTTAAATTGAGTTCCTGTCCTTTTTGGTAGGCTAATTCAACAAATTTTCGCCTGTCCAAGACATCAAGCCACATCTAACATTCTATCCAGAGCCTTTTTAGCCCTGACCCTTATATCTTCTGGAACTTTGACCGTAAACTGCTCATTCTTTAAAGAATCCAAAACAAGTGGCAAGGTAATCTTCTTCATTTGAAGACAAGTCCCCCCAGGAGGTGCTTGAAAAAACACTTTTTCTGGAAACTCGAGCCTCAACCGCTCAACCACACCAATCTCCGTGGCGATAATGAACGTTTTATCTGGACTTTGTCTAACATAGTTAACCATACCAGTTGTGCTAAAAACTTCATCAGCCAAATCAACAACAGCGGAAATACATTCGGGATGAACCAAAACTTTTGCATCTAAATGAATTTCTTTTGCGCGAAGAATACCCTCGGGAGAAAATTTTTGATGAACATAACACCACCCACTCCACGGAATAATTTTCTTAGCAGTATTTCGCATCACATAATGTGCCAAATTAGAATCAGGCACAAAGATGACTTCGTCTTCCTCTAAAGAATTAACCACTTTTACGGCGTTTGCGCTAGTGCAACAAATGTCCGATTCAGCCTTAACAGCCGCGGTTGTATTAACATAACTCACAACAGCAGCTTCAGGATGCTTTGCCTTAATTTTTCGCAAACCATCAACATCAACCATAGCCGCCATCGGACAGTTAGCCAACCTAGTTGGAATCAACACTGTTTTTTCAGGATTCAAAATATAAGCAGATTCAGCCATAAAGTCAACACCACAAAAAACGATAATGTCTGCATCAGTTTCTGTTGCCTTTTTGCTCAATCCATAAGAATCGCCAATAAAATCTGCAACATCATAGATTTCTGGTCGCTGATAGATATGCGCCAAAATTACAGCATTTTTCTCTTTTTTCAGCGCCTTTATTTTTTCAATTATATCCCGTCTGTCCATTGTGCCACACTACTTGCCCTAAAAAACTAAAGTTCCTCACAATTTAAACAGGTTACGGAAGCTTTGGCATAACAAGATCAGCTATATCCAAACTGTTATCGTAAATTCTGCGTATTGAAGAAGCAACAGCAAGAAGATAGCGTCCCATCTCAGCGGGAAGGTCAAGAATAGCTGTTTCAATTTCGTGAAAGACAAAAGCAATCTTCTTTTTTTCAGCCCGCACAGACTCTGCAACAGAAACGTCACGATAAAACACAGCATTTATCGCGTTTTCGTGAGAATTGTAGGCAATCTGGTGAAGTTGAAGAAGCTGTTGTGAAAGATTCTCGGCAATTTTTGCACCAGCTAACTGGATTGCAGTCTTACCGATAGAAGCAGAATGATCACCTATAGACTCAACCAAACTCGCCGCCAAACGGTAATCTAAACAATCAATCGGTAAAATACCAAGTTTTTCGCTTAGCCCAGGGTGTTGAATAACTGTTCGAAGAACACGCACCAGCAGAAAATACAGGCGGTTAACCTCGTTGTCTCGGGCAACAACATTTTTGGCTAGCTCCACGTCACCTTCAAGAAGCGCAGTCATTGCGTCACGATGCACCCCCGAAACTATCGAGTATTCTCTTCGAAGAATCTTTTGAGGCGGAAACGTGGAGGGCTCCAACAGGCACTGCATGACAATTTTTGAGTGATTCTCTTCAACAATTTCAAGACCAACCAAACGAGTTGACGCCTGTTTTACCCGCTCACGATCCATTGGACTAATTCTATCTTTAGCCTGAACCTGAATTATGTCATACCCCAACAAGTATTTTTCAATAATTACACGATCAAGTAAAGAAGAGGGCGTAATAACCGCCACTTGAGGACTTCGCTCTACATTATATTTCGGATTAATAACAAGTGTCCCATCAGCGGTTTCTGTAACGGAAACAACTGCTCCACGATCAAGCCCATTTTTTTCAGCCCAATCTTTAGGAAGACACACAAAAAAGGTTCCACCACTGGTTCTTTGAATCTTGCGGAGATCCACCTTTGAAGCCTCAGGCAAATATTAGATTAATTTAAAGTAAAACCAATTATTAATAGTTAACTTAAAACATTTGAAGCACAAAAAAATATCCTAACAGGTATAGACAAACCCAGTAAAGGCGACCGCACGAAAAGATAGCTTTTTGTCCACAAGTAAAGAACATAATTAATAGGACACCAAGCACATATTACCGTTTCAACAGAGGGAATCAAACGAGGCTAAAACTATGAGTGAGGGCGAAAGGCTACAGAAAGCCGTTTCCTTCACACTAGAATCAGGGTACCAACTGGACAAAGAGGCTTTCGAATTCTTACATTCAGTAGCTAAAACAGAAGACCCACTGCAGTTAATGGAAGAAGCTGTCAAGAAAATCAGAGATTTGTCTCAAAAACCCCTATTTATAGACCGTGTTTTTCTGGAAGACATGAAAAAAGCGTCGTGTGTTGAGGAAGCGAAACCGTTTTCTTCAGTTTCTTCAGTAACAAATGTGGAATCCAAAAAAAGTTTTAGACCGTATGCCAAAGATGTTGATAGTGAATTAAAAGTTCTCGTAGATCCAACAAAAAAAATATGCACAACAGGATCAATCAACGAGTATCTGCAATATTTCCAAGATAGGTTTGAAAGGTTAAAGAAGATTCTTAGAAAAAGAATGGATGTAAAAAATGCGGTACCCATATCAGTTGCGCTAAAGTCACCAACAAAATCAAAAGTTAACATCATAGGTATGGTTACAGAAAAAATCGAGTCTAAAGAAAGACTCTTCGTGAAAATTGAAGATTTAGAATCAAGCGCCACCGTACTAGTGTCCCCAAACTTAAGCAAAGAAATTATAGAAAAAGCTCGTTCTTTACTCTTAGATCAAGTTGTTTGTATAAACGCCATAAAAGGAAGCAACGATCTAATTATCGCAAAAGACTTTATTCTGCCAGAAGTGCCACAAAAGACGCCCCACAGAGCGCCCATTCCAATCTATGCCGCTTTAATGTCGGATCTTCATGTTGGAAGTAAAAAGTTTATGGAAAAAGAATTCAACCGATTTCTACTATGGTTAAAAGGAAAAAGTGGGAATGAAAAGCTCAGAAACATTGCCAGTCACACAAAATATTTGCTAATAGCTGGCGATATTGTAGATGGAATAGGAATATACCCAGGGCAACTTGAAGGACTGGATATAACAGACATTTATGAGCAGTATGAACAAGCCGCAAAGTTTCTCGAGCAGATTCCAGAGTATATTGAAGTAATAATTATTCCAGGCAACCATGATGCATCTAGGAAGGCGTTACCACAACCAGCGATACCTAAAGAGTACGCAGAACCGTTACACGAAGCACGTAAGATATATTCGCTCGGAAGCCCATCCACAGTCAGCTTGCACGGAGTGGAGACGCTTTTATTTCACGGGCGAAGTTTAGACGACATCGCAGCTGTAGCCCCAAACGTCAGTTTTGATACCCCAGAAAAATCTATGAAACTTTTGTTACAGGGTAGACACCTTGCTCCCATCTATGGAGAAAGAACCCCTATCGCTCCAGAAAAACGAGATTTTATGGTTATAGAAAGACCGCCAGACATTTTTCATGCTGGACATGTTCATGTCCTAAAGTGTAACAAGTATAGAGGAACCCTTATTGTGAACTCGGGGGCATGGCAAGAACAAACAGATTTTCAACAAAAAATGGGACTTGTTCCTACTCCGGGAATCGTACCTGTGGTGAACCTCCAATCTTCTACGATTTCGACAATAAATTTCACGGAACCTTGGTGATGTTTCAACAAAAAACTAAACTGTGTTTTGCATACTCAGTGAAAGCCAGCAAAACAATTAGGAACGTAGCCTAACAGTTCACGGAAGCGATCATTGTTTGTGAATACATTTCTAACAAGACTACGTCCTATGCCCAAACGAATCTTCTTTGTGCGACCATGTCGACCCATGCTCACAACACGTGCATTTAATAATCCAATCATGTCCAACTCGCTGATTAAGCCGCTTACTCGCCGTTGAGTTAAAGGTGAAAGGCCGGTTTGGTCACATAATTCGCAGTATATTCCATATATATCTCCAGTTATGGTATAGCTAAGTTTTGTTTTACCTAACAGGTAAACACTACACAAAACTAATTTGGAATGCACTGGAAGATTTTCTAAGACTTCAAAAATACGATCGTGTTCAACACGTTTCTCTGCCTCTCGTACATGATTTTCACTAACAAAAGCTGTACCTTCACGCTCTGCTAATTCGCCTGCAACACGAAGTAGGTCTAAAGCTCGTCTGGCGTCACCGTGCTCTGCGGCAGCCAAAGCAGCACATAAGGCCACAGCACTATCATGAAGAGCACCATCTGAAAAAGCTAGTTGAGCACGTCTCCAGAGGATGTCTTGGAGTTCGGCTGCGTCATAAGGCCTAAAAACGATTTCTTCTTCGCTTAATGAGCTTAGAACTCGTGGATCCAAAAACTCCTTGAATCGAAGATCGTTTGAGATTCCTATTATGGATGTTCTGCCGTGACGAAGAGTCTCGTTTATTCTGGTTAATTCATAAAGGAGTTTGTCTCCACGGACTTTTATTAGGGCATCTATTTCGTCGAGTACAACAATGAAAATTTTTCTTTGCTGATCTAAACCGTCTTTGAAGCGATCAAATACTTCTCCGACTGCCAAACCAGTGAAAGGAACTTTCACATCTAAAGCGTCACATAAGCTTGAAAGAACTCTATATTCCGTGCCAGCTAAACGACAGTTTACATAACAGATTTCAATTAATGCCCCCAATTCATGTGCCTTAGATGATAGTTTATTCAAGACATACTTTGTGACTGCTGTTTTTCCTGTTCCCGTTTTTCCATAAATAAACACATTGGAACAAGGAGAGCACCTCAAGACGGGCGCAACTATTCCACCTAAACAATGAATCTGCTCATCGCGGTGTGGAAGTTTGTTTGGAATATAATCATGACGTAATACTTCTCGATCTTTGAAAATATGAGTATTACTCAGAAAACGATCGAAAACGTCTTCAAGAGTATCAATTTTTGTCAGTCTTGTAATCTCCTCTAAGAGGTCGTGAAATTATTGCCTCGATTGCGTTTCCAGTAGATAAAAACTATCATAAAAAAAAGTAGACAAATTGCACAAAAAGCTAAAGGGAAACAAAACTTTCTGAGTAACAGCGGTTTTAGTTTGTTTGTAGATATGTAAACAAGTTTATTGACGCTCGCACCCCTTTGTTTCTTATGGAAAAAATAAGGTTTCTATGAGGTTTATCTCAAAAAAGAATCTAAAATTATAAGGGATTTATTATATTAAAAAAAGAATCTTTCAGGCATTATTTGTTAAATTAGTATTTAGTGTTAATCATCAAAAAAAATGTAGTTATATCTACAATTTTTTAACTTTAAGGTTGAATATTAATCCTAGCTCAACTTCTTTGATACAATGGAAACAAAGGGGTCGGAGTCTTGTTTACACTTTAAAATGTTAACGTAATTTCCTGAGACACAAATATACTAATCGACGAAGAGCCTTCTTTATTTAATAACTAATTTAGCTGTTAACTCCACTGTGAACTAATGTGAAGTTAACTAGAACATTTCACCTTTCTCACTCCTTATTTTGTAAAATAGGCTTGATTATGCCTTTTTACAAGTATAGCGCCAACCCCTTGGTTTCTACTGGAAAACAGTCTTCATCTCTTTCTCTTTTTCTATTTTAAAAACAACACCCATAGTGAAGCTTGTGAACCTAATAACTTGTGAAAATTGCTTTTTTTAGATTTTTAGCCGATTTTAAAGGTTTTTCACTGTAAACTAAATACCACAATATCTATAACTTGTGAATAGTTACTTAGTGAACACTAACTGGTGTATGGCATGCCTACCAAAAAAATGCGCGTAGAGATCTTCAATAATGGGGACCGTTACACGATAACTTTTGAAGGTCAGGTTACGCGAGATAAGGCTCTTCGTTTACTTGATTTGGTTGAACTTTTAGGTGGAATGCCAGCAGTAAATCCTGAAACATCTTGTTCTACATCTGAGATGCTTAAGATAGAGAAAGTTCGTTTAGCTGCAGAAAAAAGTTTTCCTGTAGGTTGGTTTTCTTCAAAAGAATTGCAAGTTGAATATGAAAAACAGTTTAATGAACCAATCAGCCTAAGCACAGCCTCAACTTATTTGTCCCGTTTAACAGATAGGGGGTTCTTCATCAAAAAAGGCGCTTCAAATCAGCGACGTTACAGAATCATGACTGCAATATCGAAACACCAACTTCACGAAAGATAATAAATAACCTGTCTTTTAAGATAAATGATTTAGCGCCGAATTGTAAGACTCTTCGTGTTTGAGGGGAAGACTCATCTATGAACAAAATTCAAAATGATTTGGTTGAACTGAAAACTAAACTTAAATTATATGTCGATAAGGGTCGGCAAATAGGCTTTAGCGATATCAAACCGCAGCCTTTGATTGTCAAAAAGCCTGATGCAAACAAAATTAAGCCTATAAAGAAAGTTAAACGTTGTAATTCACGATTTCTAGCTGTAGACTGCTCTACTCGAACTTTGAAAAGAGCCCATAACTGGGGCATTTACCTGATGCGCGTTGCATATGCTTCGGTGGAAAACCGCAAAGTTACTTGGGGCTACGATGAAAGCATTGTAAGTCCAGTTGGGGACCGTCGTTACCGCTCTAACTTTTTGATGGATCGACGACTACAACTAGAAAGCGAACTGGCTTTGAGGCTTCTTCACGAAGAGCCTACTGGGGGTCCAGAGTCAGGTGTGGAGACTCTTCGTGGACTGGATGCCGGCGATTATATTCTGTTAGATGGTGCCAGTTTTTTTGGCGGAAAAAGAGGCTTTCACACCTCGCTTTACGAAGAGGCTCTTCGTAAAAAGGTTAATCTTTTTGCCGTGAGTAAACAGTCTCCTATGTTGTGTGATGAGAAGGGACGAGATTTTATGGCATCAACAAGTATTCTTGCGTCCTATCCTCTATGGGTTTATCATCCAGTTAAAGAGGCAAATATGGAGGAGCATCTGTATGGGGATGTGTCTCTTGTAAAGTTGTGTGAAGACAGTAAACATGTTTTTCGTTGCGACATAATGAAGTCGGCAACATCCAGCGACGTTTCTGAACTACTTTCTCCTCTTACCTCACTTTCTGAAGACCCTCGATGTTTAGGTTATCCTGTTACTCTTTGGCTTGCTCACGACTTTTCTGGAGCATCAAACTCAAAAATTCTTCAATATTATGATTTAATCGAGAAAACTCTGTCCGATGAAGGAATCTTAGAGCCTCTTCGCATGGAAGAGCTTTCCTGCAGTTTTGCTGACAAGATTCATGGACTAACAAATCCTTTTGAAGGTGGTGAAGGCTTTGACAGAATTTGAGCCTGTTGGTTTTGTTCGTGAAGTGAAAGGGGACACAGTCTCTTTTTTCTTAAATCAGGCGGTTACTCTTTCTTTTGGTCAGATTGTTCGAATAGACTGTGATAACCGGAGTTTTTATGCGCGTGTCGTAGATGCTGGGAGCTCCTCTACCTTGAACACTAATGAGCAACTTCGTGAAGCTGAAGGAAAAGAGTCTTTTGGACCGTACTCCAGCTATAGGCATGTCGATGCAGTTTTATTGCTTGAAAGTAATGCTGGGAAAATTCGTTCTCCAACCTTCAATCCTAACTATATGGATCATGTGTACACAATAACCGAGGAAGACTACGCGATTTTGAGGCTTTCGGGCGATTTAGAGATAGGGCGCCTGCGTTCTGGAGAAACTGTTCTAGGTGAAGTAGGAATAAGTGTAAAAGCTATCCCGAAGATGATGGGCATGTTCGGAATGACCGGTTCAGGAAAAACCAATACTGAACTTATTTTAAACGCCCGCATAATCGATAACCCTGAAACTGTTGGACTTATCTTCGATTTCGCCGGTCAATTACTCTCTGGCAAAGATATTGGGGCCGAGAGCGGTCTAAGAGAACACCCTCTTTTTCATAGTAAGGTTCGTTACTATTCAGCACGAGAAGGCAAACTTTGCATCGGCTTGCGCACTCTTACTCCTGGACGATTATGGACCATTTTTCCTGACATTGGGCGGCCTCAAATTCGGGTTTCTCGGAGGCTGTATGAGCAACTGGGCACCTGCTGGATTGAGCAATCGCTTGAAACATATCGTATGGAAGGGCACTCTGGGGTCGGACGAATTATCAATTATCAACAAAAGAATGTTATTAGCGCTTTGATGAGCCGGCTTTCCGATCTTCCTCCACACCTCTACCCACCTTCTAACTATAATTTCATAGACGATGTTGTTCAAAACATCAGTAAAGGAATCACTTGTCTTATTGACATATCTGGCTTAACGTCTGAAGAGCAACAAAACGTCACCTGTCTCACAGCAACAAACGTTGCACGGCACTACAAGCGGTCGTGGGAGACCAATTTTGAGGCTTGGAAAAAGCTCCCAACTCTGTTGATAACTTTAGAGGAAGCTCACGAGTTCCTTGATCCAGAAATACACAAAACCATCTTTTCTGACATTGCTCTCACGTATCGTAAGTATCGCGTTGGGTTAAATGCTGTGACTCCAAGGCCTTCCAAGATAAATCGTGACGTCTTTGCTGAGCTTTGGACCAAAGTTATTATGAAAACTGAGCTAAAACGAGACAGGGACTATCTAACCCAAAATACGCCGTATATGGAATATAGTGATACTGAAATCAAAATGCTTGACATCGGAGAAGCTTTGCTGATTTCAGAGCCACAGATTCGGTTCGCAGTTCCGATAAAAGTTATTCATTACCCTGATTACCTACGGCGGAGAGGGAAACCCGATTATGATTTACCTGAGTCGAAACCTCTTTCTGAAATGGAATCAAACCTGAAACGACTTAAAGCTGCCGGAAAGTCTCTTTCGTCTGAAGATACTGTCTAGAAATAGCTGGCTTCTCTTTTCTTTAGTATCTTTTGCATTTCCTCTTTTAGTCTATAGACATAAGGCATCTTATGGGTGTCTCTTTCTAGATATCCGTCTTTGTATAACTTTTTCATTAGCCGTGCAGTGTGTTCCCTTGTGAGGCTAATCTTTTCTTTTATTTCTGGCGCTGTTTTCTCTCCCTCTTTACCGATAGTTTCAAGAACCATCAGTTCTGTTTCTGTCAGCGGCTCTAAGGCTTTCTCCTTTTTTATTGGAATTGCTGCCTCTATCTTTGTTTCCGGAACATGAGCCTCATGTTTGATTTTCTCGATCTCAGCCAGATTCTTTATAACTTTCTCCTGAGCTTCCTTTATGCCTTCAACCTCATTTTGCATCTCTTTAAGATGACCTGAAACTTTCTCCTCAATGTGTGGAATGTCTTCTACTCGCTTAGTAAAATCGGTTAGCCTCCCTTCATAATCTTCTACTTTTTCTACGACTTTTTTATTTTCCAACACTATGTTTTCCATTTTCTGAGCAACAAACAGAAATCTGTCTTTTTGCCTCCTGAATTGTCCATCAACGCTTACAACAATGTCGTCTACAACTTCTTTTGCCCTATCATATTCTTGGCGTAGTGTCATTATTCGTCGATAGTAAAGAAATAGTGCCGAAATTGTGCCCAGTAACAGCACCGACGTCACTACTAACATAACGTCTGAACTCACAGTCTCAACTCCTCACATGTGATTTCAACGTGATGTCGTGTGATGTGCATGAGTTATCACATATCACAATACTATATAAGTAAACTTAAAGTTTTTCCTAAATTCTGGCTTCGTGACATCACACGTCACAATTGCTTCGCGTTGAAGCTTCAGTGAAACTGTGCTTCTTAGCAGAGTCGTCTGCTTTTTTCTCTCCCTCTGTTTCGCCTTCTTGTTATTTAAAACTGTTTAAAAGCGTTATTTTTTGTATTTGAGCGTAAAATGGGCTTTTTTTAAGATGGACTTTTTCGCTCTATTGCTATTTGTACTTGTGTTTTGCTTTGGCCTTTGCTTGGGTGTAACTCAGTCTTTTTTTGTGATTATTTGGTTGTGATTTGTGATGTCACGCTCTTTTTGATAATTTCCGGGGGTTAGTTAACTCTTCTAGGCTGTTTTTGAGCTCTTCGTGGAGTTGTGCCACTGTCCTAACATGTTCTTCTTTTGGTCTCTTTTTTGCAAATTCTCGTTGGGTGTTTATGTATGTTTTTAGCTTGTTTGCTGCCTCTAAATATGGTTCTAAGCTGATTTCTTCGAGAATTCCTAGGTATCCGAGAAGCAGAATTGTGTATATTGATTGGGTGACGTTCTGTCTTGCTTGCCTTAAACTCCTGTTAAAAGCGCCTCTAGTTACGGCTAAAATTCGTAATTTGGCTTTTTCGTCGTATTTTAGGCTTTTATCGGATATATTTTCGGCTAAAACGTCTATTAGAAGAGTTTCTATCTGTATTTTTGTTAAATTGCTATTTTTTGACATTATTTTTACTAACGGGTCATTTAATGAGTAATTTAACCAATTTTGAGCCTTTTCCTTCAATTTCAAACTCTTTACACCATTCCCTATTCTAAAGGATACGCTTTTGTATACCGTGCCTTGTGATAAAAAACTTTGCTGCCTATCGCCCAAAAAATCAATGCCCTTCTTGTCTATATTTCCTAAAAAATAATTAAAATTTTACTAGAACATTATGCAGCATCTATAAATCCAGTACTGAAGAATCATTAATGCATAATGAGAAACAACTCTTTTTCTTGAATTTTAGTGGAAAACCTTTTCTGATATAGAATGCGCTGCTCCCTTGTTCTTTGCTTTATGTTTTGCTTGGTGGACGTTAACTTACTCCCTCCAAACATCGACTGTTTGCTCTAATCTTGTGATTTGTTTGCCTTTTTGTGATTTTGTTCGTGTATGATATGTGATTTTCTAGTAACATCTAAATCACGTGTGATTATCACAGAATCACGTGTGACGTCACGTATACCGGGTGTTTAAAAACACGCTATTTTTTGACTCCTTTTCTGTTTTAACCTCTTTTTTGGCCTTTTTACTTGTGCTTGTTTGTGGCATGCCTATTTTTTTGTGATTCTTTTGATATCACATAAAGCTTCATTATCTGTCTGTGTTGATGGCTATTATACAAACGTTTTTAGTGAATATGCTGTGTTGTTTGTCTGAAACTCAAATTCGAACTTTTGTGTGTGCTTGTCTGTTTGATTTTATTCAACTATATGTATTTTTTTATTTGTTGTTGAGTCTGTTTGATGTGTTGATGAATAATTGGTTGGAGCAACCTGTGTGGTGGGTGTGTGTGAATTATGCATCTACTACATAAATTTTTACTTAAAACTTATTATTTATGATTGATATGTTGATAAACTTTTGTTTATTTTATATGTTGGTGATGTTTCTGTTGTTTAAAACACTCCTCCTTTTTCATGTCTTTTTCTTTTTGATTTAGTGTTTTCACTTCTGGCTTTTAGGACAAATATTTAAGCCAATGTTGAATTATAATTTGAAACAAGTATATCACACACGGAATTAAACAGATTCATGTCACAGGGGCTTTGAAATGGGCAGAAGGAGAAGAAAAGTTGTTCATGTACCGAAAAAGAAGTTGCCTACTGTTTTCCTTTGTCCTCGCTGCGGTAAACAAGCAATTAATGTTGAGATTTTTCAGGGCGGTGAACGTGCTAAGGTACGGTGTGGTAGTTGTGAGTTGACAGAAGAACTAGATACTAGACCTGCTTTTAGGGAGATTGATATATACTGCCAGTTCACAGACCTTTTTTATTCAAGGTTGGCTGTTTAATTAGGGATCGATTATGGTTGGTCGAGTAGAAAAGTATCTCTTAGAGAAGATCGAGAACGACGGAACAATTCACATGACTCTTATTGATCCAGAAAAGGTTACGACATCCTCTGCCTCTCGTATAGCTAATGATGCTGAGTCTTGTGGTACATCTGCTATAATGGTGGGTGGTTCAACCTCTGTTTCCGCTTCTCATCTTGATAAAGTCGCAAAAGCTTTGAAAAGCTCTGTAGAAATACCTGTGATTCTTTTTCCTAACAACATTACTGGAATAACCCGGCATGCTGATGCTATCTGGTTTATGTCTCTTCTTAATTCTGCAGACCCCTACTTTCTTATGGGCGCTCAAGTCTTAGGCGCTCCAATAATCAAAAAATTTGGTCTAGAATCTATTCCTCTTGGATACATTATTGTGGGCGAAGGGGGTGCAGTTAGCGTCGTAGGGAAAGCCGTTCCTATACCTTATAGTAAACCTGAACTTGCAGCTGCCCATGCTCTAGCAGCCGAATATTTTGGTATGCGCTTTGTTTACTTGGAAGCAGGTTCTGGTGTCGGAAACCCTGTTCCAGCTGATATGGTACGAACTGTCAAGGCTATAACTGGTCTTCCGTTGATTGTAGGCGGCGGTATACGAACTGGTGAACAGGTGAAGGAGATAGTGAAAGCTGGAGCTAGTATAGTTGTAACTGGCAATGTTTTGGAGGAAAACAAAGGGAAGAACAAGATAAGAGAACTGGTCGATAACATGAACTCCCAGTAGCATCTGCCTAAACTGGTGCTTGACTGTTTTTGACTTCACTGGTTCTGTTTTATCTTTTTTATGTTAGAAAGACTCAATACAGCGCGTATTGAAATCTATTTTAAGGAGAACCATTTTGACGATTCCGATGAGCAAAGAGTACAAGCGTTACGCTGATTCTTTGGAGAAAAGCCTTGCAGATATTTACTCTGTAGCAGAAGAAGCGCGCAAAAAAGGGTTAGATCCTGCTCTTGTTGCTGAACCTGAGGTTGCAAAAGACTTGGCTGCGCTTGTAGAAGGGCTTGTTGGTCCATCTGGGGTCGCCGAGAGCATACGTGCTTTAGCTGAGACAATGTCTCGAGAAGAACTTACCTTCAAAATTACTGAGCAGATAATAAATGGAAAATTTGGTTCTATGGCTGCTCGTGAAGCTGCTGAACAAGCAATGAGAACTGCTCTTGCCATCTTAACTGAAGGTATAACAGCGGCTCCAATACAAGGCATCGCTAAAGTCGAAATAAAGACTAATCCTGATAGGACAGAATACTTGGCAATATATTATGCAGGTCCAATCCGTTCCGCTGGGGGCACAGAACAGGCTCTAACAATAATTGTGGGTGATTATATTCGTCGCCTGCTAAAATTGGATCGCTACAAAGCAACAGAAGATGAGATTGCCCGTTTCATAGAAGAAGTGCGGTTGTTCGAACGTTCAATTGCCCGCTTTCAGTATCACATCTCCGATGAAGAGCTACGAAGAGCCATCCAAAACATACCCGTAGAGGTAACTGGCACCGAATCAGACCCAGTTGAAGTTTCGTCCTTTAGAAACCTTCCTCGGATCGAAACAAACAATGTTCGGGGCGGAGCTCTTCGAGTCGTAAACGACGGAATAGTGGGACGCGCATCAAAAGTGCTAACAACCATCGAAAAACTCCAGTTGGATGGCTGGGAATGGCTTGGAAACTTAAAAGAATTTTCAAAGAAAAAGAAATCTGGCTTCATGGAGGACGTTATAGCTGGGCGCCCAATTTTCTCGTTCCCCTCAAGATTTGGCGGCTTTAGGCTTCGATACGGACGGTCTCGTAACACAGGACTTGCAGCGGTTGGCATCCACCCAGCCACAATGCTAGTTGTACAGAATTTTCTTGCTGCTGGAACACAGCTTCGTTTAGAGGGGCCTGGAAAAGGAGGAATTGTAGTTCCAGTCGATAGTATTGAGTCTCCTGTTGTGCGCTTAAAAGACGGGTCTGTTGTGCGAGTTACTTTGCAGAACTTTAAACGAATTGAAAAATTAGTTGCCAAAATTCTTTTTCTTGGAGATATCCTGATTGGGTTTGGCGACTTTCTTTACACCAACAAGCCTCTTCGTCCCTCTGGGTATAACGAGGAATGGTGGCAAGAAGAGCTTGTGGTAGCACTTGACAAAAAGTTTGGTTCTGACTTAAGCAAAGCCGCCAAAGCTACTGGATTATCTGCTGGGTGCCTTGACGCAATTATTACTAATCCTTTCAAGAACAAGCCAAACGCAAAGGAAGCTATTGTTATTTCTTCTGTTTTTGGGGTTCCTCTTCATCCTTTTTTCACCTTTTTCTGGGATCATGTTTCTCTTCAGGAATTTGAGATTTTAAGGAACTGGCTGTTAGCTTCTAAAACTAACGTCGAAGATTCTGTGGTTAAAGAGATTGTTGGGTTAAAAGATAAAGCGGCAAAGGGTGTTCTTGAGAAACTTTGTGTTCCTCATACGGTCGTCGGAAACAATGTTCTAATAAACGGTGATGAAGCGCATGTTTTTGCTTTTTGTCTTGGGTTGAACGTTTCTGATGCTGTGGTAGACTCTTCGGTGAGCGTTTTTGAGAATATACAAAAGTTCACTGGAGTTTTGGTTAGAGCGAAGGCTCCCAGTTTTGTTGGTGCCAGAATGGGTCGCCCAGAAAAAGCTAAACATAGAGAGATGAAGCCTCTTGTTCACGCTCTGTTTCCTGTTGGGCTTGCTGGCGGTTCGCGTCGCAACCTTTCTGAGGCTTGCACTAAAGCCTCGATTGAAGTTGATCTTGTGAGGCGTCACTGCCTAAAATGTGGTGGCTTTACTTTTCTGATTCGTTGTCCTACTTGTGGTTCAGATACTGTTTTAGAAAAGTTTTGTCCTCAATGCGGAAGGAGTTTCAAAGATGATGCTTGTCCTGTCTGTAAATCTTCAACCAGAAGTTACGCTAGACAACAAATTGATATACGTTCTTTGATGTCTTCGGCTTGTAGAGGTCTTGGGCTTCATGCTCCCAGTCTTGTGAAGGGCGTGAAAGGCATGACTAACGAAACAAAGACGCCAGAGATTTTAGAAAAGGGGATTTTACGCGCTAAACATGGTTTGTCTGTTTTTAAGGATGGGACAATTCGTTTCGATGTGACAAATGCACCTCTTAGCCATTTTACTTCTAAAGAGATTGGGGTTTCTGTTGAGCAGCTTAGATTGAATGGATATCTGAATGATCATGAAGGAAAGCCTTTAACAGACCCTGAACAGATTTGTGAGCTTAAGGTGCAGGATGTAGTTATTCCTAAAAACTGCGCAGAATATTTTGTTCGTGTTGCCAGCTTTTTAGATGAACTGCTTGAAAAAGTGTATGGGATTCCTGCATACTACAAAATCAAGCAGGCTTCAGATTTGATTGGGCAAATAATTATTGGTTTGGCGCCGCACACATCGGTTGGTATTGTTGGGAGAATAATTGGTTTTACGCCCCTAAAGGTCTGTTATGCTCATCATATGTGGCATTCAGCAAAACGTAGAGACTGTGACGGCGATGAGGACACATTGATTTTGGCTTTAGATGCGATTTTGAACTTTTCTAAAGTCTTTTTGCCTTCACAGATAGGAGGGATAATGGATGCGCCTATCCTGATTATTCCTGTTGTTAATCCTGTGGAGGTGCAGCGGCAAGCCCACGAAGTGGATGTTGCAGGAAACTATCCTTTACTCTTTTACGAAAAAACACTGCAGAATGCAGACCCCCGACAAACAAGCACAATAATCGACACAATCGAAGACAGATTAAACACTGCAGCTCAGTTTGAGGGCTTCAAGTATACTATTCCTGTTTCGAATGTTAACATGGGCAACCAAGAGAGCATATACAAAAAATTTGGAAAGATGACCGACAAACTACATAGCCAACTTGTTTTGGCAGAAAAGATTGAAGCTGTTGATGCTGATGTGGTTGCTCAAAAGGTTCTGACAACTCATTTTGTGCGTGACATAGCTGGTAACCTGAGAGCTTTTACTAATCAAAAGTTTCGTTGCAAAGGTTGTAACAGAAAGTTCAGAAGAATGCCTCTAATTGGCAAGTGTCCGTCTTGCAACAGTGATTTGATTCTTACCGTTTATCGTGGGGGGATTGAAAAGTATTTGCCTGCAGCCACTCAACTCGTTAAAAAGTATGGGCTTTTAGAGTATTATGCTCAACGGCTGGCTATGGTGGAAGAGGAAATCTTGACTTTATTCGAGGGCAAAAAACCTAGGCAAATTAGCCTTACATCGTTTTCGTGAGTGTTCAGGCAAATCTTTTTTGGCTTAAACTCCATGTTTTGAGACATATGTTCAGGATTCCTTATCACCCTAATGCTTTCCTGTCTCTAAAACGGAACATTCAACCCGGATTGTCAGCTAGGACAAAAATAATATTAGCTCTTGAAAAGAGAGCAACCACTGCCACAAAGCTTTCCCGAAAAATAGGTCTTCGTTATGCAACTGTTCTTTATCATCTTCACCTTCTTGAGGCAGAACAAATTCTAAGCCATAAAGGAAGGCGATTTTATATTTGGACCTTAACTGATATGGGACAACAAAAACTGGTAACTTAGCCGTGACGCTAAAACTTGCAGTTACAGGGTGACAGTCCACATTTTGGGCATTTATTGTTATATTTTGTGAGTGCTGCACTCTCCAAGTCTATGTCAACAATATTGGCCAGAGAAGCTAACCATGCCAAGACATCAGCAAATTCTTTTGCAGCACTATTCCTGTCGCCTTCTTCAAGGGCTTCTTTTAGCTCTTCAACTTCATCTGCAAGCCAATCTGTTGTTCCTTTTGTTCCTCGTTTTGTGTCTCTTTCAAAATATAGTTGTCGCATCATCTTCTGAAACTCGTGGATGTGCATTCTGTTTTCCCTCGTAGCTTTTAGTTGGTTTTTGTCAGCTTCTTGGTCTAATAAACCCTTTCTAGACTTGAATTGACTGTTTAGTTTTTTTGTGTTACTTTCTTTGTTTGTATCCTTCTATGCAGCCTTGCTTTATTTGCTCCACTAACTTGGTAATCTCTGGTAGCGTTGTTTCAGGGTTTTTGAGGTTCTTTTCGTAGATTCTTGCGTATGCGCTTCCTGCTATTGCGCCGTTTGCTCCTGCTAAAACTACTGCTGCGGCTTGTTTTTTGGTTGATATGCCAAATCCAGCCATCAGTGGCATGTCTGTGTGTTTTCGGACTCTTTGTACAAGTTTTAGTGTTGAGTCGCCTAGGCTTTCTCTTACTCCTGTGACGCCTTCGACTCCTATGACGTAAAGAAAGCCTGATGCGATGTCTGTGATTTTTTTCAGTCTCTCTTCTGTTGTTGTTGGTGCTATCTGAAATATGGGATGTATTCCGCTTTTTTTGCCTTCAGCCAACAAAACATCGGCTTCCTCAACTGGAACGTTAGGCACGATTATCGCTTGGGCGCCTGCCTGCTTTATTTTGTCAAGGAACTTTCTTACACCCATAACGTAAGGGATATTATAGTAAGTGGTAACCACAATCGGATTGTCTATGCCCTTGGTTCTTAGCTTTTTTATGCCCTCGATACACCTGCTTGGGGTCATGCCATTCTCTAGTGCTCTTTCACATACTGCCTGAAAGGTCGGTCCGTCAGCTGTCGGATCAGAGAAAGGAATCCCAAACTCGATTATATCTGCCCCGTTTTCCACAAGAGTTTCTAGTAGCTTGAGGGAAAACTCTTCGTGGGGGTCGCCATAGTAAACATGGGGCATGTGAGCACCCTCCCCTTTGTTTTGGAGTTCTCGGAATTTGTTTTCAAGATTCATTAAAATACCTCATAATCGTTTCTAGATCCTTGTCGCCTCTTCCAGAATAGTTCAAAACAACAACTTCGTTTTTGTCAAACTCGTCTTTATTATTCACCATATATGCGATGGCATGGGCTGTTTCAAGGGCAGGTATTAGCCCCTCAGTTCGAGCCATCACCTTCACTGCCTCAAACACCTCGTTGTCGAAAGCGGAACCAGACTTCGCCCTTCTGCTGTCAACTAGCCCTGAGATTTCTGGTCCTCTTCCAGGATAATTAAGTCCAGCTGCTCGTGTTCTTGACGGCTTTATCTGCCCGTTTTCGTCTTGCAGAACTTGCATTACTGCACCATGTAGGACGCCTGGTTTGCCTATCTTGAATGCTGCAGCACTGTTGTCGGCTTCTAGGCTTTCGCCTCCACCTTCAACAAAAATGAGCCTAACGTCTTTTTCTTTGATGAATGGTCTGAATGCTCCTAGTGCGTTGCTTCCTCCGCTGCCGCAAGCAACTATGGTGTCTGGCAATTTGTCCTCTTTTTTCACTATTTGTTTTTTGATTTCTTTTCCAATCACACTTTGGAATGTTGCGACAATCTCTGGGTATGGGTGTGGACCTACAGTTGAGCCCATCAGATAGTGGGTTGTCTGTGAGCAGGTAGTCCATTTTCGTAATGTGTCTGAGACTGCGTCTTTTAGAACTCCCATTCCAATATCAACTGGGGTTACTTTTGCTCCTAGTAGTTTGATTCGTTTTACGTTGCTTGCCTGCCGTTTAATGTCTTTTACACCCATGAAGACTTCGGTTTCTAGTCCGCAGACGTTGCCTGCCATGGCTGTTGCGAGTCCATGCTGTCCTGCAGCGGTTTCTGTTATCATCCTTTTTTTGCCCATCTCTTTTGTCAGTAGCGCCTGTCCTAGGGCGTTGTTGAGTTTGTGTGAGCCTCCACACACTAGGTCTTCTCTTTTTAGGTAAACTTTGCAGCCGATGAGCTTGCTGAAGTTTTTTGCGTGATAGAGTGGGGTTGGTCTTCCAGCATAATCTCGTAGTAATGTATTGAGTTTGTCTTGGAATTCTGGGGTCTTGTAATGCTTCTCAAAAGCTGCTTCCAGCTCAATTAGAATCGGCATTAGTACCTCGTTGACGTACTGTCCACCATACTTTCCGAATTTTCCGTTTTTCACTTTATGTTCACCTTGTTGTTTAGTTTGATTTGTTTTGCATTTTCAATAAACGCCCTGACCTTCTTGTGGTCTTTAATTGCTGGGCTTGCTTCCACGCCGCTGGCAACGTCAACCGCATAGGGATGCACCGCTAGGATGGCGTCTTTGACGTTTTCTGGTTTTAGTCCTCCAGCTAAAATCACTGGAACAGGCGTAACAGCTTCTTTGATTTGTCTGCTTAACATCCAATCGTGAACTTTACCTGTTCCACCATACTGCCCCTTGATAAACGAGTCAAGCAGCACTGCGTCAAAAGTTTTTAGTTCCTCTATAGCCTTTTCGTTAAGAGCGTCTTTTGTTACGTAGACCGTTTTGATGAGTCTAGTTTCTTTTATTTTTTTGTGGATTTTTGAAGAATCAAGCATCTCTTTTCCATGAATCTGAATTGCTGACGGCTTTAAGCGTTCACAGACTTTGACTAACCATTCAATACTCGTGGGAGGCGTTACCACTACGCTGTCAACAAAAACTGGAACTTGCTTTAACAGAGTTTTTGCTTTTTCTAGCGTCAAATTTCGTGGAGACGAAGGAACGCCCACAAGAAAACCAACTGCATCAGCTCCTGCAGCCACGGCTACAGCCAAATCTTCTTCTCTTGTTAAGCCACAAATTTTCACTCTTGGATTTCTCAATGGGCAGTAACAAACTCCTTGACTTTTTGTTCGATGTTGTCAGACATCATGATTGCTGAGCCAATTAAAAAAGCTTGGGCGCCACAGTTTCGCAGAAAAACTAGATCTGTGACGGTCATTATTCCGCTTTCGCTAACAACAACCTTGCCCCTCTTTTCATGTTTCTTTAGTATTGCCTTTGTTGTTTCAAGGTCGATCTTAAGTGTTCGCAGGTCACGGTTGTTGATTCCAACCAAATCAGCGTTTGTTTCTATGGCACGTAAGAACTCATCTTCATTATGGGTTTCTAGTAGCACTTCAAGACTTCTGGAGTGCGCCTGTGTTATCATTTCATCGACGCTGAATTCGCAGTATCCCCGCTCAAAGACTGCTTCTATAAGAAGAACAATGTTAGCGCCTATTCTTGTTGCAGCTTCAAGCTGTATAGGGTCGACAATTATGTCCTTCATGAGTATTGGAAGCTTAACAGCTTCTCTGACTTTTGCTAGGTAACTAAGAGCCCCGTTAAAATGCTTGGGCTCTGTCAGAACCGATATTCCTATTGACCCGCCCTTTTCCATCGCACTTGCGATTTCTGCGGGGTCAACGTTAGTTTTGATTGTTCCTCTGGAAGGTGACGCGGCTTTAACCTCTGTGATTATCGCATTTGTTTTGCTTTCTTTAATTGCCTCTTTGAGACTAACCAAAACTGAGTTGTGCTGAGTTGAAACGTTGTAGTAACCTTCAGCGACTGTTTGCTTGGCATCCTGTGCCAGAGTATCAAGATAATCAGGCATACTTTTTTTCCAACTGTTCAATATTAGAAGTGTCTCCGCCAGAAAATTTGACCAGTTCCTTGAGCTTCTTGTAGGCGCCGCCGCTTTCAATCGATTCTTTTGCAGCTTCTATTGCATAACCGAAATCTTCAGCCCTACCAGCAACAATAATTGCGGCTGCACCGTTAACTTGCACAATTTCTCTTCTAGGGTCATCGGCATTAATGCAGCCATATAGGAGTTTGAATACAAGTTCAGCGCTTTCTTCTAGCGCAGTTCCTTTGATGTCTTCTAGTTTGGCTTGTTTTATGCCGAAATCTTTTGGCATCATTTCTTTTGTTGAAACTTTGTCGCCTTTTAACCATGAGATGCGCGTTTTCCCAACAGTAGAGATTTCATCTAATCCATCTAAACCGTGGACAACCATCGCTTCCTCACAACCAAGATTCTTCAGGGAATAAGCTAGTGGCTCTGTTAGTTTGGGGTCATAAACTCCTAGTAACTGGGCATTAGCATCGGCAGGATTTGTCAGGGGACCAAGAACATTGAAAACCGTTCTAATTCCAAGCTCTCTTCTTGGACCAATAGCGTATTTCATGGCTGGATGGAAGGCTGGAGCAAACATGAATCCAATGCCAACATTTTCGATGGCTTTTTCAACTTTTTCGGGTTCAAGAGTAAGGTTAAGTCCAAGTGCTTCTAAAACGTCGGCGCTGCCACATTTGCTTGTAACCGACCTGTTTCCGTGCTTAGCTACAGCAATACCTGTTCCCGCAACAACAAAGGCTGCTGTGGTGCTGATGTTAAATGTTTTAATTTTATCTCCGCCTGTTCCACAGGTGTCGACCAGTCGCCCTTTCACGTTTGGATGAATTTGGTTGCAAACCTTCTTCATTACCGTGGTGAAGGCTGTTATTTCTTCAGATGTTTCGCCCTTTAGTCTTAGGGCGGTCAAGAATCCACCTATCTGAGCATTTGTTGCCTTGCCAGACATAACCTCGTTCATGGCTACCGTAGACTCTTCGTGGCTCAAATCGGCGCCATCAATCAACTTTTGTATGTTATCCCTGATCATTTTTCATTTCTTCCTTCAAGAAAGTTTTTGACCATCTTTTTTCCATCCTCACACAATATTGACTCGGGATGAAATTGCACTCCAGTGATTGGATATTTTCTGTGTCGAACTGCCATAATTTCGTTATCATCTGTGGATTTGGCGCTTACTTCTATACATGAGGGGATGGATGTTTTTTCTCCAACAAGAGAATGATAACGGGTTGCCGTGAACGGGTTTTTGACGCCTTCAAACAAGCCTTTGCCATCATGCTTTATTTGACTCGTTTTTCCATGCATCAGCCGATTTGCTCTTACAACTTTTCCACCAAAAACAGAAATTATTCCCTGATTTCCCAAACACACTCCTAGTGTAGGAATTTTTTGACCCATCTCTTGAAGGACCGCTGCGCACACTCCAAAATAGTGTGGATCTTCAGGTGTTCCAGGTCCGGGAGAAATTACTATCCGCTCTGGGTCTAATTCCATGGCTTGTTTTAGTGTCAATTGGTCATTTCTATATACTATTGGTTCTCCTCCGAGCTCTCCAACATATTGGACCAAATTGTAAACAAAGGAGTCGTAATTGTCTATAACCAAAACTTTCACTTGTTTTCACTTCCTGAAACTTCTAATGCCTTAATTAGTGCACGCGCTTTGTGCTCTGTTTCGTACCATTCTTTTTCTGGGTCCGAATCTGCTACTATGCCTGCCCCAACTTGAATGTGCGCGTTTTCTCCGTTGGCGACAAGTGTTCTGATTGTTATGGCAAAATCTGCATTGCCATTGTACGAAAAGTAGCCTACTGCACCCGCGTATGGTCCCCTTCTTGTTGGCTCAAGCTCTTCAATTATCTCCATTGCGCGAACTTTGGGAGCGCCTGAGACTGTACCTGCTGGAAAAACAGCCCTTATTGAGTCATATGCGTCGTATTCGTCTTTTAAGTGAATTGCCCTCCAATAAACTGAGATCTCTGTTGC
>JAOZIF010000118.1 GCA_026014495.1 Candidatus Bathyarchaeum sp.
ACTAAAACCGTAACTAAACCAGTCCCCCTC
Organism: Candidatus Bathyarchaeum sp.; assembly: GCA_026014495.1. Taxonomy (GTDB): domain Archaea; phylum Thermoproteota; class Bathyarchaeia; order Bathyarchaeales; family Bathyarchaeaceae; genus Bathyarchaeum. The sequence goes on from JAOZIF010000118.1 coordinate 31, forward strand.
AGCAACACCAACATCCCCAACATCAGCAAAAACCAAACCAGAAAACGTCAAAGCAACACAAAAGAGTGAAACAAAAACAACAACACAAGCCTTCTTCAACCCAAACAGCCTCCAAATTCCTTACTCAAACCAACTTCTCTAACCCTAAAACAGTTCTGACAGACTAGTCAATATCACTAAAACCGATTTACAATCAATATCAGAAGACTGGCAAGAAACACTGCTGGAAAACACCCGTTATTCACACGTTCTTGCGGCATATTAGTAGTCTAATAGTAGTTCATTGTTGAAAACTAAGTTTTTTTCTGAAATTTTTGTCACAAAAAAGCTTTCACACAAAAATTTCACACAAACAAGTACACCAAAAAAAACAAATTATGGTGGACCGAGCGGGAATTGAACCCGCGGCCTCCTGAGTGCAAGTCAGGCATTCATACCAGACTGAACTATCGGCCCACAAATCTGCTTCCTTTCTTTGATGATAAAAGCCTGATTTAAGCTTATTTCTTTCTTTCATTTTTTGGGTAATCTTTGCTACCCAAAGGGCGTCAGTTGGCTTGTAATCTTTTCAGATAGACACTTTTTTTAGCGAAACAAAAATATGTAAAAACTTCTATAAATCTTACATTATGATGCGGAACTATTTGATAACAATTGTTTTCATTCAAATATTTTTGTCTACCATATTTGTGCCCATCATCTCGGGAGAAACATCTGAAGACCCAGAAACTGAAACATATGTTGTCAATGTGAAATCTAATGCGACGTTACTGAGTTATGGTTACTATGTGAACATTCTAATTCCACCCGATGCTTCTGCGTACTCGGTCAAAATTATCAATTACACCTATTCTATAGAACCTCCTGAACCAGAAGCTCCGAACATTGAGCAGTTAACTACCCTAAATCTTAGGTGCTACAAATTTGCACAGATTCAGTTGAACTATGGCGGAGTTTGGGCAACGTTAGATTTTGAGATTCAAATTTTACGTAATGCCTGCGAATATATCCCCTGTGAAAACGATTACCTTGCCGATAAATTCATGGAAATTTTTATGCACCAAGATGGTCTTTATGCAGTACCACCTATCAATTTTCAGAGCACCGATGAATTTGACTCCTTTAGGGGGTACCCACTGTTACCTGTGAATAAGGATGCTGGTTATCAACTACCTTCCCAAGAAACTGATTATGTTATAGTTACATTTGAACAAGCTAAATCGGTTGTAGAGACTTTTGAAGAATGGAAGCAACAGCTTGGGTTGAAAACTTTTGTTATCACAACCGAAGAAATAGTTCAAGAATATCTGGGAGCATCAACACAAACAAAAATTCTGGAGTTCCTAAAAGACGCCTTCAATACTTGGCAAATGAAGTATGTGCTTTTTGTAGGTGGACCTGATAGTATCCCTCCCATTAACTACTGGGTTAACAACACTTGTGGAGGCGGACCAAGAGTAGATTATCGAACATGTGATTATTATTACTCAACCTTAGAACAAACAGAAGATACTTACTCTTTTGACACTTTAACCAACCGTTCTTTCATCGATTTCCCCGATTTTATTCTAGGTAGATTTCCGTCCGATAACTTGGTTGAACTCGAAAATCTGATTAACAAAACCATCTCTTATGAACAAATCAGTGTTCCATGCGAATGGGCAAAAACGAATGTTTTAGTTAGCGCAGATGAGTTTTCAGCCGTTAATATTGGTAATGCACCTTGGAAATTGTATGCACCAGGTATTATTAACGAAACTAAAAAGATCTTAATGTACCCAAATAATGCCACATTACAAGATTTCATAGATACCATAAACGCTGGAGTAGGAACTTTAACAATTATTTCACACGCCAACCCATACCTTTGGTCGTTTGATGACGATGTAACTTTTGATTATCAGGATGTTGACCAATTAACCAATTCTAAGTTACCTGTAATTTTTACATGCGGTTGTCATAGTGGAAAATTTGATTATGAATTTAGTATTGCAGTTAAGATGTTGACCAAACAAAGTGGCGGTGCAGTTGCATTGATTGGCGGGACGACTTATATGAACGTGGAATCGGAATCCAATATATTTTTTTCAGCATATAATCTTGGCTCCGTAGCACATTTACCCGATGCAAACGGCTCGATAGGTGAAGCTTTTTTCTTTTATAACATAAGAGATACTGCACAGCACATGATACTGTTAGGTGATCCATCATTAACGCTAGCTGTCACAAACTATGATGAACTTTTAGATTCATCTTACCCAACTGTATCATTTTTAATAAACAATGGTGCTTCAACTACGGATTCTCTGTCAGTGACTCTCAATATCTATGCTGTGGACCCAGTATTTGACATTAGGTGGATGGAATTCAGCAATGATGGAATATCATGGACTAACTTTGATTATTCTATGACAAAAAGCTGGACTTTGAGTGAAGTTGGAGAAATAAAAACAGTCTATGCACGATTCTGGAGAGAAATAGATTATGAATACACACAAATGTATTCTGACACCATCCTTTTTGAACCTCAATTAACAATTTCTACGTCCGGTTCTGGAACTACGAATCCATCAGCAGGTTCTCATGGATTTGCGGTTGGGAGTAATGTGAGCGTTACGGCGTCTCCTACGTATGGATGGGTGTTTAGTCATTGGTTGCTTGATTCCCTGAATGTGGGGTCTGCTGATTCCTACACAATTACTTTGAATGAATCTTATTTACTGACAGCAGTATTCACAGAAATTATCTCAGAAGACCCTGAAGAAAATCAAAGACCATTTGCAGTCCTTTCAGTTAATGCAACAAATGTTGAAACGGGTCAAGATGTGCTTTGCGATGCATCTGACTCGTATGATCTTGATGGGGAAATTGTACTTTACAAATTTGATTTTGGAGATGGCACAAACACTGGGTGGATATCATCCCCTACTGTTTCACACCACTACGAAGAAGTTGGTTCTTACGAAATCTCCTTAGTAGTACAAGATGATGGAAGTTATACAAGCTCGTCTGAGTCAAAAATACCTGTTGAAATCAATGTAATTCCTGAGTTTTCATCATGGCTAATTCTTTCCCTGTTGTTTATTGCACCGTTGTTAACAATTGTGGCTAGACGAAAGCTTAGTTGACTGCAAACTCTGGCTGTTGCCAATTTTTAACACATAACCTACCCTTTAGCTTCTAAAATGAATTGAAGCAGAAGAGGGCCGGGACCGGGATTTGAACCCGGGCGCTAGGCTCCACAGACCTATAGGCTACCAGACTACCTCATCCCGGCCACATTTGGGGTGATTCTGACCACTTTTTTGGTTGCGCTGTTTATTTACGTTTCCTTAGAAATGCTCCCTTCAGCTTTTGCACGGACGTATTCAGCGCCTATTTCTGTAATCTTTTGATGTTTTCTTGGTTTTTGGTTACTTTATTGTGCGGCGGTCGTTGCCATGTTTATTTCTTGTGCATTTTTTTATGTTGTTTTTGTTCTTTTTATTCAAAAACTTTCATTTCAACATGCTCTGAAAACTGTTTTCCAAGCTGTGTTGCCGTAGCCTCTCTCCGGTTCATTAATTAATAATTTTTTATTAAAAATCTTTTATATTTAGCAATTAACTATGCAATTTAGTAATAAATTTGATGTTTTTTTAGTTGCTTTTTAATTATAACATTGCTATAGAGGTAACATCCACACATATATTTATACTTGGAAGTT